>NZ_DATCMV010000127.1:0-3396 GCF_036563125.1 Microbulbifer sp.
GGAAGCCTGCTCCACTGCCTGCATCAACAGGCTCAACGCATCGTTAAAGCATCCGTCACCGTGCTGGTGGCGGATGCCCAAGTGATGCGCATCGTGTGTATTTGTGTTCGGTAATGTCACACCGAACATGGCAGGTGAGGGCGCTAATGCGGTTGCTGTATCTCGCTTGTAAACCGATACCCCTTCCTTGTAAGTCTCCATCACCTTGAGATCCGCCAGCTGGTCTTCCGGCACCGTCAGCGGATTATCCGAAAGCACCACCAGATCGGCGAGCTTGCCAACTTCGATCGAGCCTTTGCGCTTTTCCTCAAAGTGCTGCCATGCCGACCAGAGTGTCATGGCTTTTAACGCGGTTGCTACCGGTACCCGGTGCTCGGGTCCGATGACACGGCCGCTGCGGGAGCGGCGGGTGACGGTGGCAGAAAGCACGCGCATGGAATCCGGCAACGCCACCGGCGCATCATGGTGGGTGCCGAACATCATGCCTTCCGCCAGAACCCAGCCTGTGGGAGAAATATTCTCCGCGCGCTCCGGACCCAGCACAGAGTCGCGGTGATAGTCGCCCCAGTAGAAGGTATGCATGGGGAACAGCGAGGGGAAAATCCTCAGCTTCTTGATTTCGTCCACCTGATCACGCCGCAGCGTCTGGCCGTGAATCAGCACCGGGCGGTTATGCACGTTCGGGTACTTCGCCTCTGCGGCCTTCACCGCTTTGATCATCAGGTCGATGGCGGCATCGCCGTTGCAGTGCACCAGGATCTGCCAGTTATTCGCAAAGGCCCTTTCCACCGCGTCCATCGCCTGCTGTTCGGTGATCGCGGGATATCCACGGTAATCCTTGTCCTGCCCCGGCGGCGGTATGAAATAGGGCTGTGTCAGCCAGGCGGTTTTTCCCTGGGGTGAGCCGTCAATGGTGAGCTTGGCACCGCCCACCCGTAAACGATTGTGGTACTCAAGTGTGGGGTGTATATCCGGAATTTCGAGAATATCCGGGTACACGACCAGATCAATTTTCAACGCGCCGCTGTCTGCGACCCGCTTCAGTGCATCGAGGGATGCCTGGGTTGCGCGCCCCTCCTGTGCGGTGGTGTAACCATAGGAGGCGAGCAACCTGGTGCCCTCAATCCCGAAGAGGTCGTTCACATCCTTGTTGAGTGATTTACCAAAAGCACCAACCAGCTGAAAGAACGCGTACTCTTCGGCGACGCCGTTGGGAGTCTTGCCATCGGCCTCGCGCTGGAATACCCCGCCTTTTGGATCTTTGCTGTTCGCGGAGATGCCGGCGATTTCCAGTGCCTTGGAATTAGCGACGCCCAGATGTCCGGACTGGTGGATGATAAGAATGGGAATGTCGGCAGAGACCAAATCCAGATCCTTGCGGGTGGGATGGCGCTGATCCGCAAGTTGTGAGTTGTCGTAACCGAAACCCACAATCCAGCCGATCTGTTTGACGGCGTCCTGGTTGGCGGCGGCCCAATCCTGCAAAAGCTTGATCAAGGACGCTATGTCTTTGCCCGTGCCATCCGGCGGGGGCAACAGGTTGGCGGTCATGGACTGGAAGCCGATCATCCACGCGTGGCCGTGGGAATCGAAAAACCCCGGAACCATGGTCTTGCCGGCAAGGTCGATTTTTCGTGTGTTTTCGTCGGCCGTTTTGAGTACGTCGTCGCGTTTGCCAACGGCAATTATTTTGCCATCTTTCACCGCCACGGCTTCCGCGCTGGGGTGGTTGTCGTCAATGGTGATAATGTTGCCGTTGTGGAATATGGCGTCCGCGGTCTCAGCCGCCAGCGCAAGCTGCACGGCACAACCTAAGAGTAATCCGCTAAGTATGCGAAGCAGGTGGGGCATCGGGCAGGCTCTCTCAAGTGGATTTTGCAACTCATTTCAATATAGCGTTTGCGGATGAGCCTGTTTGAATATGACAGATTAAAACGAATCGGGGCTGCGAATGATCTGGCGTGCCCGGTGCTGCAGCGCTTTCAATTCCTCCGTATCCATTTTTTCCAGCAGGCTCAGCATCATCGCCATGCGATGGTTGCCGCGAAAATGCTCGCGCTTTTCCGCGAGGAAATTCCAGTACAGACTGTTGAACGGGCACGCATCCTCGCCGAGTTTTTCGTTCACGTTATAGCGGCAGCCCTGGCAGTAATTGCTCATCTTGTTGATGTAACTTCCACTGCTGATATAGGGCTTGGTGGCGACCAGGCCGCCGTCGGCAAACTGGCTCATGCCGCGGGTGTTGGTGATTTCCACCCATTCGATGGCGTCGATGTAAATTCCCAGGTACCAGGCGTCCACCTGGTCCGGGTGTACCTGGGTGAGCAGGGCGAAGTTGCCGGTGATCATCAGCCGCTGGATGTGGTGTGCATAGGCGTGCTCCAGACTGTTGTTGATGGCGTGGTGCAGGCAATTCATTTTGGTGTCTGCGGTCCAGTAAAACGCCGGAAGTTCTTTGTGGTTGTACAGGCGGTTGCAGCGGGCATAGCCCGGCATTTCCCGCCAGTAGACGCCGCGCATATATTCCCGCCAACCGAGTATCTGCCGCACGAAGCCCTCGACCTCGTTAATGGATATGCTTTTCTGGTTCTGTTGCCAGTGATGGATTACCGCATCGATCACTTCCCGCGGATGTAGCAGCTTGCAGTTCATGGCGAAGCTCAGGCGGCTGTGGAACAGGAATGTCTCGTCCGGGTCCATGGCATCCTGGAAGTCCCCGAAATGCACCAGCAGATGCTCGCAGAAGTGGTGCATAACGCGGAGGCAGTCCTCGCGGGTGGTCGGCCACGGAAAATGTTCCGCATCGATACGGCCAAAGGTTTTTACCCCGGCGCTTTCGATCCGTGCGACGGTCTCGCGCACATCCTTGCGAAAGCCGCGGGCATGGGGAATTGCGGGCTTGCCCTTCCACTTGTTGCGGTTGCTCTTGTCGAAATTCCACTTACCGCCAACCGGTTCGCCGTTTTCAATCAGGATGTCGTGCTTGCGTCGCATGTAGCGGTAGAAGCTTTCCATCAGCAGTGATTCTTTGCCCTGGAAAAATTCCGCCAGTTCGCTGCGGCTGGTGAGGAAGTGCTCGCTGTCGAAGGCCTCGCTGGGGATACTGAGGTCATCTGCCAGTTGTTTCAGCTGTTGGTCCAGCCGGTATTCGTCCGGCAGCTGGTATTCGAATTTCTGTATGCCGTGCGCCTGGATCAGTCGCGCGATGTTGGTGCCGAGCGCTTGTGTGTTGTCGGGATGGTCGAGACGGTAGTGAATCACCTGTTTGCCGCGGGCGCGCAGCCATTCGGCAAAGGATTCCATGGCCTCGAAGAAGGCTACCACCTTCTGGATATGGTGGCGGACGTAATCGGTCTCCTGGCGCATCTCGGCGATAAAGTACAGCGTGTGTTTATC
>NZ_DATCMV010000006.1:0-75943 GCF_036563125.1 Microbulbifer sp.
ACCCACAAAGACAATATGGCCAGAGCGAGAATGTTTAAAATTATAAGAGGTAGACCAGCACTCATTGTTTCTTTCTGACTTGCACATAACAGTTAATTAGTGGGCAGCAAGGCCTATATCCCCCTGCCCCATATCTCTTTAATGTTTTCACGCCAGAATGTCGCCAAAGGCCCATACGGTCAAGCCTGTAGCGGATAGCCCTTATCTGCAGCAACAGACAAAATGATCATACTGCCCACTATCCCGCCAGTGGCACCACTCAATAACCAATTGATTTTAATAAAGATTTTCCACTTTTACTTATACGCACAAAGTTAGTGGGCGGAGTGAGCAATTTTCTTCACCTGATCAAATGTATAAAAGTTAGCCTAAAGCCGCTGTGTGCCGGCAATATACAAACAGCCGCACCCAAGAGTGGGATAGAAGTGAAAATCACACATAAAAAAAACCCGCTCTGTTGAGCGGGTTTTTTGTCAGATCTGCAGCTGATTCGACTTAATCCACAAACACTCTCGCATTGCGGAACAAGCGCATCCAGCCGGAGTCCTCTTTCCACTCATCCGGGTGCCAGCTATTGCTGACGGCACGGGCGACGCGCTCCGGGTGCGGCATCATGATGGTGACGCGACCGTCCTCGGAACACAGCGAGGTGATACCGTTGACCGAGCCATTGGGGTTGGACGGGTAAGTCTCGGTGATCTGCTGGTTGTTGTTGAGGAAACGCATGGCAATGGTGCCGGATTTCTCACAAGCTTCCAGCGCCTGCTGGCTGGCAAACTCCACACGGCCTTCACCGTGGGCGACTGCCACCGGCATGTAGGAACCGGCCATGCCCTTGAACAGCACGGACGGGGAATCTTCCACGCCTACCAGCGCAAAGCGCGCTTCATACTGTTCGGACAGGTTGCGCACAAAGCGCGGCCAGTGGCTGGCGCCGGGGATCAGTTCCTTGATCACGGAGAACATCTGGCAGCCGTTACATACACCCAGGCCGAAGGTGTCCTTGCGATTGAAGAACGCTTCGAACTGGTCGCGGGCGCGGTCGTTAAACAGGATGGTCTTCGCCCAGCCCTCACCGGCGCCGAGTACGTCACCGTAAGAGAAGCCACCACAGCCCACCAGGCCTTTGAACTGATCCAGTTCGATACGTCCGGCGAGGATGTCGCTCATGTGAACATCGATGGCATTGAAGCCCGCGCGGTGGAAGGAGTGGGCCATTTCCACCTGGCTGTTGACGCCCTGCTCGCGCAGGATCGCGACTTTCGGGCGTACACCTTTCTTGATATAGGGCGCGGCGATGTCTTCGTTGATGTCGTAGCTCAGCTTGACGGACAGGCCCGGGTCCTGCTGCGCGGTTTTTGCCAGCGCATCGAACTCCTGCTTGGCGCAGTCGGCGTTGTCGCGCAGGGCCTGGATGCGGTAGCTGGTCTCACTCCAGATCTGCTGCAGTTCGGCACGGCTACGATTGAAGATTTCCTCGCCATTGCGGGTGATGCGCAGCAGTTCCTTGTCGTTCAGGCCACCGATCTGGTGGGCGGGAACACCCACGGCGGCGAAGCGCATGGCCAGCATGTCGGCGTCTGCGGCAGGGACCTGCAACACGGCACCGAGTTCTTCGGAGAACAGCGCGGCGATGGCGTCATCACCCAGGTCGTAGATTTCTACATCGATACCGACGCGACCGGCAAAGCTCATTTCCGCGAGGGTGGCGAACAGGCCGCCGTCGGCACGGTCGTGGTAGGCAATCACTTTGTCTTCGGCGAGCAGTTCCTGCATCACCTCGAAGAAGCCCTTGAGGCGCTTGGCGTCGTCCAGGTCCGCGGGCTTGTCGCCCAGTTCGTTGTATACCTGCGCCAGACAGGAACCGCCGAGACGGTTTTTGCCAGCACCCAGGTCCACCAGCATCAGCTCGGATTCCCCTTTCTTGGTGCGGCGCAGCTGTGGGGTCGCCACTTTGCGCACGTCGGTAACCGGGCTGAACGCGGAGATCACCAGGGACAGGGGCGCGGTAACGGCCTTGTCTTCACCGCCGTCGTTCCACGCGGTGCGCATGGACATGGAGTCCTTGCCCACCGGGATGGTGATGCCGAGCGCCGGGCACAGGTCCATGCCGATGGCTTCCACGGTGCGGTACAGTTTTTCCTCTTCGCCCGGGTGGCCCGCGGCACACATCCAGTTGGCGGAGAGTTTGATGTCGGACAGCTGCTTGATCGGCGCACAGGCGATGTTGGTGAGGGCTTCACCCACTGCCAGGCGTCCGGAAGCCGGCGCGTCCAGCAGCGCAACCGGAGTGCGCTCGCCCATGGACATGGCTTCACCGGCGTAGCTGTCATAGGCCACGGTGGTCACACCACAGTCCGCCACCGGCACCTGCCAGGGGCCGACCATCTGATCGCGGGAGACCTGGCCGGTTACGGTGCGGTCGCCAATGGTGATCAGGAAGTTCTTGCTGGCGACGGTCGGCAGGCGCAGTACGCGCTCGGCGGCTTCGTTCAGGTCGATCTTGCTGGTGTCGAACGCGGAGGTATTGGCCTCGCGCTTTTCCGCCACGCGGTGCATCTTCGGCGGCTTGCCGAACAGCACGGACATGGGCAGGTCTACCGGTTTGGCATCGAACTGCTTGTCGTTCAGGGTCAGGTGCTTCTCGCTGGTGGCCTCACCCACCACCGCGAAGGGCGCGCGCTCGCGCTCACAGATCTTCTGGAAACGCTCCAGATCCTGCGGCATCACCGCCATCACGTAGCGTTCCTGGGATTCGTTACACCAGATCTCCAGCGGGCTCATGCCCGGCTCGTCGGACGGCACATTGCGCAGTTCGAACTTGCCGCCGGTACCACCGTCCTTCACCAGTTCCGGGAAGGCGTTGGAGAGGCCGCCGGCACCCACGTCATGGATAAACGCGATCGGGTTCTTGTCGCCCAGCTGCCAGCACTGGTCGATGACCTCCTGGCAGCGGCGCTCGATTTCCGGGTTCTGGCGCTGTACGGAGGCGAAATCCAGGTCCGCGGAGCTGGTGCCACTGGCCATACTGGAAGCCGCACCGCCACCGAGGCCGATCAGCATCGCCGGGCCGCCGAGTACGATCAGCTTGGCGCCGGGCTGGAATTCCGGCTTCTCGATATGTTCTTCACGGATGTTGCCGTAGCCACCCGCCAGCATGATCGGCTTGTGGTAACCGCGACGCTCGCCGTCGAAGTCTTCTTCAAAGGTACGGAAATAGCCGCAGATGTTCGGGCGGCCGAATTCGTTGTTGAACGCGGCGCCGCCGATGGGGCCTTCGATCATGATGTCGAGCGCAGTAACGATGCGCTCGGGCTTGCCGTAGTTCACTTCCCACGGCTGCAGGTGGCCCGGGATCTGCAGGTTGGAAACGGTGAAGCCGGTCAGGCCCACCTTGGGCTTGGAGCCACGGCCAACGGCGCCCTCGTCGCGAATCTCACCACCGGCACCGGTGCCGGCACCGGAGAACGGCGCGATTGCGGTCGGGTGGTTGTGGGTTTCCACCTTCATTAATAGATGGATGGCTTCCTGGCTGAACCCGTATTCCTTGGTCTCGGGGTCCGGGTAGAAGCGGCCGGCGTTGTGGCCAACCACAACCGCGGCGTTGTCCGCGTAGGCGGAAAGCACGTTCTCGCCGCCCAGGCGGTAGGTGTTCTTGATCATGCCAAACAGGGAGTTCGGCATCTCTTCGCCGTCGATGGTCCAGCTGGCGTTGAAGATCTTGTGGCGACAGTGCTCAGAGTTCGCCTGCGCGAACATCATCAGTTCCACATCGGTGGGGTTGCGCTCCAGCTCTTCGAAGCTGGTGAGCAGGTAATCGATCTCGTCTTCTGCCAGGGCCAGGCCCAGGTTTACGTTGGCCTGCTCCAGCGCCTGGCGGCCGCCGTTCAGCACGTCCACACGGCCCATGGGGCGGGGCTTTTCCACCTGGAACAGCTGCTCGGCCTGCGCCAGCTCGGTGAATACACTCTCGACCATACGGTCGTGCAGTTCCGCCGCCAGCAGGTTGCGTTCAGCCTCGGTTAATTTGACCCCGCTAATGTAGTAGGCAACCCCCCGCTCCAGGCGGTGGATCTGGGTCAGGCCCGCATTGTGGGCAATATCGGTGGCCTTGGAAGCCCAGGGCGAGATGGTGCCCGGGCGCGGAACGACCAGCAGCAGTTCGCCTTCGGGCTGATGCTTCTCTTCGGTGGGTCCGTACTGCAGCAGACGCTCCAGCAGCGCCTGCTCTTTATTAGCGAGCTTTTTGCTGTCGGCAAAATGGACAAACTCGGCGTAGACATCCGCAATGGCGGGCTGCAGGGCGCGGAGTTGGGTCAGAAGTTTTTGATGGCGAAATTTCGACAGTGCGGGAGCACCACGCAGAACTAGCATCGCGGGAGTTAGCCTCTTGTCTGGAATTGAGCGCCTGTGGACATAAGCAATCGGCTACGGGATCAGCTTCTAAAAGAGTGCCGCACAGGAACGAGGGGTATCGTGAGCGCGCGCATTGTACCCGAAGCTACTCCGCTCCAACACTGCCGTAGACACATCTCCGGCACATAACTGCCAAGGTGTTAGAGCAGTAAAGATGAAGGGCGTGGGCAACACCACTGGGAAGAAGGCAAACACGCAATCTCTGGCGGCATTTCCCCCCCGATGTCGCTTCACGGCCTGTTATGCCGGCGCCAAGTACTACACTTAAGTCGTCAAAACAAGCCAACCGGTCACAAAGGTCCAGATGCGACCATCAACCGATTGGTCAGCGCGACGGGGTTTGGGGTAGAATTGCCGCGCTTTTGACCCAAGCCTGTGCAATATATAAACAAACAGGCTTTACGCGCGGGTGGCAATGGAGCCGCCGCCCGCTGGAAATGGCGCCTCCGACCCAGCTTTCCTCGAGTCGGACACGCCGAAAATAAAGCAAAGAACGGACTCGAGGGAACAACCTATGATCATGAAAAGCCGACTGTTGCGATACAGCCGCCGCATGCTGAAGTGTGCGGCGCTGGCCTGTTGCGCTTCTCTTTTGGTGGCCAGTAAGGCGCCGAGCCTGCTGGAGCAGGTCAAGGCATCCGGCAAGCTGGTGGTCCTGTCCCAGAACGGACCCACCACCTACTACGAAGACGCCAACGGCAATCACACCGGTTTTGAATTCGGCATGCTGCAGGCGTTCGCCCGCGAATTGGGTGTCACCCTCGAAATCCGCGATGTACACGATCTGGGTCACCTGTTCCGCGAACTGGACAACCCGGACTCCGATGCCCACCTGGCCGCCGCCGGTCTCACCGTGACTCCGGAACGCCGCGAGCAGGTGCGCTTCGCCCCCTCCTATTTTGAGATTCGCCAGCAGGTCATCTATCGCCTGGGTGAAACCCGCCCCCGCAGTGTGGCTGAGCTGGCCGGCAAGAATATCGCCGTGATTGCCGGCAGCGCCCACGCGGAGCAACTGCGCAAGCTCTCCGAATTCCACCCCGAGCTGACCTGGGAAGAAGTCTCCGATGTCGACGCCATGGAGCTGGTGGATATGGTGAATGAGGGCAAGTACACCTATGCGGTGGTGGATTCCAACGCCTACGCGGTGCACCGCGGCCTCTATCCCAATACCCATATCGCCTTCAACCTGACCCAGTTCCAGCCGGTTTCCTGGGCCTTCCCCAAGGGGGATGACGACACCCTTTACCGGGCCGCGCGCAATTTCATGCTGCGGGCCAACACCAGCGGACTGGTTACGGAGCTGCGCGAGCTGTATTTCGGCCATGTCAGCAAGATGAATGCCGGCGGCGCACAGACCTTTGCCCAACTCACGCGCGAGCGCCTGCCCCAGTGGCGCGGCGAAATGCAGCGGGTGGCGAAGGAATACGACCTGGATTGGGAGCTGCTGGCAGCACTCAGCTACCAGGAATCCCACTGGAACCCCAGCGCCAAGTCCCCCACCGGCGTGCGCGGCCTGATGATGCTGACCCGCGCCACCGCGCGCGAGATGGGCGTCAATCGCCTGGACCCGACCGAGAGTATCGAGGGTGGCGCACGCTATTTCGTGCAGGTGCGCGACAAGATCCCCGAGCGAATTCGCGAGCCGGACCGCACCTGGATGGCGCTGGCTGCCTACAACATCGGCTACGGCCACCTGGAAGACGCGCGCGTATTGACCGAGCGCATGGGCGGCAGCCCGGACCGCTGGTCCGACGTGCGCGAACACCTGCCTCTGTTGGCCAAGCGCCAGTACTACACCACCCTGAAGCACGGCTATGCCCGCGGCTGGGAACCGGTCACTTATGTGAAGAACATCCGTCACTACCAGACGCTCCTGACCTGGACCAGCCGTATCGAAGAGCAGCGCCTGGCCGCGGCCGCCGCCAATGACAATGGTGAAACGCTGGCTGAGCTGCCAGCTTCGGAGACCGCCGCCGCGCAGTCGGCACTTTGATCGCAGACACCGTTACAACCCAAAAAGGGCGGCCATTGGCCGCCTTTTTTGTTTCAGGGCACCCCGTGCAAGGCACGAAATTCCACCTATGCTTACTTCACATCGTCGCCCGATACCGCGCCCACGAATCGAACCGTTGAGGAGAAACCATGATTCGCAAGTTACTCTACATCGCCGTCGCCACAACTCTGGCCACCTCTGTCACCATCTACGGCTGCGGCCGCAAGACCGAAACCCATGATCCGGACAATGCCCCGAAAACAGAGACCGAGGTGATGGAAGAAGTCATCATCAACAAGCCCGAGGGCGGCGGCGATGCTGCCATGCCAGACCAGTCGGCACCGGACAGCTCTGCCCCCGACGCCAGTACAACAGAGGATGCCGCCCCGCCTTCCACCGCCGACACAGGGGAAAACCCGAACGGAGAGGGCGAACTGATCTGTACCCCGGAGTGGTTCAACTGGGTCAACGAACAAGTGATGAATGACCAGGGTGAGGCCATCGCCGAGCGGTTTCCCAATGGCCTTCCCGAAGTGGGCACTGACGAGTGGTACAACGCGATGGACATGCTCACCGGTGGCGACGGCGCCCACGGCCCCGATGGCGGAAGTGACGAGTGGTGTTTTATGATGCAGCAACGCCTCGGCAAAAATGACTGAACTACGGATTTGATGAAGGAAAACAGGGACTGAACAGGATACACAGCGAAGGCAGCCGGCAACTGCTCCAGCAGCTCGAGCAGTTGCTCGGTGCCGATAGGGTCGTTTCAGATCCCAAGCGCAACGAGCATTACCGCAAAGGATTTCGTTCCGGTGAGGGCGATGCCCTCGCGGTGATATTTCCCCAGCATCTGCTGCACATGTGGCGAGCACTGCAGGCCTGCGTCGATGCCGGAGCCATCGTCATCCTGCAGGCGGCCAATACCGGCCTCACCGAGGGCTCTACCCCGAGCGGCTCCGATTACGACCGCCCGCTGGTGATTATCAACACCCTGCAAATGGAAACCATTCATTTGCTGGATGGCGGCAAACAGGTGGTAGCGCTGCCCGGCGCCACCCTGCATCGCCTGGAGAAGCTGCTCTCGCCCATACGACGCGCACCGCACTCCGAAATCGGCTCGTCCTGCCTGGGCGCATCGATTGTCGGCGGCATCGCCAACAACTCCGGCGGCGCGCTGTGCCAGCGCGGCCCGGCCTATACCGAGCTGGCCCTGTTTGCGCGGGTGGACGAGCACGGCAAGCTGCAGCTGATCAATCACCTGGGTATCGAACTGGGAGAAACCCCGGAAGAGATCCTCACCAACCTCGAACACGGTTCATTTATCCGCGTGGGGCAACTCCCCTATTCCGACAACGATCTCCGCCCGCGCACCGCATCGGACCGCGACTATGTTGCGCGCTTGCGCGATGTCGATGCGGATACACCGGCGCGCTTCAATGCCGATCCGCGGCGGCTGTTCGAAACCAGTGGCTGTGCTGGCAAGGTGGCGGTGTTCGCCGTACGCCTCGACACCTTCCCGGTTCCCGAGCGCACCCAGACGTTTTATATCGGCAGCAACGATGCACAGGTATTCTCGCGACTGCGCCGCGGCCTGTTGAGCGAATTGCCGCAAATCCCGATGCTCGGTGAATACCTGCACAAGGATATGTTCGACCTGGCGGCGGAATACGGCAGGGACAGTTTTTACACTATTGAAAAGCTTGGCACGCGCAGAATGCCGAAATTTTTTGCGCTCAAGGGCCGGGTGGATGCGTGGCTGGCCAAACGAAGCTTTTTACCCCGCTATCTGAGCGATCGCCTGCTGCAGCAGTTCAGCAAACTGCTTCCGCAACATCTGCCGCAGCGCATGCTCAATTACCGGAAAAAATTCGATCATCACTTGATCGTGAAAATGGCGGACGACGCCATTGAACCGACCCGCAACTGGCTCACGGCATTTTTCAGTGAAGCGGAAAACAGCGGCGAGTTCTTTGCCTGCACACCCGCGGAAGCAACCAAGGCCATGCTGCACCGTTTTGTGTCCGCGGGCGCGGCCATGCGTTACCAGGCGGTACACAACAAAGAAGTGGGCGAGTTGCTGCCACTGGATATCGCCCTGCGGCGCAACGACCGGGACTGGCAGGAACAGCTACCCGCAGAAATCGCGGATCAGCTGGAATACCGGCTGTATTACGGGCACTTCCTGTGCAACGTTTTCCATCAGGATTACATCCTGAAGAAGGGTGCCGACGTAAAGCAGGTAAAAAAGGCGATGCTGGAGCTGCTCGATCGGCGCGGTGCCTGCTATCCCGCCGAGCACAATGTCGGCCACCTGTATCAGGCGCCAGAAGCCCAGCTGAAATTTTTCGAACAGCTGGACCCCACCAACTCGTTCAACCCCGGTATCGGCAAGACGGAGAAAACACGCCGCTGCTGCACCTGTGGCTGAACAGATTCACAAGCGGATCAGAACTGAATCTCTACCCTGCTGGCACCCGGCTTCAGGGTAAAGCTTTCGGTATTGCCGTCGCGGGTCAGGTTTATGGTGTTGACCTGGTCCCGCTCGACCTCCATCAGCATGGATTGCTGCACCTGCAGCTTTTTGCCCTCTACCTGGCTCAGGGGAATTTCCTGATAGACCCAGACATCGTGCACATCGGATTCCATGCCAACCCACTTCGGCTCAATCACCGCACCGTCGGCCGCGCGAATCTGGAAGCGCTCGTTGATGTAGGACGCCATTTGCGCCTGAGCGTCTTTCATTTCCTTGCTGGCACTCAGCTGCAGTGCACGTTCGATATCCGCAACAAAAAAGCGGTGGGTTATTTCCAGCGACTGGGTGCGCGGATTGACTTCCAATTCGGTGAGACCGAAATGGTAGCGGTGAGCCTCGGCGTTGAATGCCAGTAGCAGGGTCATTACCGCGGCAAAGAAAGAAATAATACGCAACTTGCCAACATGCATTGCAGTGAACCTCAGTAGCAATGTACAGGGAATGTTCCGGGAATAGGTGGAGTGTAAGACGGGACCAGGGCGGCAAGAACAGCCGCCCCGGCATCAGAGTCA
Organism: Microbulbifer sp.; assembly: GCF_036563125.1. Taxonomy (GTDB): domain Bacteria; phylum Pseudomonadota; class Gammaproteobacteria; order Pseudomonadales; family Cellvibrionaceae; genus Microbulbifer. The sequence continues at coordinate 9,455 of NZ_DATCMV010000006.1, forward strand.
CCGGTAATGGAGAGTACCGATCAGTCTTCCTTGAGCTCGACTTCCCAGTCCTTCATCAGGTTGCGGGACTCCTCTTCCTTGAACAGTTCAAGGCGGGATTTGATGATCCGGCGCGGGAAGTAGTTGTTCTCCACGTCGATATCGGCGGTTTCCCAGTGCGGATCGAGCACCACGGACTTCAGTACCTTGTCTTTGCCACGCACCAGCATCTTTGAGGTCTTCTGAGCGTTGCGCGCCCAGATTTCCGCCGGAATACGCAGTTCTTCGCTGCTGCCGTCGGTGTACTCCAGCTGCAGGATCAGCGGCATTACCAAGCCACCAACGTTGCTGAAGCTCAGCACGTAGGCATTGCTCTCCACCTTCAGCAGGTCTTTTTCCCAGTCTTCCAGGCCGTCCAGCATACCGCGATAGCTGTTGCGGTCCGCATTGGAAACATCGAACTCGTCGTGCTCGTTGTAGAAGTCAGCCAGCTCCGGCTTGCCATCCACGATGCGGGTCATCTTGTTCGCGCGATTCTGGCGCTCGGTAACGGTTTCCGGCTCCTCCTGGAATTTCTTGCGCTTCCAGGGATTCTCGATTTCCGGGTTCTTGGTACCAACGGTGTAGTGCTTCACCTGGTCGATACTGATATCCACGTGGTCGGTGGTGTAGAACCAGCCGCGCCAGAACCAGTCCAGATCCATACCGGAGGCGTCTTCCATGGTACGGAAGAAATCCGCCGGCATCGGGCGCTTGAACTTCCAGCGCTCGGCGTATTCACGGAAGGCGAAATCGAACAGCTCACGGCCCATGATGGATTCACGCAGGATGTTCAGTGCGGTCGCCGGCTTGCCATAGGCGTTGTTGCCGAACTGCAGGATGGATTCCGAGTTGGTCATGATCGGAACCTGGTTTTCGCTCTTCATGTACTCGATGATCTTGCGCGCATCGCCGCGGCGTGAGGGGTACTTCTCCTCCCACTCCTGTTCCGCCAGGAACTGCACGTAGGTGTTCAGGCCCTCGTCCATCCAGGTCCACTGGCGTTCGTCGGAGTTGATGATCATCGGGTAGTAGTTGTGGCCTACCTCGTGAATGATGACCGAGATCAGGCCGTACTTGGTGCGACGGGAGTAGGTACGCTTGCTGCGATCCTCCTCGTCAATTTCCGGGCGCGGGCCGTTGAAGGTGATCATCGGGTATTCCATGCCGCCAACGGGACCGTTGACGGAAATGGATACCGGATACGGATAGTCAAAACTATAGCGGTTGTACACATCCATGGTGTGGATGATCGACGCGGTGGAGTACTTGTCCCACAGCGGCGTGCCTTCTTCCGGATAGAAGGACATGGCCATGGTGTCGGTGCCACCCTTCTTGTAGCCCTGCGCATCCCACAGGAACTTGCGCGAGGACGCCCACGAGAAATCGCGCACATTTTCCGCTTCAAACACCCAGGTCTTGCGGTTCTTCGCACGGCTCTTTTCGTTTTTCAGCGCTTCGTCTTTGGTGATGATCATCACCGGCTTGTCGGCGGTGCGGGCCTTTTTCAGGCGCGCGCGCTGCTCGCGGGTGAGTACATCGTCGGCATTTTGCAGCACGCCGGTGGAGGCGACCACGTGGTCCGCCGGTACGTCGATGGCCACTCGGTAGTCACCGAACTCCAGCGCGAACTCGCCGCGGCCCAGGAACTGCTTGTTCTGCCAGCCGCTGACGTCGTTGTAGGCGGCCATGCGCGGGAACCACTGGGCGATTTCATACAGGTAGTTGTCGTCGCGCTCGAAGTATTCGTAACCGGAGCGGCCGCCGAGGGCCTTCTGCTCGATGACGTTGTACTCCCAGTCCACGCGGAAGCTGACCTTGGCACCGGGCTTGAGCGGCTGCGGCAGGTCGATGCGCATACCGGTATCGACGATGGTATGGCGCAGGTCGCGGCCGCTGGCATCCGCCACCTTGGTGATCTTGTAGCCGCCGTCGAACTCAGCCGAGACCACTTCGCGACGGAAGCTACCGAACGGAATGGTGTCCGGGGCAATGGATTCCACATCCACCGGCGCGGCCAGGTTGCCCGCGGAACCGGGCTTGAAGCGGTTCTGGTCCAGCTGCAGCCACAGGTAGCGCAGGGTGTCCGGGGAGTTGTTCTGGTAGGTGATGGTTTCTGACGCGGTGATGCGCTGGCGGTCGTCGTCCAGCGAGACCTTGATGTCGTAATCCGCCTGCTGCTGCCAGTAGGCGTGACCCGGGGCACCGGATGCGGCGCGATAGATGTTCGGGGTCGGCAGCAGTTCTTCCAGCTGGCGGAACTTGTCACCGGTAACGTTGAGAGGGTCGGCGGCGAGTGCCCCGGTGCTGCCGGCAAAACCCAGCAAAACTGCGCCGAAGCGGCGGAATACGGTCGAGAGAGTCATGTTTGGCGCCATTTCTCACATTGAATGATAAATAGCGCGCCATTCTAGCAGCCTTTTCGCCAGCTGGTGCTGACCTGCAAGTCCACGGTGGTGGAACCAACCTGCCAACGGCTCACTTCGCCGCATCTACCGGCAGGGCGCAGATACCCGTTGGGGTTGCGGCCGAATCACCCTATCAATCCACGGATAACGGCAATTTGGGGAAAACCATGCGGTTTGCCATCCGTGAGCACCTGCGCCGTAAAAAGCTGGGACGGTATCGTACAGCGACCAGTTTGCTGATCGCCGGCTTGTGCCTGTTACTGCCTCCCACTGTAGGTGCCCAGCAGCCTGGTCCGTTCACCGCGCAGGACTTCCAGTTTTCCAGCCCCTCATCCCAGAGCCAGATTCCTCCGCAACTGTATGGGCCAGACCTCGACGGCAATACACCCTCGGAGATAGCCCTCAGTGCCGGTGCCGTGCGTGCGCGCTTGCGCGGTCTGGGTTTCCACTCCATTTCCAGCATGCAGTTTCGCCACGGCTACTGGCAGGTAGTGGCCTATCACGGCGAGCAGAAGCGCCAGCTGACCGTACACCCCGAAAGCGGCCGGATTCGCTCGGACAAACCTTACTGCAACAGCCACTGCATTAACGATCAGTAGAGCGAGGAATTCTGAGCCCCGTTAACCCGCCCGCGGCGTACGTCCCAGCTCGCTACTACCCAGAGACGGCGGCTCCAGCCCATCGCACCGGTTCAGGTGCTCGGGAATACCATGGTGAATTCCGTAAAGGAACCGGCGATGCTTTTTACCGTGACAGTACCCTTGTGTTTTTCCACCGTGGACTTGATCACGTCCAGCCCCACGCCCCGACCCGCATGCTGGGTCAATTGCTTCGCGGTGGAAAACCCGGGCTTAAACAGTGCATTCAGCACCTGCAGCGCGCCCCACTTCTCGACTTCAGCCCCCCGGAACAGCGGGCTTTTCAGCGCGGCCTGTTTGATGGCGCCGAAATTCAGACCGCGCCCGTCATCGCGAACGCAAATGGAAATCTTGCCGCGAACGTGCTGCACGCTGACATGCAGACATCCGTATGGGGTCTTGTTCTGCGCAAGGCGTTCATCCCGGTCCTCAATACCGTGCACAACGGCATTGCGCGCAAGTTGTGTCACCACGGTATTGACTATGCGACGTAAATGCAGCGGTATCGAAGTATCCACATAGCCGTCGTCCACAAGAATAACTTTTTTATTGTTGTCCTTGGCCAGGCGGTCGACCAGGTACTTCAGGCGGCGCATCATGCTGTCGTCATTCTGCCGCTGCTCTCGCCCCCAGCCACCCTCGACAATCTCCTCGAAGATCTGTCTGATTTCCTTTACCGAAGCAATCATTTCCCTGACCGAGGGAATCAGGTCGAGCAGATCCTGCTGAAAAAGCTCTTTTTTCTGATTCATGTCCGACAGGGAATTTTCCAGGTTGTGTGCCTGGTCGCTGACGACATTGAGATTGAGAATTGCCGCATCGCCCTTGATCTGATGAACGATGCAGTAAACCTTTTCCATCCTGTGCCTGACCGGCTGCGCCTTATCGGACCTGGAGGAAATATTTTCAATAATATTGCGCAGTGAGGAGGTGGTCGCGTCCAGAAATTCGTTGACCAGATCGCGTTCGAATCTCAGCAGAGTCATTATCGTATTGACTTTTACCTCGGCCTTTTCGCTGGATCGGCGGACCTGGCGGGAAATTCTGACCGACTTGGAGATATCAACGACAACGATCTGCCAGCGCCCGGTCTGGTCAAAATTCTTGTCCTTGCTGAATTCGCAACGAATGTATTTGGTAACGCGGCGCCCCTGCGGACCGTCGATGGTCAGCTTCAGGCAATCGAAAGGATTTTTCTGGTTGGTGCTGGAAATAATATCCCGGTTCAGAACCAGTGTTTTCAGCACCGAGACAACATCGCGATACTGCTCCTGCGACAACTGGGGCCCCAGGACCGAATGCAGTTTCTTCCCCTGAATATTGGGGTCACCGAAAATTGTCCCGATAAATTTGTCGTGAACTTTGGAAATCACCAGATCGCTGTCAATTTCCATCAGTCCGGCATGCATCTGGCGAACATCTTTTTTGTCTCGCCGCGAATGTGGATCGGAAACAATATCGGTCAAGGTTACTATCGACATGCCGCTTACCGAAGTTTGGACCACTAGACTTGCAGCCCGGGCAACAATTTCTCACAACCCGGACCGCGCCCATTGTCACCAAATGTCTATTTTTATTTTGACAGCAGCCAGCCCAACAGAGACCAGCACAACATCTTCTCACGCACAACCTGGCACTATCATTACAAAAATGGGCTTTTTTGAAGCCCTGTAGCGTTGCACACACACCGAATGTGAATGTCATCACAGGCCTTGCGCCAATCGATTGACGTCAGCCTGATGTACAGCGCGACAACGACAAAAGTGACCAGTTCTGAACCCGGTTAACCGTCCGCGGCGATTGCGCACAACAGGTCGCTGAAAGCGCTGTTGGCCTCTATGGAGGCGGATTCCTGCATGGTGTGATAACCGGTGGTGGGAATCTGCAGCGTGGTGCCCTGTACAAACCCGGACGATGCGGAAACGATACGTCCCAGCTCGGTACTACCCAGTGACTGCGGCTCCAGCCCTTCGGCAATCGCCTTCTGGTTCTGCTCCTCGATATAGGTGTCCTTGTAGCTGTAGCTGATGCCCTGGGCATCACACAGGTCGGCAAGGCGCGCGGTGGTGCCAGGATGGAATTCCGCGTTCGCGTCCCTTCGGCGCAGGACCACCTGCTGGGCATCCGCGCTGGCCCGGTCCGGGTAGGGACTGGTGTCCACCACGATCAGCCTTTCGGTACCGCCATTGAAGCGGCGGAACCACTCCAGCAGGTAGCGCCAGCTACTGCCGGACTCTTCCTGGGCGGTAAAAAATGCCGTGCCCTGAAAGCCGAGGGAATACAGGTGTACCAGGTGCGCCGCGGTGAGCACGTTGTCGAGCTGGGCGCTGAGGATGCCGTCAGAGACTTTGAGGCGGTCGGTGAACGCCACCGGCGTGCCCGCCACCACATGCTCGAGTCCAGCCACCTCGAAAATCAGGTTGTTGCGGTAACCACAGACATAGGCCCGGCGGATGACACCGGAGCCAAAATAGGAACCGGACCAGGGCTCGTAGGCGGTGACGGCCACTCCCTGGAAACGATCGACGATTTTCGTCATCAGTTTTTCCGACACGGAGTTGCCGAGCAGGTCGGAGCGGCGGCCGGAGACAAACGCGGCGTACTGGAATTCGTTGGGCCCGGTGCAGATCAGCCCGTGGCGGTCGATGTGCGCGGAAAACTTGGCGCTGTGGGGGCGCTGCCCCTGGGCCACCAGCAGCCCCTCATACCAGGTGACGTGGGCACCCCTCTCCTCCAGCTCACGCTGCAGTACACGGAAAAACGAGTGCTCCGCGCCGACAATACTGGGGCTGCGCACCAGCAGTTTTAGCAGGTCGATAAATTGTTCTGGCTGTTGCATTTCCGCGGACCTCACTGCCCCATTACCCGGTCAATCGGCGCGAGTATAGCCAGCCAAAAGCGGCTGATGCGACTGTTATTTCAGCACCCGCTGCAGAAAGTTATCCACCCGCTCCGCGGTGGGTTCAAACCACGGCTGGAACAGCCAGAAGGGGTGCGGCGTATCGCCGTGGGTCATTACTTCGGCATCGACATTCACCGCCGCCAGGCGGGCGATATATTCATCTCTTCCGGCGTGAAAACGCGGCCGACTGCTGTTGATGAACAGGGTGGGCGGCGAGCCGGCACCGGCGTATTCCAGCGGCGAGGCCTCGCGCCACAATTCCGGCACTTCCTCATAGCGACCGCCAAACCAGGCACCGGCCGCGGATGGATTCTTGCGCGGGTCGTTTTCGTGCTCCAGCGCCATGGGGGTAATGAAGCTCACAATCCCGTCCAGATTGACGATCGCGGCCACGGATTCACAGCTTGCGTCGCGGTCCTCACGAAACGCGGGCAATCCCGGGGTCACCCCAACCAGAGTTGCCAGTTGCGCGCCGGAAGAGGCGCCGAGAATTGCGATGCGGTCGCGATCCACCCCCAGGCGCGCGGCGTTCTGGTGCAGCCAGCACACCGCGGCCTTGATGTCCTGCACCGCCGCCGGGTAGCGGGCTTCCGGAGACAGGCGATGCTCCACCGTGGCGGTGACAAAGCCGCGGTTGGCTAAATAGGTGGCCATGGGCTGTTGCAGCGTGCGATTGCCGGACCTCCAGCCTCCGCCGTGCACCAGCAGTACCGCGGGACGCGGCGCCGCACTGTCGGGGCGGTACAAGTCCAGGTGCAGTGCGCGTGCGCCGATTCGGCGGTATACCTGATCCCGCTGTACCGCAACGCCCGCCGCCGGTGCGACCCGCGCAATGCCGATGTCCGGATACTTCTGGCGCTCTTTGGCAAACGCCGATTCCACGCTGAAGGAATTGTCTAGCGGGATTTCTGCGGAAGATATGCCCTTGCCGGCCACCAGACCCAGACCGGTGACCAGGGCCAGTACCGGTAGCAGGCTCCAGCACAGCACACCGCGCCAGTCGTTTGCCTCGCGCAGGTTCAGCAGCGACTGCTCCAGTTTTTGCAGGGTCAGGGTCATCGTCACCATTGCACGCACTCCTGATTTTGATTATTGAGTGACTAGCCAATTTTCGGTCAGAACATAATCTGGACTGACCAAAACAGTAAGGTTTCCGATACTAACACAGGAGTAACTTCGCGCCAGACCGCGCCCGCAACGTGAATTCCGCGCCGGTTTAACCCTCATCCCACCTGCCCCGCAGCGGCGGTTGCTACCCTGTGTACGCGGCCAATTTCCGCCTGTCACCCCTGTGCCGCCGGGTTGGAATCACCATGTCACTGTCTGACCGTCGCCTGCTGATTGAACTGGGCACCGTTCTGGTCATCAAGGTCGCCATCATCATGTCGATCAAGTTCGTGTATTTCAGCCCGCAGGCGGAACAGGCACCGGTGGACCTGCATTTCCTGCAGGAAGCACGGGAAGCCAATTCCACCGAGCCCGCCTCACCCCCAGAGATCATCGGCAAGGAGCGCTAAGTGATCGATGAAACCGTTGTCGACCTGTCCCGGCTGCAGTTCGGCCTCACCGCCCTGTACCACTTTCTGTTTGTGCCACTGACCCTGGGGCTTTCGTTCCTGCTGGCAATCATGGAGTCCTGCTATGTCCTGACCGGTAAAACCATTTACCGGGACATGACGAAATTCTGGGGCAAGCTGTTCGGGATCAACTTTGCCCTTGGGGTGACCACCGGGCTGACGATGGAATTCCAGTTCGGTACCAACTGGAGTTACTACTCCCACTATGTAGGGGACATATTCGGCGTGCCGCTGGCCATCGAGGGGCTGATGGCATTTTTTCTTGAGTCCACGTTTATCGGCCTGTTCTTTTTCGGCTGGGACCGCCTGACGAAAGTACAGCACCTGGTGTGCACCTGGCTGGTGGCCATAGGCTCCAACCTCTCCGCCCTGTGGATTCTGATCGCCAACGGCTGGATGCAGTATCCGACCGGCGCTGAATTTAATTTCCAATCCATGCGCATGGAGCTCTCGAGTTTCAGCGATGTGCTGTTCAACCCGGTGGCCCAGGTCAAATTTGTGCACACCGTGGCCGCGGGCTATGTCACCGGCGCCATGTTTGTCTTGAGCGTGTCCTCCTACTACCTGTTGAAAAAGCGCGACATCCCCTTTGCGCGCCGCTCCTTTGCCATTGCCGCGAGCTTCGGGCTGGCCTCGATTCTCTCGGTCATCGTACTCGGCGACGAAAGCGGTTACACCGTGGGCGATGTGCAGAAAGTAAAACTGGCGGCGGTAGAAGCGGAGTGGGAAACCCAGAAGCCGCCGGCGGGATTCACACTGTTTGCCCTTCCGGATCAGGAGCAGAAGAAAAACCACTTTGAAGTAAAAATACCCTGGGCACTCGGCATCATCGCCACCCGTTCCATCGATGAGGAAGTGATTGGCTTTGACCGGATCATTCCGGAAAACGAACAGCGTATCCGCCGCGGCATACAGGCGTTTTCGCTACTGCAGCAACTGCGTGGCGGTGACACCAGCCAGGAGACCAAGAATGCCTTTTCCGACCTGCGCCACGACCTCGGCTATGGGTTGCTGCTGAAGCGCTATACGGAAAATGTCACCGATGCCACCGACGAGCAGATCAGACAGGCGGCGGAGCACTCTATTCCCCGGGTGGCGCCGATGTTCTGGAGCTTCCGCATTATGGTGGGCGCGGGATTTTTGATGCTGCTGGTTTTCATCGCGGCGTTTATCCAGTCCGCGCGCCATCGCAGTGCGGCCAATCACGCGGTGCTCTACGCCTGCCTCTGGTCGCTGCCGCTGCCGTGGATCGCCGCGGAGTGCGGCTGGATCGTGGCGGAGTATGGTCGCCAACCCTGGTCCATCGCCGAGGTGCTGCCCACCTACCTGTCCGCGTCATCCATCAGCCGCGGCGAGGTCATCGGCAGCCTCACCGCCATCATCGCGTTTTACACGGCGCTGGCCGTGGTGGAAATCTATCTGATGCTGCGCTTCACCCGACTCGGGCCATCGAGCCTCGGCACCGGCAGATATCACTTCGAACTGATACCGGGGAAATCGCCCTCACAGACCTGATGGGACAGGAGACGCGCTATGGATTATGAAACGCTGAAGCTGATCTGGTGGGCACTGATCGGGGTACTGCTGATCGGCTTTGCCCTCACCGATGGCTTCGATATGGGCGTGGGGATGCTGCTGCGGGTCATCGGCAGGACCGATATGGATCGCCGGGTAATGATCAACACCGTGGGGCCGCACTGGGAGGGCAACCAGGTGTGGTTTGTCACCGCCGGTGGCGCCATTTTCGCAGCCTGGCCGATGGTGTATGCGGCAGCCTTTTCCGGGCTCTACACCGCACTGATCATTACCCTGTGCGCGCTGTTCTTCCGCCCGGTGGGGTTCGACTATCGCTCCAAGATCGACGACCCGCGCTGGCGCGATATGTGGGACTGGGGGCTGACCATCGGCGGCCTGGTGCCGCCACTGATCTTCGGGGTGGCGTTCGGCAACCTGATGCTGGGCCTTCCGTTTGAACTGGATGACCTGCTGCGCCCCAGCTATCACGGCAGCTTCTGGCAACTGCTGCATCCGTTTGCGCTGATCTGCGGCCTGCTCTCGGTGGCCATGCTGGCGATGCACGGCGGCGCCTGGCTGCAGTTGAAGACCCGGGGGCTGCTGCACACCCGCGCGCAACAGGTCACGCAGCTCACCGCCTTCGCAGTGATCATATTGTTTGTATTCGCCGGTATCTGGCTACTTGTCGGCATCGACGGCATGCGCATCGTCGACATCAAACCGCTGGGGGACAACATCAACCCGCTGATGAAATCTGTGGCGTATGGCAACAGCGGATGGCAGGCCAACTACCAGGCCTATCCGCTGCTGTGGGCCATACCGCTGCTGGGCATCCTGATGGCCGCAGCCACCTGGCTGCTCTCCCGCGGCGAAAGTGCGCTGGTATTTCTCACCAGTGCCCTCGCGGTGACCTGCGTCATCCTGACCGCAGGTGTAGCCCTGTTCCCCTTCGTCATGCCTTCGTCGCGCAATCCGGATATCAGCCTCACGCTCTGGGATGCCACTTCCAGCCATCTGACACTGGGATTGATGTTCGCCGCCGCGGTCATTTTTGTGCCGATCATTCTGCTCTACACCCTGTGGTGTTACCGCAAAATGTACGGTCGGGTGACCAGGGAATATATCGAAGACAACTCCCACAGCAGCTACTGAGGAACGCTTTTATGTGGTATTTCACCTGGATTCTCGGTGTGCTGCTGGCCTGCTTTTTTGCCATCGTCAATGCGCTGTGGCTGGAAGTTACCGAGAATATGGACCGCAATGAAACCGAGTTTGACGAGTAACCCGGCAAAGCCCGGTGTGAACTATGCGGTGGCACCGATGAAAGCACTGCGGATTATCACCTTCGTCACCTGCCTGCTGGTGAGCCTCGCCATCACTTTCTGGCCGATGTTTTTGTATAAGAACGGTGAAGCGCCGGCGACCGGACCGACAAGCCTGCTGTTACTGGGACTGTGCGCGGGTGTGGTCTACGGGTCGGGCATACTCCACAACACACCGCGCAACTGGCAACTCGGTTGCGCCCTGCTGGCGTGGGCTTCGCTACTGGTTATCGGATGGCTCGCGTTGCCCGGCTGAACCCTTTCCCGTATGCCAGTTGAATACCACGCAATTTCACGGGAGTTTGCGCCCCTCACCCTCGTCGGCGCCGTCCTCGTGCTCGGCCTCGCCCTTCTGGGTGGACTCCTCAATCGGCGCCCGCCGCAACACCAGGAACCCGGCCACCCCGGCAATGACGGACGCCAGCAGCACACCGGCCTTGGCCTGGATCAGCATTTTGGCTTCCCCGGCGAACGCCAGTTCGGAAATAAAGATCGACATGGTAAAGCCGATACCGCCCAACAGTGCCACGCCGATGATGTGATGGAACGTTGCGGACTTGGGAAGTTCACCCCACCCGAGCTTCCAGCCGATCCAGGTGGCACCCACAATGCCGATCAGCTTGCCGAACACGAGGCCACAGATCACGCCGAGGGTCAGTGGATTCAGCACCGCGGAGTAACTGGTGAAACTGTCGATGGGAATCCCCGCATTGGCGAGGGCAAATATCGGCACCACAATGAAGGCCACCGGCGTGTGCAAGCGCGTTTCCATACGCTGGAGCGGCGACTGCACCAGATGAATGCCGTTATCCAGGGCGGTAACCCGCGCACGCAACGCATCATTGGCAATGATCTTGTCGCCGGGGCGGAAGCAGCGGTCGAAGCTGCGGATAATGTCTTTGACGAAGGTACTGAAGGCCACCGGATCGTATTTCGGGCCCGCAGGAATCGCCATGGCGGTAATCACCCCCGCCAGCGTCGCATGGACACCGGTCCGGTACAGCGCATACCACAGCAAGATACCGACAAAAATATAACCAGCGGAGCGGCGCACCCCGACAAACTGCAGCAACCACAGCACCCCCACCAGCACACAGGCGGCGATCAGTGCGTGGGTATTCACACTCTCCGTATACCAAACCGCGATGACCAGAATCGCTCCGAGGTCATCCACGATCGCCAGCGCCACCAGAAATGTCACCACCGCCCGCGGCACCCGGTTGCCGAGAATCGCAATACAGCCCACCGCAAACGCGATATCCGTGGCCATGGGGATCCCCCAGCCTCGCTCGGAGGGCGTGCCGCCGTTAAACGCGTAAAAAATCAGTGCCGGCACCAACATGCCGCCAATTGCCGCCAACACCGGCAACACCGCATGCTTCAGTTCCGACAATTCGCCAACAAGAAACTCCCGCTTCAGCTCAAGCCCCACCAGCAGGAAGAAGATGGCCATCAGCCCATCGTTGATCCAGTGGTGAAAGCTCATGGACAGCGACCAGTCGCCGAAGTTGTAACTGACCGGCAGGTGCAGCAGGTGCTTGTACGCTTCCTGCCACGGGGAGTTGGCGATGATCAGGGCGATCACCGCGCACGCCATCAACAGCAGGCCACTGCTGCTCTGGCGATGGATAAACTCTTCGAATGGCGTGACGAGGCGGCCGAACGCGTTTTCCAGTGGGGCTTCGTATACCCGGCCCTTGCGTATCCTGAACTTGCTCAGCACCGTTTTCGCCATGTACGTTGAACTCCCGTTTCCTTTCATCAACTGTTGCGCCGGGTGCAAGCTCGACTCACACCGGCAATTTATTCCGATCGGCAATGAAACCATTTCGCTACTGTTGCAAATGCTTCTCAGGACCGGGACCAGAAGGTAGCATGGCCGCCCTTTCCGACCCAAATTCCGCAACCGGCCAGTTTCAAACTTGGTTTTGAAAACTGATTGCCAGAACTATAGTGCCGTCCATGATCCGTCTCGACTTGTTATTGGTGGAGCGCAACCTCGCGAGCTCCCGCACCCACGCCCGCAAACTGATCGATGCCGGGTGCGTAATGCTGTGTGAGGGTTCGCGCTCGCGCCCCGCCACCAAGGCGAGCCAGAGTGTGAGTGAAGATGCCCGAATCACGGTGGAACCGCTGCCGGAAGACCGCTACGTATCCCGTGCGGGACTGAAACTGGCGGGAATTCTCGACCATACCCACCTCGACCCCAGCGGCTGGCGGGCGCTGGATGTGGGCTGCTCCACCGGCGGCTTCAGCGATTGTCTGTTACAGCGTGGTGCCGAACTGGTGGTCGGCGTGGACGTTGGGCGTGACCAGCTGGCCGAATCCCTGCGCAACAATCCGCGTATGCACCTGTTCGAGGGCATCAACGCGCGCTACCTGGCGGCGGAACAACTGGCGCCGCTCGCCGATGAGGGCTTTGACGCGGTGGTGATGGACGTTTCGTTTATCTCCCAGACCCTGATCCTGCCGCAACTGCCGCCACTGATGAAAACCGGCGGCCACCTGTTGAGCCTGGTCAAGCCCCAGTTCGAAGTGGGCCCCGAGGGCATCGGCAAGGGCGGCCTGGTGCGCGATCCCGCGCTGTATCAGGGAGTACAGGAAAAGATCAGCGCGCTGTGTGAGGCGCTGGGGCTGGAGGTAAAAAGCTACATTGACAGCCCGATCACCGGCGGTGATGGCAACCGCGAGTTTTTACTCTGGGCGCAGAAAAAGCCCTAGGTACGTATCGGGGAAGCGAGCGAAGCATGCCGCTCACGAAAGAATCGTTTCCAGCTTGGCCTTGAATCTGGCTCTCGGCACTTCCGTCGGGGAAGTACGGCGCAGTGGGCGCATCACCAGATTGCCCTGACAATTGGGGCAGACGTGTCGCAGTGTTTCACTGCAGTCGGGACAGAAAGTACATTCGTAAGAACAGATAAAGGCTTGGTCGGAAAGGCCCAGTTTCATACTGCAACGTTCGCAGCTGGCTTTCATCTTCAGCATTTTGTCTACCACTTGCTTGCTGTGTTACTGAATTTTCCGTGCTGAGCCGAGCACCGCGGCCCAATTCCGGAAGTGCGCACCGCATTCGTAAACCGCACGAATACGGCGCAAGCAAGGTATCCGTTCCTGTACTTACTCGACGTCAAGCTGCTTATCGGTGCGGGCCGCCATGATGAAGTCGTTCTTGTGCAGACCGCCGGCCTCATGGCTCCACCAGGTTACGGTCACCTTGCCCCACTCTGTCAGCAGTGCCGGGTGGTGGCCAACCTCTTCGGCTATGGCGCCTACACGGTTAGTAAATGCCAACGCCTGTTTGAAGTTGCGGAATTTGAATACCCGCTCGAGCTGCATCACGCCATCGCGCACAACTGGCGTCCAGTCGGGAATTTCCCGGATCAGTTGCGCCAGTTCTTCATCGGATACCAGCGGCGCATCCGCTCTGCACGCTTCGCATGCCTGTGCTGCGAGTTCTGTCATACCTGACTCCTCAGTGAAAATACAAAATTGAACGAAGTGAATCGCGGCACTCGGCCACAATTTCCAGTATTGCCACTTTAGCCGCCGCCCTAATGTGAAACAAGGCGACCTGGTTCACACAAAATAATTGCCGGAGCAAGCGATAACTATAAGTCGTCTGTGCTAGTTTTTGAGCAGATTCCGCCATAAGTTCGAGCTGCCCATGAAACAACTAATGACCGTCTTTACCCTGGCCACACTGCTCTGCGCCTGTGGCGAAAAAAGTGGGCAAGCAAACAAGGAAAGCGGTGAAAATGGCGGCACCGATGTCAGTACACTGTCATCAGAAGCCTCGCAAACCAGCGCGGTCCCCGACCCCCGCGGCAACGCCGAGCAGTCCCTGCAGAGCCTCAGCAACCAGATGATCGAGCGCATGTGGCACCTGTTTCCATCCTGGGCCATCAGCAACGGTTATTACAAGGTCGCGGACATGCTTGAGGTTCCCGACAAGCACTACCGCCAGCAGGTGCTCGGATTTGCCCGCGAATATCGCAACCAATTTTCCCGACTCAAGCAGGACGAGCTCGACGTCAATGCGCGCACCGACCTGGCACTGATCAATAATTTCCTCGACGAGACCATCTGGAATCTCACCCAATTCAAGCCCTTTGAATGGGACCCAAGCCAGTACAACGTTTCCCACGGCTTTGCCCTGATCCTCAATACGGACTATGCACCGCTGGATGACCGCCTGCGCACCTTCAGTAACCGCATGCAATATGTGCCGGCCTATTACGTTGCCGCGGAAAAATCATTACGCAATCCCGCCGCACCACAGCTGGTTCTTGCGATCCAGCAGAATGAAGGTGCGAAGTCGGTATTCGGGGAGGATCTTGAGAAAAAACTGGCGGCCAGTGGCTTATCCGAAAAGGAAAAACAGCTGTTCCAGGCTCGGTTGGATGCCACTCGCAAGGCCATTGAAGAGTACATTGTGCTGCTACAGACCCTGCAGGCACAGATGGACAACGCAGACAGTTTCAGCGATTTCCGCATCGGCGAGAAACGCTATGAAGAGAAGTTCCGCTACGACATACAGATTGGCATGAGTGGTGAGGAACTGTACCGGCGGGCGCTGCGCGAAAAAGATCGCCTGCACCTGAAAATGGATGAACTCGCAAACAGACTCTGGCCAAAATACTTCAACGACCAACCGCGCCCCAAGGATATCCTGGTCAAGATATCCAAGGTGCTGGACAAACTTTCCGAACACCACGCCACCAAGGAGAACTTCAAGGTCGAAGTGGAAAAGCAGATTCCGCAGCTGGTGGCCTTCGTCAAAGAGAAAGACCTGCTGTCGCTGGACGAGGAGAAACCCCTGGTGGTACGCACCACGCCGCCCTATATGCAGGGCTTTGCGGTGGCCTCCATCAATGCCCCCGGCCCCTACGACAAGGGCGCCAATACCTACTACAACGTGATGCCGGTAGCGGAAATGCCGGATGATCGCGCAGAGAGTTTTCTGCGTGAGTACAACACCTATCTCATGCAGATCCTGAACATTCACGAGGCCATCCCCGGGCACTACACGCAACTGGTGTACGCGAACCAGTCCCCGAGCCTGATCAAGAATATTCTCGGCAATGGCGCCATGATCGAAGGCTGGGCAGTCTATGCGGAGCGCATGATGCTGGAGGCAGGCTACGGTGATTTTTCACCGGAACTTTGGATGATGTACTACAAGTGGAACCTGCGCACCGTGGTCAATACCATCCTGGATTACTCGGTTCAGGTAAAAGGCATGGAAGAAAGTGACGCTCTGGAACTGCTGATGAAGCAGGGGTTTCAGCAGCAAGCGGAGGCCGTGGGCAAGTGGCGCCGCGCCACACTGAGCCAGGTACAGCTCACTAGTTATTTCGCAGGCTACATGGACATCATGGCCCTGCGCGATGAGATCAAGCAGCTAATGGGGGACCAGTTCAACCTGAAGCAGTTTCACGAGCAATTCCTCAGCTACGGCAACGCGCCGGTGCCGGTAATCCGCGAGTTGATGCTGGCGGAAATCAGCAAGAAGAACTGAACAGTGCGCAAATAAAAAAACGGCTGCCAATGGCAGCCGTTTTTTCGCATTAAACCGAACAGGCAGGCTTACACCGCGCCCTCTTCGATCTTGTGCTTCCAGATCAGCGGGCCGGTGTTGTGCACGGATTCACCGTTGCTGTCCACCGCCACGGTTACCGGCATGTCTTCCACCTCGAATTCGTAGATGGCTTCCATACCCAGCTCCGGGAATGCAACGACCTTGGCGTCCTTGATCGCCTGGGCCACCAGGTAAGCGGCGCCGCCCACGGCCATCAGGTAAACCGCTTTATTGTCGCGGATTGCGTCGATCGCAGTGGGACCGCGCTCGGCCTTGCCGATCATGCCCAGCAGACCGGTCTCTTCCAGCATGGTGCGGGTGAACTTGTCCATACGGGTCGCGGTGGTGGGGCCAGCCGGGCCAACCACTTCGTCGCGCACCGGATCAACCGGGCCCACGTAATAGATAAAGCGGCCGGTCAGGTCTACCGGCAATTTCTCGCCAGATGCCAGGATGTCGACCATCTTTTTGTGCGCCGCATCGCGACCGGTCAGCATCTTGCCGTTCAGCAGCAGGGTTTCGCCCGGCTGCCAGCTCAGCACATCTTCACGGGTCACTTCATCCAGGTTCACGCGGCGGGTGTTGGCACCGGCTTCGCGGGTGATTTCCGGCCAGTCTTCCAGCTTCGGCGGGGTCTGGCGCGCAGGGCCGGAACCGTCGAGGGTGAAGTGGGTGTGGCGGGTGGCGGCACAGTTGGGGATGATGGCCACGGCCTTGTTGGCGGCGTGGGTCGGGTAGTCCTTGACCTTCACATCCAGCACAGTGGTGAGGCCACCCAGGCCCTGGGCGCCAATGCCCAGCTTGTTGACCTTGTCGTAGAGTTCCAGGCGCAGCTCTTCGGCACGGTTGGACGCACCGCGCTCCTGCAGTTCCTGGATGTCGATGGGGTCCAGCAGGGATTCCTTTGCCAGCAGCATGGCTTTCTCGGCGGTACCGCCGACGCCGATACCCAGCATGCCGGGCGGACACCAGCCGGCACCCATTTTCGGCACCATCTCCAGTACCCAGTCCACCACGGAGTCGGACGGGTTCAGCATGGCGAATTTGCTCTTGGCTTCACTGCCGCCGCCCTTGGCCGCCACGTACACATCTACGGTGTCGCCGGGAACGATTTCGTAGTGGATCACCGCCGGGGTGTTGTCACCGGTGTTCTTGCGGGCGCCATCCGGGTCCGCAAGGATCGAGGCGCGCAGCACGTTGTCCGGGTTGTTGTAGGCGCGGCGCACACCTTCGTTGACCATGTCGGAGACGCCCATATCGGCGTCCCACTGCACATTCATACCCACTTTCAGTTTCACGGTAACGATACCGGTGTCCTGACAGATGGGGCGGTGGCCCTGGGCGCACATGCGGGAGTTGATCAGGATCTGGGCCATGGCGTCTTTCGCCGCCGGGTTGGCCTCCTTCTCATAGGCGGTGTTCAGCGCCTTGATGAAGTCCTGGGGATGGTAGTAAGAGATGAACTGCAGCGCGTCTGCCACGCTGTCGATCAGGTCGTCCTGGCGGATGATGGTCATTACCGGCTCCGTGAATGGTGTCGTCTCGAGGCGGGCGATTTTACACGATTTGGCCGGGCGTTGGCGGGTGTTGTGCGCCCACGTGGCTGCGCACCGGCGAGGATAGAGAGACCTGGCATCGCCGGCGGCTGTTCGCGTTAGGTTACAGGCGAATATGCAGTCAGCTGACAGCCGGGTTAACGATGCCCGCGCCCCCCTCCCTCCGCGCGCGCCAGGTGGCGCCGCTGGCTAAGCGACTGATGGGCGAGCAGGCGGTAGGTCAGGATCTTGGCGCGGTTGTTGATCACCAGCCACACCAGCGCGTAACCCCACACCGCCAATGCGAACTTCCAGCCGATTGGCTCGACGAACCAGCCGTAAACCGCCGCCAGGGTACCGATGATCTTGGTGGCAAAGGTGACGGAGAAGAACTTCCAGTCCGGCCACGGGCGCTGCCAGAGTGCGCCGGAATTTCGAGTCACGAATATCGTCAGGTGGCCCGCCACCAGTAGTTTGAGGAAGATCAGCGACTGGATCGTCTCTCGCGGCAGCCGAAGCTTCTCCTCCGCGTACCAGAACAGGCCGAAGCTCGCGATGACCCCGAGGATGCCAAGCACCGCCGATACCACCAGCACGCGCTGCATCTGCCAGCGCACCGGCCGCGGGGCAACCGGCGCCCTGTCGTAGGCGATCATCATGATCGGAAAATCATTGAGCAGCGCGATGATCACGATCATCACCGCGGTGACGGGATAGAAGTTGAAAATGATGATCGACAGCGTCATGAACAGCAGCACCCGAATGGTCTCGGCGATGCGGTAAATCGCATAGCTGTTCATGCGCTCGAAAATACGCCGCGCCTCTTCGATCGCGGCGGTGATCACCGACAGCCCCGGGGCAGTCAGAACCAGGTCCGCGGCGGCGCGGGCCGCTTCGGTGGCGCCACTGACGGCAATGCCGACATCGGCCTGCTTCAGCGCCGGGGCGTCGTTGACGCCATCGCCGGTCATCCCCGCGATGTGTCCCTCGCTTTGGGCCGCGCGTACCAGCCGAAACTTGTGCTCGGGGAAGACCTGGGCGAAACCGTCGGCACGCGCGATGGCACTGCTATCAATCTCACGGTTGTCGTCTTTGAAAACGTCGTCGGCCTTCAAAATGCGCTCGCCGAGTTTTAACTTCGCGGCAATTTCACGGGCGATCGCGAGGTGGTCACCGGTGACCATCTTGACGTCGATACCGCGCTCGCGCGCGCTGGCAATCGTCGCCGCGGAATCCTCGCGCGGCGGGTCGAACAGCGCCAGCAGTCCCAGGTAGTGCCAGCGCCCCGCGCTGTCGGTGCGCGCCACACCAAGGGTGCGAAAGCCGTGGCCGGCCTGTTCGTCCACCGCCCTGGTCAACCGCTGATCCAGATCTGTATCCACTGCACACAATTTGGCGATCGCCTGCGGGGCACCCTTGCTGACCTTGAACTCCCCTTCGGGACCAGCGACGCTCGCCTCGGTGCGCTTGCCGACGGGGTCGAAGGGGTGGAAATGCCGGACCTCATAACCGTCCAGGGTACCGGCATCCGCAACGCCGTCGAGTATTGCCTGGTCGATGGCATCGGGGGATTCCCGGTCGCTTGCCAGCGCCGCAATGCGGGTCAGCTCGGCAGCGTCGAGATCACCGAACAGAGCCGGCTCGCCCAGTGTCAGGCGGTTCTGGGTCAAGGTACCGGTCTTGTCGGAGAAGAGTACGTCCATGCCGGCCATCTCTTCGATCGACACCAGGCGCGCCACGATCGCCTTCATCCGCGCGAGCCGCTCGGCGCCCACCGCCATGGTGACCGACAGCACCGCTGGCAATGCCACCGGAATGGCCGCAACGGTCAGCACCAGTGCAAACAGTAGTGTGTCGATCAAGGGGTCGTGGCGGAACAGCGCGATGATCAGGATCAGCGACACCAGTGCCAGGGTAACCAGGATCAGGAAGTTACCGATGCGCAGCACCGCGCGCTGGAAGTGCGAGGTAACCCCCGCCTGCTCGACCAGCCCCGCCGTCTTGCCGAACAGCGTATCCATGCCAATGGCGGTCACCACCGCGGTCATCTCGCCCTGCCGGGCGATAGAGCCGGAATAGGCCTCGTCGCCCACCGCGCGATCCACCGGAAGTGACTCGCCGGTTAACGCGGACTGGTCGACACTCAGGTACTCCCCGTCGATCAGCACCACGTCCGCCGGCAAAATGTCGCCGAGTTTGACCCGCACAATATCGCCGGGCACCAGCTGATCGGCCGCGACGTCCTGCCATTTACCCCCGCGCAGTACCCGCGCCTTCAGCGCCAGCTGGCGCTTGAGCATGGCGATGGCGTTATCCGCCTTGTGCTCCTGCCAGAAACCGACCCCGGCGTTGATCACCAACATGGCGGCAATGATGAAGAAGTCCGCCCAGTGACGGACGACCGCGGACAGAATCGCCGCAATCTCGATCATCCAGGGTATTGGCCCCCACAGGAACGACAGCAATTTCTTCCAGGCAGGTTCGACTTCTTCGCTGATCGCGTTGGCACCGAACTGCTGCTGGCGACTCGCCACCACCGCATCGGTGAGCCCGCTGCTGCGGTCGGTTTCGAGTTTGCGCAGCACTTCTTCGGGATTGTGGGTTTGACGGGAATCCGCCATAGCATCGCCTCTCCGCGCACACGATTGTGGCCGGGACTGCGGTATCGCGAGCACCCGTGAGGTTTTCGAGCAGCCGCCGGTGGCAGGGTTACCGGGTTAGCAGTCGCCGGGAGATTGCGACCGAATGACGAAAATCAGCATAGCCACGGATACGGGGAATTGCTGCTCGTTATCTGGAGTGAAGCGAGAGGCAGGAGGGAGATGGGGGCAGAGAAAACGGAGGGCGTCGCCTGACGCCCTCCCGGTACCGGCAGTTATTAGTTGGATGAGGCGGTGGAAGCGCTCGACTGCAGGCTGCGAATCGCGTCGCGCAGCTGTACCAGATCCTTGTTCACACTGCGACGGTAGCTGTCGATGGACTGTACCGCTTCTTCGTTGGCACCGACGCGCGCGGTCAGGTCTGCACGTACAGAAGACAGCTGGCGCTCAAGGCTCGCCACCTTGTCCTTGGTCGCGCTCGAAGCGCTGGCGGTGGACTCTTTCAGCTTCGCCATTTCGCTCTCCAGCGCCGCGACCTTCTTCAGGCCGGACTCAACACTGCTGACCTTGCTGGTCAGCGCTGCGATGGACTTCTGCTGGGCGGCATTCGCTTCCTTGTTGGCAGCGATGTCCTTGCGGTTGGTGTCGTAGGATACGCCCCACAGCTTGCGGATCTCGGCGGCGTTCTCCTTCACCTTGGCGTTCAGTACTTCCACGGATGCCGCGGATTCTTCGCCGGACATTTCGAAGCGTTTCTCCAGCTGCACGATGCGTGCGTCCGCGTCGGCGAGCTGCGCGCGGGTCACCTGCCACTGGTTGTACAGGAAGCCCGCCGCACCCAGTCCCGCAAGCGCCAGCAACAGCGCCAGCACCGCCAGGAAAGAGGAGCCGCCACCGGAAGAGGTGGATTCGCGCACAGGCTCCGGTGCCGACGGCTCCGGCGCGCTATAGCGCCGGCCACCGATGGGCCCGTTGGGAATCTGAGGGTCCATAGAAGATGAGCTGCTGCCATCGAATGTGGGCTCTCTGCGTTGCATGCTGTTGTCCTGCGTTGACTTGCGGCCCTGGGGCCGGAGAAATTAGGTTGAAAACTGCGGCAGTTATACCAAAAACTGACGAAAAAGTAACCGGGCATAGTTATCAGAATAGGTCACTACTGGCAATCCAAACGACATATGACCAGTGCGTCAGCGCCCAAAACTGCACAGATGGTCTACAACTTCACGTGCAACTTGTCCCGCAACGGCTTTTGGCCTGTCCAATGGCTTAATTATGCAACCAAGCGCGTGTAGAATGCGCTTCACCAATAACTGACCTGTCACCGTTCTTGGGTCGGCACAGGTCCCAGACAAAGGAAGGAACACCTCATGGCACACGTTCTCCCCGAACTCCCCTATGCTATGGACGCGCTGCAGCCGCACATCTCCCAGGAGACCCTGGAGTACCACTACGGCAAGCACCACAAAACCTACGTCGACAAGCTGAACGGCCTGCTGGACGGCACCCCGGACGCCGACAAATCCCTGGAAGACGTGATCAAGTCCTCCTCCGGTGGTGTATTCAATAACGCCGCCCAGATCTGGAACCACACCTTCTACTGGAACTGCCTGAGCCCGAATGGCGGCGGCGCGGCCACCGGTGCGGTCGCTGACGCGATCAATGCAGCGTTCGGTTCCTTCGACAAGTTCAAGGAAGAGTTCACCAACAGCGCGGTGAACAACTTCGGTTCCGGCTGGACCTGGCTGGTGAAGAAAGCCGACGGCTCCGTAGCCATCGTAAACACCTCCAACGCCGAAACCCCGCTGACCGACAGCAGTGTTACCCCGCTGCTGACCTGCGACGTATGGGAGCACGCCTACTACATCGACTACCGCAATGCGCGTCCGAAGTACATGGAAGCTTTCTGGGCACTGGTGAACTGGGACTTCGCGAACCAGAACTTCGCCTGATCTGCCAGCAGATCCGCGCTTTCGAGCGCAGCCAAAAGCGGGCTTCGGCCCGCTTTTTTTTTGCCAGCCCTTGTCCGCACCCGCCACCCTGCGCCAGAACACAGAATTTGCATAAATTCGCGGTTATGGTTACAACACACTGCACTTTTACCAAGCAGACATTCCACTAAAACAGAATCTGAGAGCACAAAATGAAGCTGAAGATGACTTTGCTGGCCGCCGCCATAAGCGCATTGGCCATGGCGGGTTGCGACCGCGAATCCCGCAATGCCGACGAGCAACAATCCCAGGTCACCGCTGCACAAACGGGAACTGAGCCAGCGGCAACAAATGCTGCGGAACCCAGCGTTAACAATCAGAGCGGCAACGCCGAAGTCATCGCCAGCACCAATCAGCTCTTCGAAGACCAGTTCCAGACGCACCTCAAGCGCAGCCCGGAGTTCAAGACCTTCCTCGGCATGAAGGACGGCTATGACAAGTGGGACGACCTGTCACCGGCTTTCGCCAAGGAAACCAACGAGATCCACAAACGTCAGCTGGAAGAACTGAAAAAAATTGACCCGGACCAGCTGGACGACGCCACCCGTCTGTCCCTGGAGTTGGCCGTCCGTAAACTGGAGCTGGATATCGAGGGTTATCAGTGGCGGCTGCACACCTACCCGGTCAACCAGATGTACGCCACCCACACCAGTGCCGCCTCGCTGCTCATCAACCAGCATCGCATCGACGACGCCTCCGATGCCGAGGCCTATATCTCTCGCCTCAACGCACTGCCGGAACATTTCGAGCAGCTGATTGCAAACCTGAAGGAACGCGCGGACGCCGGCGTTATCGTGCCCAAGTTTGTGTTCCCTTATGTAATCAGCGACGGCAAAAACCTGATCACCGGCGCCCCTTTTGACGACGGCAAAGACAGCACGCTGTACGCCGATTTCAAAGGCAAGGTGGAAAAGCTCAACATCAGCGACGAAGAAAAGGCCGCGCTGGTGGAAAAAGCCAAAACTGCCATGCTGGAAAATGTGAAACCGGCCTACGAAACCCTCAATGCTTACCTGGCCGAGCTGGAGAAAACAGCCACCAGCGATGACGGCGCGTGGAAGTTGCCCGAGGGCGACAAGTTCTATCAGCACCGCCTGAAGGTCTATACCACCACCGACATGACCGCCGACGAGATCCACCAGAAGGGGCTCGAGGAAGTAGCGCGCATTCACGAGGAGATGCGCGAGATCATGAAAAAGGTGAAGTTTGAAGGCAGCCTGCAGGAATTCTTCGAATTCATGCGCACCGACCCGCAGTTCTACTACCCGGAAACCGAAGAGGGTAAACAGCGCTACCTGAAGGAAGCCACCGCGATCATCGATACCATGAAGGGTCGCCTGGATGAACTGTTCATCACCAAGCCCAAAGCGGACCTGATCGTGAAGGCGGTTGAGCCCTTCCGCGAAAAATCTGCCGGCAAGGCGTTTTACCAGCGCCCTGCTCCGGACGGCTCGCGCCCCGGCATCTACTACGCCAACCTGTACAAAATGAGCAGCATGCCCACTTACCAGATGGAAGCACTCGCTTACCACGAGGGCATTCCAGGGCACCATATGCAGCTCTCCATCATGCAGGAACTGGAAAATGTTCCGAACTTCCGCAAGTTCGGCGGCTACACCGCCTACACCGAAGGCTGGGGCCTGTATACCGAGCTCGTTCCCAAGGAAATCGGTTTCTATCAAGATCCCTACTCCGACTTCGGCCGCCTTGCCATGGAGCTGTGGCGCGCAGGGCGCCTGGTGGTGGACACCGGCATTCACAGTAAAAAGTGGACCCGCGAGCAAGCCATCGACTGGCTGAAGGAAAACACCCCGAACCCGCCCGACGACGTACAAAAGGCTATTGAGCGCTACATCGTCATGCCCGGCCAGGCAACCGCCTACAAGATCGGCATGATGAAAATCGTCGAGCTGCGTGAAAATGCGAAAAAAGAATTGGGGGATAAATTCGACATTCGCCAATTCCACGATGTGGTACTGGCGAATGGGGCTGTGCCGCTGGATGTACTGGAAGAACTGGTGGATGACTGGATCGCGGAAACCAAAAGCGGTAACTGATTTTCCGGACATTCCCTGATTACGATCACAGGCCGGGCATGGAAACGCATCATTGCCATCCATGCCCGGCTTTTGTTTTTTCGCCCCCGCCATTTACAATCCCGCCACAAACTAGCTAACCGACGAAAGACTCAAAATGGATTTTCAAAAGTCTTCGCGGCGAAATATTGCTATTCGCCGCATTCGCCGCGGGGTTGTGGTAGTCGCCATCACCACCGGTGCCCTGCTTACCGGCTGCTCCATCGCCCGGCAATATTTCGCACCTAACATCACCAGCGAACACATCACCGAAGTGCGCTATCTCGACCAGGGCTGGACCCGGGAAGATCGCGAACTTTTCTATTCCACGCCCCAGGGCACGGAACTTCAGGGCCTTCACTACCAGTGGCTTTCCGCACTGGAACTGCCATTTTCCCAAGAGAAACTGGCCAGCGCGGAAAACCTGCGCGGCTGGGGCTTTATCGTCGACGGAGAAGACCTGCCGCAGGAAAACAGCACGGGGCTGCACCCGGTGGGCATGGGCAAGCACCTCAACACAGAGGACAACAGCGAACGTCTCGACCTCGGCTGCGCCCTCTGTCACACCGGCGAACTGCACTACCAAGGCACCGCGCTGCGGGTGGACGGTGGCCAGGCCATCCAGGGCATGTCCACCAGTGGGCCAGGGGAGTTCATTGTCACTCTGAATGCTGCTGCCGTTGAAACCCTGGTCAACCCGAAAAAATGGGCGCGCTTCGCCGACCGTGTCGCGGGGGAAGATGCCGCTGCGCGCGCGCAGTTGCGGCAAGACCTCAAACGTTACCTGGGGGAAGTGTGGGATTTCTCCCGCGGACCCGGTCAGCCGAAGCTCTTCCCCACCACCGAGGGCCGTGGCCGCACCGACGCCGTCGGTCGTATTGGCAATGTGGTGTTCGGCTACAACCTGGGTATCGAGGAAAACTACAAAACTGCCAACGCGCCGGTCAGCTATCCGTTTCTGTGGGATATCTGGCGTTTCGACTGGGTGCAGTACACCGGCTTTACCAATCAGGCCATGGCCCGAAATGTCGGCGAGAGCCTCGGTGTGATGGCGCCGGTCAAACTGCTGGACGATGATGGCCGGTTGCTGCCGGAGGGAGAATTCGGCCAGTCCACCATCGACGTGGAAGGCATGCAGTGCATAGAGACAACATTGCGCAAACTAAAGCCACCGAAGTGGCCGGAAGACATACTGGGGGAAATCGACATCGCCCGCGCCCGCCAGGGCAAGGCACTGTTTGCAGACCAGTGCGCCCACTGCCACGGCCCGCATATATCGAAACCCTACGCCTGGCCACTGGCCAGCGGCCCGCAAGACAACCCATCGAACCAACACAGCATCAACTGGCAGTGGGATATGGCCGGGCAGGTTTCCTACGACGTGGAAAATCGCCCGATGCGGGAGGACTGGCGCGAGTCCCTGTGGTCCATTCCGTGGATAGATATTTCGGTGATCGGCACGGACCCCACCGCCGCACGAAATTACATGGATCACACCTACGACCCGGGTCCACTGTTGCCCCAGGATGCCGAAGGCGGCGCTGATAGCAGGTTGGTCAACGCCGGCAACGGCCTGCAGCTGCTGCTGAATGAGCTGGTGCCGGTGCTGTATAAAAACCGTGGTATTTCCAGTGACAGCAATGGTATTGCCGATTACGACGGACTCAATGTGCCCTTCCGTATCGTCAACAAAGCGGCGTACAAGGCGCGCCCACTGCACGGAGTCTGGGCCACACCGCCATTCCTGCACAACGGCTCGGTGCCCAGCATTTACGATTTGCTATCGCCACTGGAAGCGCGCCCCGTCAGGTTCGGTATTGGTCACCGTGAGTACAACCCGCAAAAACTCGGCTATGTCACCGACATGCTTGCGGGCAATTTCGAGTTCGACACCACCCAAACTGGCAACAGCAACCACGGTCACCTGTTTACCGATGCGGATGTTGCCGGCCGTATCGGCAAGCGCCTAAGTGAAGCAGAGCGCATGGCGCTGATCGAATACCTCAAGGTGATGGGCAATCCGGACTTCAGCGATGCCCTCGGCGGCGACCCGCAGAACTGGAACCAATATCCCGACGCTCCCGCCAGCGCACTTGGCGAGCTGGCATGTGACAGGTTCCGCCCCGCTGCGGCGAACGTTCTGGCACGGGGAGAAGCTCGCAATGAACGGTAAATCACGCTGGCAGTTTTCACCGACACTGGTATTGGGACTGGGATTGTCACTCTGCGCCAGCGTGGCCGGGGCTGACCCGCAAAATAATTCAGATACCCTGCGGGCACTGGACGCGAGCATCCGGCAACTGGGCATGGAAATTTCCAGTGAAGAGCGCGCGTCCATCGCCTCCGCCATGCAGGCCGCGCGCGACGTCTCCCGCGCGGCACAGAAACTCAACAGCCCGCGCTACGGCGATGAGTTCCGTCGCGACGCCCACGCCAAGGCCACTGGCTGTGTGCGCGCAGAATTTGAAGTGAACGGCGATATTCCCGCGCAATTCCGCCACAGCGTCTTTGCCGAACCCGGGCGCAGCTACCCGGCTTGGATACGCTTTTCCAACGGCGACATGCTGGTGCAGGCGGATGGGGAGAAAGACGCGCGCGGTATGGCGGTGAAATTGATGGGCGTGGAAGGCGCGCCGATTGCACCGGAGCTGGGTGACAACGCCACCCAGGATTTCCTGATGGCCAACAATCAAGCCTTCTTCAATCGCAATATCCACGACTATGCCGAGAACATGCAGCACCTGGCGCGGCTCGACAAACGCGGCTGGTTTTTCGGCCTGTGGCCGCCGCGACTGCACCTCAAGCAGATGATCCGCGCCGTGCAGACCGTGTCATCCACGATCGATACACCGCTGCAGGAACAGTACTTTTCCATTCTCCCCTACCGTCTCGGCGACACCGAGCTTAAATTCGCCAGCCGCCCATGCCCCGGTGCCGACTACCCAATCACGGTCGATCAAAGCGCAGAGAATTTTCTCACTGAACAGCTATCTGACACCTTGCAATCCGCCAGTGCCTGTTTCGATTTTTTTGTGCAGCCACGCAATATCAGCGCGGATACACCGCTGGATGACGCCACCGTGATCTGGGAGGAAAAGGACTCGCCACTGATTCCCGTCGCGCGCATCCATATCCCGCCGCAGACGATTACCAGTGACGCACAGTGGGCATTTTGTGAAAACCTGTCGATGAACCCCTGGCGCGGGGTAGGCGAATGGGAACCACTGGGCAGCCTCAACCGGGCGCGACGCCTGGTCTATCACACGGTTTCCGACTTTCGCCACACCAGTAACGACGCACCGCAACGGGAGCCTACCGACTGGTGTGTGCCGGGAGAAACACCAGACTGTACACCGCAGCAGGGGCTGAACGTCTACAAGCCTACCTGGCCGCTGCCGCGGTGTTTTGATGCACACCTCAAGCCGGTGGACGGCAAAGCTGCGAGCAGCCAGTGCGAGGGCTATGGTGCGGACAATAGTGTGCTAGCGGAAAACCATTACTGAATCACCCCGCAGGCCAGGCGCGCACCGCCCCCGCCCAGGGGGTTCGGTTGGTCGGAATAGTTGTCACCGC
Organism: Microbulbifer sp.; assembly: GCF_036563125.1. Lineage (GTDB taxonomy): Bacteria > Pseudomonadota > Gammaproteobacteria > Pseudomonadales > Cellvibrionaceae > Microbulbifer. Next base: position 37,184 of record NZ_DATCMV010000006.1, read on the forward strand.
CGGCGTGAATCATCAGCGCGCGCCCCTTGAGGTCGGACATTTTCAGACGTGGGGCCAGTACTGGCGTGGTTGCCATACCGTCGCAGTCAACAAACAAAGCCGGCAGATCGCCCAGGTGGCCATCCCCCCAGGGCGTGTCGTGCTTGCCCGTCTTGTGCGGGTCATAGTGGCCGCCCGCTGCTAGCCCAGCCACCTTCTTGCCCTCTTTTTCCGCCGGCTCGCAGCTGCCGTTTTCATGCAGATGGAAGCCGTGTACCCCGTCGGGCAATCCCTTCAAATTGGGCGTGAATACCAAGCCGTACTTGGATTCGGTGACAGTGACGGTGCCCAGCAACGTGCCGACCCCTTTGCTGTCGAGCTTCAATACGCTAACGACGGTTTCCGCACTGGCAAATGCGGCAGTCCCCATCAGGGCAGCGGCGACCCCCGCGTGGATCAGACAGCGCTTGGCAAATATGGAAATTCGGAACATGAGTCTCCTCCACTACACAGCGACGACCACGGGCCGCCGGCGTATTAATTCACGCTAACGAATACAGTGTAGAAGCAAATGCCAAAAAGGCCGGGCGGTTGCACCGGCCTGTTACAAGACAGTTCAGAACCTAGATGTTCAGAACTTGTTTGACGAAGGGAATGGTGATTTTGCGCTGGGCCTGCAGCGAAGCGCGGTCGAGCTGCTCCAGGCAGGCGAACAGCGCGCGGGTGTCCCGCGGGGCCCGGTGGAGAATGTAGTGCGCCACATCTTCCGGCAAGTCAAAGCCGCGCAGCTTGCTGCGCTGGCACAGTGCCGCCAGTTTGTCGTCGTCACTCAGCGGGTGCAGCTGGAAAATAAGGGCCCACTGCAGTCGCGACTGCAGGTCCGCCAGCTCAAGCTTCAGACCGCGGGGCGATTTGCGCGAACCGATCAGCAACTGACGGCCGCTATCGCGCAGACGGTTGTACAGGTGGAACAGCGTCGTCTGCCAGTTGCGGTGCTTCTCGATCAGGTGCAGATCGTCGATACACACCAGGTCGAGGAACTCGAGCCCCTCAACGATCCCCTCGGGGTCGCTGTCGATCAGATCCGCCAGCGGCAGATACTGGAAGCCGCGCCGGGCACTCTCCGCGCCCTGGCACACTGCCTGCAACAGATGGGTTACCCCGCTGCCAGACTCTCCCCAAATGTAAATACACGGCTCGGGGTTGTCGCCACTGGCGAAGGCCCGCAACAGGCCGACAATCTGGCGATTGCTGCCCTCCAGACCTTCGCCTTCATCGCGGGACTGGAAAAAATTGGCAAAAGTGGCGTCATCCCGCAGGGAAACTCCCAGCGAGAGCTGCTGTGGAACGCCACCGGTTTGATTACTCTGCCCCACGATCAGTGCCAGCTGTAGCGAAGCGGGTTTTGCGCGCTGCCCAGCGGGGCGCGATAACCGGAGAGATCCACCAGCCCATCTTCTCCCGCCGGTTGCAGGTTGCGGTTGAGGGACAGCACATCACGCAGGTTTTCCAGCGGAATGCTGCTGGTGAGAGACAGGGTCAGGCGATCGCCATTCACCGCCAGTACATCGGCACTGCTGACCTGGGCCAGCCCCTGCAGATAACTGGTGGCCTCGGAGTAATCCGCAAAGCTGCGGACTCCGGCGATCTCTACCAGCACCGCGCTGGCAACACCGGAGCCACCGGCGCGCACGGCATAGCGCTCGGCCATGCGGTTGGCGGCCTCGTTCACACCGCGCAGGGCAACTTCTTCCAGCGAGCTGCCTTCCGCATCGAAGGCATAGCTGCGGCCACCGTGAATCAGCAGCCAGTTGGCCTGCCAGCGCTGGGCGGAGGTCTGCAGCACGCGTCCCATCAGCGTGGCATCCGGGCGGTAGCGCACACCCGCCTGCTGGGCTGCAGTTTCATCCTGCGCCCACAGGCTGCCAAGTGGCATATTGCGCTGGTCATTGAGATCCATGACCGGGAAGTCCAGCGGCAGGCCGCGCTCCTGGGCAAGGCCGTCGAGCAGGCCGAATAGCTCCGGATAATCTTCCTGGCGCAGGGTATCGCGGCCAGACTGCAGCGTATCCACCGCCATCCATACCAGGGTATCGGGACGGTTGTTGGGCCACAGGGGCAACTGAAGCTGATGTACCAGATCATTCACCGCCTTGGGGTCGAAGGTCAGGTTCAGGAAGAGCTGATTGATGTCACTGTCGTAACGATAGCTCTGCACGTACTTCTGTGCCTGCTCCAGCACCGGCGCCAATTTCGGGTCGTTGACAATATTCTGGTCACCGGTCACCCGCACAAATACCCGTCCGAGGCCGCGCACCGTGGCATCGGCGCGGTCGGAGGTTCCGCGGCTGGCAACCGCTTCACTTACTTCGTACAAATCGGGCAAAACTCTGGCCGAAGACGGCAATGCCAGCATCATTGCCGCCAGTAACAGCGAGAAACAGAGCACCATACGGAAATTCGTCGTTAATGGCATCGGTTCTCAGTCCCCTTACCTCTTATGTTTTTGCGTGTGACTGCACGGCCTGCAGGTGGCCATTCACAGCGAACCTGCGGATTGGGAGTCACCTCCCGGCAGTCAATTACCGGCTATTGTATCAGTGTCGGCTATTTCTCCCAGCCTTCAGTTCGCACAATGTGTACTTTTTCCACTAGAATACGCGCCCTTCGAAACTGGCCCTTACAGGTTGAACCATGAGCGACTCCAAGCCCAACTCTCCCTCCCTCAGCTATAAAGATGCCGGCGTTGATATCGACGCGGGTAACGCGCTGGTTGAGCGCATCAAGCATGTTGCCAAGCGCACCTCGCGCCCGGAGGTAATGGGCGGACTGGGTGGCTTTGGCGCCCTCTGCCAGCTGCCGAGCGGCTATAAAGAGCCGGTACTGGTTTCCGGCACTGACGGCGTGGGCACCAAGCTGCGTCTGGCCATGGACCTGGGCATCCACGACACCATCGGTATCGACCTGGTGGCCATGTGTGTCAACGATCTGGTGGTCGCCGGCGCCGAGCCGCTGTTTTTCCTCGACTACTATGCCACCGGCAAGCTGAACGTCGACATCGCCGCAGATGTGGTGGGCGGTATCGGCAAAGGCTGTGAACTTTCCGGCTGTGCCCTGGTGGGCGGTGAGACTGCGGAAATGCCGGGTATGTATGAAGGCGACGACTACGACCTCGCAGGCTTCTGCGTGGGCGTGGTGGAAAAGTCCGGCATCATCGACGGCAGCAAGGTAAAGGCTGGCGACAAGCTTATCGCCCTGCGCTCTTCCGGTCCCCACTCCAATGGTTACTCGCTGATCCGCAAGGTGCTGGAAATCAGTGGTGCTGACCTGCAGAAAGACCTGGAAGGCAAGACCCTGGCCGAGTCCCTGATGGCCCCGACCCGGATCTACGTAAAGAACCTGCTGACCCTGATCAAGGAAATCCAGGTCAACTCCCTGTGCCACATTACCGGTGGCGGCCTGCTGGAGAACCTGCCGCGCGTACTGCCGGAAAACACCCGTGCCGTGATCGACACCAAGAGCTGGGAGCTGCCGCCGGTATTCCGCTGGTTGCAGGAAGCGGGCAACATCGAAGGCCGCGAAATGTACCGCACCTTCAACTGCGGTGTGGGCATGGTGATCTGTGTGCCTGCCGAGGAAGCAGACAGGGCTCTGGCCAGGCTGCAAGAGCTGGGTGAAGAGGCCTTTATTGTCGGCAGTATCGAAGCCGGCAACAGCGGTGAAGCCGTCGAACTGGCGGGACTCTAAGCCTCCATGTCGACTGCCACTGAACTCGCTGCCAACCTGCCTGGCAAGTGCCGCGCCGTAGTCCTGATCTCCGGCAGCGGCAGCAACCTGCAGGCGTTTCTCGACGCCGCCGCGGATGACTCTTGTGACTACACCGTGGAAGCGGTGATCAGCAACAAGGCAGACGCCTTCGGCCTGACCCGTGCCAAGAATGCCGGCATCACCACCGAAGTCCTGAGCCATCGGGACTTCTCCGACCGCGAAAGCTTCGATGAGGCCATGATCGAGGTGATCGATGCCTACCGCCCGGACCTGGTGATCCTGGCGGGCTTTATGCGCATCCTCACTCCGGGCTTTGTGCGCCACTACAGCGGACGCCTGTTGAACATTCACCCGTCTCTGCTGCCAAAGTACCAGGGGCTGCACACCCATCAGCGTGCACTGGACGCTGGCGACAGCGAACACGGCGCCACGGTACACTTTGTCACCGAAGAGCTGGATGGCGGCCCCCCCATCGTACAGGCGGCGGTTGCCATCGAGCCCGGCGATACTGCCGAGGCCCTTGCACATCGCGTACTGGTGCAGGAACATCGGATCTATCCGCTGGCCGCCAGCTGGTTTGCTCAGGGGCGGCTCAAAATGGTCGGTGACCGCGTTGAGCTGGATGGGGAATTGCTGCCCCGCAGCGGCAAGCGTCTCGACTGACGGGTCGGTTACACTTCCGGCCTGGACTATGGAAACAGAATTACAGGCCGGAGGTGAAATCTTGTCCCGTTACCTTGCATTCAACGCTTTTCCCGCATTTGTTTTTGCACTTGTTTTTGCCCTGATCCCCAGCGCTCCCAGCTTTGCCCAGCCGGACACGGCCACATCCCCTCCCCCTCAAGTACTTATCCCCTTCTCCGCCACTTACAAGGCAGAGTTCAGCGGCTTTGGCGTCACGGCCGAGCGCACACTCAGTGGCAATGCCAACAGCTGGCGCCTGGATTTTTCCGCCCACTCCATGTTCGCAAAGATCGAGGAGTACTCCCGCTTCGGCCTGCAGGGCTTGCGGCTTGTTCCGCAGCATTACGATTACCAGAAGTCCGGCCTCGGCAAAGATCGCCACACCGCACTCAGTTTTGAAGACAACGCCACCCGTGTCATCAATGTGTACGACAAATCACTCAGCGTCGACAACGCACCGGATAATATTCAAGACAAGATCAGCTACCAGCTGCAGTTAGCCATCGATATCGCCAACGGCAAATCACCACTCAAATACCAGGTAGCGGACGGCAAGAAAATTCGCGAATACGAATTTGAAATCACCGGCCGGGAAAAACTTAAAACATCAATGGGTCTGATCGAAACCATCAAGGTGCAACGTGTGCGGGGACAAGATGCGGAACGCGTCACCAACATCTGGTTTGCACCGGAGTGGAATTACGCTTTGGTAAAGCTTATGCAGAAAGAAGATAATGGCAAAAGCTACCAAATCACCCTGACAAAATTATCCATCGACGGAAAAGAAGTCCTCGCAAAAAAATAATTCGAAAAAACTTTTCACATCTCTACAAAAATCTACGCCAAGGCGTAGATTTTTCCGCTTAGCGCCACTATAAAGTCGCCGCATTCTCCACGAGCGTAAAATTCACACTGCTAGAATCTATCTACTGGGAATTTGTTTGCTTCAGGAAAACCATTTCTGGAAATGCTTCTCAGCCAGATTCGGGCATTTTTCTCCCGTCGGCATAAATTTCAGCAATTGAGTGGGACCTCATGACGATCAAAACTCTGCGCAGAGCCGCACTGGCTGCGGCGATTTGCTCCGTATCCACCGGCATTTTTTCCAGCGGCGCCATGGCGGCAGGCTTTGGGCTCCAGGAATCCAGCACCTCCGGTCTCGGCCGCGCGTTCGCGGCAGAAAACGCCATTGGCGACAACGCCGCCATTCTGGCCCGCAACCCGGCAGGCTCCGCACTGTTCAACGAAATGGCCTTTTCCGTCGGTGTAACCTACGTAAACCCGGAAATTGATGCCGCCGGCACTACTGACTACTACCTGCTGACACCAACCGGTCCGACGCTCGCGGGCTCTGTATATGCTAAAGCGAATGACTACGCGTCTAGCGCTGCGGTTCCGAATGCCTATCTGGCAGTACCTTTCGATGACTGCTGGTCATTCGGCCTGGCGATCAATACCGACTACGGGCTGGAGACCGATTTCGACTCCGACTGGCCGGTTACCCATATTGCCGACAAGACCGAGCTGATTAGTGTCGACATTGCCCCTTCTGTGGCATTTGATTACAACAATCAATTCAGCATCGGTGTATCCGTCAACTTCCTGTATGCGGACGCGACACTGAAGAGCAAAGTGCCGAATAATTTTTTGCTCGACCCCCTTGCAGAACAGGTGCTGGGCACTTCCGTATCCAATGCGAAACTTCTTGATGCCGATGGCGACGACTGGGATTACGGCTGGAGCATTGGTGCGCTGTGGCGCAGCGTCGACGGCCGCACTCGCATTGCTCTGTCCTACCAGTCCGAGTTGGACCCGGAAATTGATGCGGATGTGGATTCCGATCTGCTTCGCGCCTACGACAACGCCGGCAATGTCGTTGGCACTTTCCACAACGAGCGCGCCAACCTCACCCTGGATCTGCCGGATATCGCGGAATTCGGAATTTATCATCGCTTCGATGAGCACTGGGGTGTTGCCTTCGGCGCTCTGTGGACCGACTGGGACGACTTCCAGCGCCTGGAAGCCTACTTCCCCGACCAGCGTGTCAACGGCAATCCGATCCCGGACTACAACCCGCTGCACATCAAGGAAGAAAACTTCCAGAGCGGCTGGCGCTACAGCCTGGGCCTGGAGTACTACCCCTGTGATGAAGTCACCTGGCGTGTAGGTTACGCCTATGACGAAGGTGCTGCGCGCGACGGTCTGAACCACGACGGCATCGAAGAATCGGCAGCTTATGGCCTGGGAGGCGGACTTGGCCTGCCGGTTACCTGGCGCTCCCTGTCCATCCCCGATGCGGACCGTCAGTGGGTGACCTTTGGCGGCACCTTCAAGTTCAACAACCAGTTGAGCATTGACGCCGGTCTGGCGTACCTGTGGGGTGACGACGAGCCAATTCAGGAATTCCAGGCTCTGCCACTGACAGACACCGTTGGACTGGGTACCTATTTCAACGGTGGCACCACCAACCTCGAAGCGTGGCTGGTGGGTGCATCCCTGAACTACAGTTTCTGATCACGCCGCAGATCACTGACTGACCCGATAAAAAGGGCCGGGCGCTTGCGCCCGGCCCTTTTTCGTTTTTGCCGGATACCATCCAGCCGACCCTATTTAACGCGCATGCACCATTCCGTTCTCGGTAACGCACCGAAATGGATGCAGTGACTGCGACAGAAAACGCAGCTGTACAACTCCTCCTGTCACCAAATTCCACAGCACCAAAACCTCCGGAAAATTCTGCCGCGGCTCTCCGCCCCTTCAAGTACCACAAGACGAGCGAAGAAAACCTGCCAAAAAATCAACAAGTTGCCGCATCCGCCCACTCGTCCTCCCACGCAGCTACAACGCCCTGCCAAATTCAATGACTGGTCGATCAGGATCCCGCGGTAAAAAGTTGGCACAGAGACTGCAAAGCGACTGATAAATGCGGAAACACATCTCCGCACCGAAATGACCCAGCAACTTTCGCGACTCATTTCCGTTGACCTACCGGGCGCACTTTAAGCCCGGATAACAATCAGACTGGCAACGCCAAGGCGTTTGCCCTTGAGCAGAGGCGCTCACCGATCCTGCCCCGTTTGCAGGGCATCGGTGAGCGCTTTTTTTTTGCACCAAATTTTCGCAGACCAATTCTGAATCACTTTGAGAGCAGGAGCACGACACCCATGTACTGGAAAACGCCCTTCAAAAAACTCGCCGCAATACTGGCCCTGGCTGCGGGACTCGGCGCCGGCATGTCGTCAGCATACGCCGCAGACCTCGGCTATCCGGAAAAAGAGGAACTGACCTTCGGCTTTATCAAGCTCACGGATATGGCGCCGATCGCCATCGCCTACGAAAAGGGCTTTTTTGAAGACGAGGGACTCTACGTCACCATCGAAGCCCAAGCCAACTGGAAAGTTTTATTGGATGGCGTGATCGACGGTCGCCTCGATGGGGCACACATGCTGGCCGGACAACCCATCGCCGCCACCATGGGCTTCGGTACCAAAGCTGACATCATCACCCCCTTTTCCATGGACCTGAATGGCAACGGGATTACCGTTTCCAACGCCATCTGGGAACAGATGAAGCCAAATATCCCCAAGCAGGCAGATGGCAAACCGGTCCATCCCATCAAGGCCGATGCACTCAAGCCGGTGGTGGAAAAATACAAGGCCGACGGCAAGCCGTTCAATATGGGGATGGTATTCCCGGTATCCACCCACAATTACGAACTGCGCTACTGGCTCGCTGCCGGCGGCATCCACCCGGGATTTTACGCTCCGCACAAGGGTGACATCTCTGGTCAGATCGATGCGGACGCGCTGCTTTCGGTCACCCCACCGCCTCAAATGCCGGCAACCCTGGAAGCCGGCACCATCTACGGTTATTGCGTCGGCGAACCCTGGAACCAGCAGGCGGTGTTCAAGGATATCGGCGTACCGGTGGTAACCGACTATGAGATCTGGAAAGACAACCCGGAAAAGGTCTTCGGTATCACCCGCGAGTTCGCGGAAAAGTATCCGAACACCACCGTGCGCATCACCCGCGCGCTGATCCGCGCTGCCATGTGGTTGGATGAAAACAACAATAAAAACCGACCGGAAGCGGTGAAGATCCTGTCCCGTTCCAACTATGTGGGCGCGGACTACGATGTGATCGCCAACAGCATGACCGGCACCTTCGAATACGAAAAAGGCGACAAGCGCGAAGTGCCGGATTTCAACGTGTTCTTCCGCTACAACGCCACCTACCCCTACTACTCCGACGCCATCTGGTACCTCACGCAAATGCGCCGCTGGGGCCAGATTTCCGAAGACAAACCCGACGATTGGTACAAGGAACTCGCCGCGAAAGTATACCGACCGGATATCTACCAGGCCGCCGCCCAATCGCTGGTTGCCGACAAGTTGGCCAGTGCCGATCAGTTCCCAGACTTTGCCAGCGAAGACGGCTTCCGCGATCCGCAGACACATTTTATCGACGGCATCGTCTACAACGGCCACAAGCCCAACGAGTACATCGACAAGTTCGCTATCGGCCTGAAGTCCGGCCAGAAACTTTAACCGGAATTTACCAACATGAACCCCGAGGTAGCAGGTATGAGCAGCACGACAGTGAATACGGGCAAGTTTTATGGCTTCCGATTGCCGCAACTGGAAAGCAATTTACTCGGTAGCGCCCTACGCCTGGTGGCGCTGCCACTACTGGGGATGCTCGCCTTCCTGCTGCTGTGGTCGGTGACCGCACAGAATATCGATACGTCACTGGGGAAATTTCCCGGTCCTGCGGCGGTGATGGAACAGTTCAATACGTTGTACGGTGAACACCAGCGTTCACGGGAAAAGGAGCGCGCGTTTTACGAGCGTCAGGAAGTGCGCAATGCAGAGCGGCTTGCGGCGGACCCCGGTTACGAGCCGAAAATCCGCGCCTACACCGGCAAGGAAACGTTCGTCGACCAGATTGGCACCAGCCTGGTCACGGTAATGAGCGGCTTCCTGCTGGCGGCAGCGATTGCGATTCCGTTGGGTATTGCCATCGGGCTCAGCAAAACCCTGAACAGTGCGATCAATCCGATCGTGCAGATTTTCAAACCGGTGTCACCACTGGCCTGGCTACCACTGGTGACGATGGTGGTGTCTGCACTCTACACCAGCCCCGATCCGCTGGTGGCCAAGTCATTCCTCAACTCCATGATCACCGTGACGCTCTGCTGTCTGTGGCCGATGGTGATCAACACCGCGGTGGGCGTGGCAGGTATCGATCAGGATCTGGTGAACGTAAGCAAGGTGTTGCGTCTGCCTCCGCTGCGCCACGTACAGAAAATCGTACTGCCCGCTTCGGTGCCGATGATTTTTACCGGTATGCGCCTGTCCCTCGGCGTCGCCTGGATGGTACTGATCGCGGCAGAGATGCTGGCGCAGAATCCGGGTCTTGGAAAATTCGTGTGGGATGAATTCCAGAACGGCAGTTCCGATTCCCTCGCCCGCATCATGGCCGCGGTGCTGGTCATCGGATTTATCGGCTTTCTTCTCGACCGCGGCATGCTGATGCTGCAGCAGCTGGTGTCCTGGGACAAGGGCAGCAACCAGTAACCGAGCCACACATTCAAATTGGAGAGCGGAGCAATGAGCGTACTTCTGGACATCAGCCATATCGATATGGAGTTTCCCACCCCCAAGGGCACCTTTACCGCCCTGCGCGACGTGGACCTGAAAATTCAGCAGGGGGAGTTTGTTTCCCTGATTGGCCACTCCGGCTGCGGCAAGTCCACCGTGCTGAATGTGGTCGCCGGGCTGTACCAGGCCACTCGTGGCGGCGTCATTCTGAGTGGCAAGGAAGTGAGCGAACCCGGCCCGGAGCGCGCGGTGGTGTTCCAGAATCATTCCCTGCTGCCATGGCTCACCGCTTACGAAAATGTCGAACTGGCGGTAAAGCAGGTGTTTGGCAACGGCAAAACCAGGGCCAAAACAAAGGCAGAGATGCGTGCGTGGATCGAACACAACCTGGAACTGGTACATATGAGTCACGCCATGCACAAGCGCCCCGGGGAAATATCCGGCGGGATGAAACAGCGCGTCGGTATCGCGCGCGCACTGGCCATGCAGCCCAAGGTGCTGCTGATGGATGAACCCTTCGGCGCCCTGGATGCCCTGACCCGCGCACATATGCAGGATTCACTGATGGAAATCCAGGCGGAGCTGAACAACACGGTGATCATGATCACCCACGATGTGGATGAAGCGGTGCTGTTATCCGATCGCATCGTGATGATGACCAATGGCCCCGCCGCCACCATCGGCGAAATTCTCGAGATTGCGCTGGAGCGCCCGCGCCATCGCTTGGCGCTCGCCGATGATCCGCAATACAACCAGTACCGAGCACAGGTGCTCAAATTCCTCCACGAGCGCCACAGCAAACGATTTTTCAATTAAGTAGAAACAGGAACCAACCCCATGAAAACAAAAAAATTTGCGCGTCTGACACTAACGCAACCGACACACCGGATTCTGGCAAGCGCTATCGGCGCAGCGACCCTCGCCGCCGCGTGTATTCCGGCACAAGCACAGGAGACTGTAACCCAGCAAGCTCCGGTCGTGAGCAGTATTACCGATGCACTGGCCCAAGGCGACGTTACCCTGGGCTTGCGTGCACGCACAGAAATGGTGGATACCGCGGGCGGCGACGACGTGGATCTTACCAGCCTACAGACGCGCCTGACCTTTTCCTCGGCCAGCTACCAGGGTTTCAGTACCCTGCTTGAAATGGACGATGTCACCCACCTCACCGAATTCGAAGGCGGCGTCAGCGACCCGGAAGGTACCGAAGTCAATCAGGCCTATCTCGCTTACACCACTGGAGCCACAACGATCAAATACGGGCGTCAGCGCATTCTGCTGGACAACCAGCGCTTTGTGGGCGGTGTTGGTTTTCGCCAGAACGAACAGACCTACGACGGCTTCAGTGCCAGCAATACGAGCTTCACGGACACTACCCTGTTCCTCGCACATATACGCAATGTGAACCGTATTTTTGGTGAGGACAGTCCAGCGGGGGACCACACCAACGATAGCTACCTGCTAAATGCCAAATACACGGGTCTCTCGGCAGGCGCCCTGAGCGGGTATGCCTACCTGCTGGACAATGAAGATGCCGCCGCTTTCTCCACCGACACGTACGGCTTGCGCTTCGCCGGCAGTCAAGCGGACATGAGCTACACCCTGGAATACGCCACGCAATCGTCGGCCGCAAACAACCCCGCGGATTACGATGCGGACTATCTGCTGGCGGAAGCGAGCTACAAAATTGGTCAATTTACCCTGGCGGGCGGTTACGAGCTGCTGGGAGCGGACGGTGCCAATGGACAATTCATCACACCACTGGCCACGCTGCACAAGTTCCAAGGCTGGACGGATAAATTTCTCGGCGGTGGTAGCGGCAATATCGCCGGCGGTATCGAGGATGTGTACCTGTCGCTGGCTACCAGCCTCGGCGGAGTGAAATTCGCGGTCAATTATCACCAGCTGAATTCAGACGATAGCGGTGTATCCGGCATGGATAAACTTGGCAGCGAAGCGGGATTTTTACTCGCCGGCAAGCTGGCGGGTGTGAACCTGAGTATGAAATACAGCGCCTACAGCGCCGACGAGTTCAGTGTGGATACCGACAAATTGTGGCTGACCGCCGAAGCACAGTTCTGATTACGCCCAGGAGACGTTCAACCTTACCCAAACCCACTCGTTGAGACTTACCCGGCCACACGGCCGGGTCTTTTTTTTTTGCCCCGCAGAATGCACTGGGAAACGCACGGTTATTTTTCCGTGGACATATAGCGGATCAGTTGCGCGAAATCCTCATCGGAGCAGCTGTAACACAGTCCCGCTGGCGGCATTGCCTTGAAACCATCCCGGGCGTGCGCAATAAGAACATCGATTCCCTGTGCCATACGCGGGCTCCAGGCCGCGGCATCGCCAGTCTTCGGCGCACCGATTACCCCCTGCTCGTGACAGCTGGCACAGGTCTGGCGGTAAGTGTCCAGCAGTTGCTCGGAAACATGTATCTGATCCAGTTCCGTAGCCGGCTGTGTTTCCACTTGTTGCATCGCGGCAACGTGTGCAGGAGTTTCCGGTTCGTCCGCGGACTGGCGCTTGCCTTCGGCGCAGCCCACCAGCAGTACCCCGGCGACACCGGCGAGTAACACAAATCGGGACAGAGGATGTTTGGATAAAAGACGTGCTGCCAAGGGAATGACCTTTTTGCGGGGATTATTGTGTGAATGCCTGGTTGTTTTTACTGTTTATCGGCAAATCGGGCAAGTGCTGTTTGCCGGCAAGGCCAGAGCACGCCACTCGAGTGTTGCGGCTTCGAACAACTGCAATTTGTTCAGGCTGGATACCGGCAGGCCGACGATAAGCTTGATGGCCTCCAGCGCCTGGGCACTCCCCATCATCCCGAGCGCCGGGCCGATCACTCCGACCGTGGAGCAGTTCTCCGCTTCCGGCAGGTCACTCTGCTCGGCCGCTGGCGGAAACAGGCAGGCATAACAGGGGCTCGAATTTGTGCGAAAGTCAAAGCTCACCAGCTGCCCGGAAAAGCCGCGTACCGAGGCCATAACCACGGGGACTTTTCGCTCGCGGCACACGCGGTTGATGGTGTGGCGAATATTGAGATTGTCGGTGCAGTCGAGCACCAGATCGAAGGATTGCTGGCTCAACAGTGTCGAGAGCCAGGCCTCATCGGCCATAACGCAGTGGGCGTGTATGCGTATTTCCGGATTGGCCGCGGTGAGTTGCTGGGCGGCCACCTGCGCCTTGTCCTTGTCACGGTGATTGGTTTTGTACAGGACCTGACGCTGCAGGTTGGAGATCTCCACCCTGTCGCCATCTACAAGATGCAGCTCGCCGATCCCTGCCGCCGCCAGATACAGCGCCGCCGGACTGCCGAGGCCACCGAGACCGACGATCAGCACCCGCGCGCCCCCCAGTTTTTCCTGCCCGGCCTCACCGATCTGCGGCAACATGATCTGGCGGCTGTAGCGCTGCAGCTGTTTGCGATTCAACACGGCAAGGCTCCGGTTATCCGAACTATTCAATGACTGCGCGCAATTGTGCCACAGCCTCGCGAGCGTCGGGGGCCTCGGTGATCGCTGTTACCACCGCGATACTGCCCACCCCAGTTGCGGCCACGTCGACCGCGCGCGCCAGGTTAATCCCGCCGATGGCCACCAGTGGGTACCCCGGAAACAGCGCGGTCATACGCGCGAGCTTTTCCAGGCCCTGTATTTGGCCACTCATATCCTTGGTACTTGTTGCGTAGATGGCACCGATCGCGAGGTAGCTGGGGCGGAACTGCCAGGCGTAGAGCAGCTCGAAAAAGCCGTGGGTGCTGATTCCGAGCTTCAGCCCCGCACGTTGTATGGCCTTCAGATCCGCCTGCTGTAGATCTTGCTGCCCCAGGTGCACGCCATAGGCACCGCAGTCGATGGCCTGTTGCCAGTGGTCATTGATAAACAGGCGCAGGTCGTAGCGGCGGCCGATAGCCACCGCGCGCTCGATCTGTTCCCGCAGGTCACTGCCCGGTTGCTTGATACGCAGCTGCAAAGTGCGCACCCCCTCGTGCGCGAGCGTCTCGATCCACTCCACGGAATCCACCACCGGGTACAACCCCAGTCGATTGGTCTCGGGCTGAGTGAACTCCGCGGCAAAGTGGGCCGCGGCAGACGGGTCGAATACGCCAAACCGTTGCGCGCGTTCGCTCCCGGCCAGCAATACCTCCGGAAAATCCTGCAGCGTTGATGGCCAGCCACAGTGCCCCACCGGCCCGGCGCCGGCACCGATATGCTCGCTGTCGCCCAGGCGCAGTCCGCGGCGCACATAGGCATTGGCCACCACACAGGCATCGTTCAGCGGATACCCCAGCGCCAGCAATGCGGCAATGGCGGAAGACAGGGTGCAGCCAGTGCCGTGGGTGTTGCGGGTGTCGATCCGTTTGCCGATCAGCCAGTCTTCCCTGGCATCTTCACCACCGCCACGGCACAACAAGTCCGCGGTGGTGCCGGGTTCAATTTCATGGTGGCCGCCGGTGACCAACAGTGCGGTGGCATGTTCACCACGCACCTTGCGCGCTGCGCCAAGTATCGATTCTGCACTTTCAATCCCAGCGCAATTGCCCCCTGCCCCCGCCAACCACGCCAGTTCGAGAGTATTGGGCGTAAGCAGGTCGCACAGGGGCAGCAATTCATCCAATACCGCCGCACCGGTACTGTCTTCCGTCAGCTGCGCGCCACTGGTGGCAACGGCCACCGGGTCGTATACCACCGGTACACGTTCACCCAGGGCATTAAGACCGCGCAGGAAATCTGCCACCAGCCGGACCTGCCGCGCGTTGGCGAGCAGGCCGATTTTGATCGCCGCCGGTTTCAGGTCAGCGAGCAGCGCATCCAGCTGTGATTGCAACACCTCGTCGGACACGGCATTGATGGCGGGTACGCCGAGGGTGTTCTGCGCGGTATTGGCGGTGATGGCGCTGCAGCCGTGCACACCGAGGTCGTGCAGGGTAAGCAGGTCGGCCTGGATACCGGCACCGCTACCGGAATCACTGCCGGCGATGGTCCATACAATTGGACGCTGATTGGATCCGCTCATGCAGTTTCCCCCGGCGCGAACGACTGTTGCCAGAACGGCATGTCGAGGGTAGGTGTACTGGGACTCGCGGTCTGGCGTTTCAGCATCAGGCCCGCATTGCGCGCGGCGCGGCCGGATTCCACCGCCCACTTGAAGGCCTGCGCCATCCGTACCGGATCCTGTGCCTTGGCAATGGCGGTATTCAGCAGCACAGCATCGAACCCCATTTCCATCGCCTCACAGGCTTGCGACGGCGCACCCAGCCCTGCGTCGATAATCAGCGGGATATCCGGCAACCGCTCGCGCAGTGTCTGCAGATTGTATTTGTTCATCAGGCCGCGGCCAGTGCCGATCGGGGAACCCCAGGGCATCAGCACTTCGCAGCCCACGTCGAGCAGCCGGCGACACACCACCAGGTCGTCGGTGCAGTACGGCAACACCTTGAACCCGCGCTGGACCAGCTCGCGCGTGGCTTCGATCAGACCGAATGGATCCGGCTGCAGGTTGTAATCATCACCGATCACTTCCAGCTTGAGCCAGTCAGTACCGAATATTTCCCGGCTCATTTCCGCCAGCGCAATGACTTCTTTCGGGGTCTTGCAGCCGGCGGTGTTGGGCAACAGTTGGCAACCGGATTCGCGGATGTAGTCCCAGATCATGTTCCCCTGCTGTTGCGCCGGGCTCTGGCGGCGCAGAGAAAGGGTGATGATCTCGGAGCCGGAGGCCACCACCGCCTCGCGCATAATGGCAGGGGACGGGTAAAGTGCGGTGCCCACCAGCAGGCGGCTGTCGAATTCCTTGCCGTAGAGTTTAAGAGTGTCTTTCATCTTCAGCCTCCAACGACCGGAGCGACAACATCGAGATGGTCTCCGCTGCCGAGTACGGTTTCGGCGTAGGCGGCGCGAGGTATGAAGTCGCCATTCAGGGCAACCGCAAAGGTTTCGCCGCTGTATCCAAGCTGCTTAAGTAAACCGGCAATATTTTCCTGCTCGTGTTGAATGAATAGCGATTCACCGTTGACCACTATCTGCATCAGGTCACCTGTTCCGTTTGTGAAATTGGTTGATAAATTTTTTGTTCCACCTGTGCGACCAGCGCCGGCGCCAGCAGATAACCGTGACGGAACAACCCGTTGATTCGGATAAGGCCCTGCTCCGACTTCACCACCGGCAGGTTGTCCATGGTGGCCGGGCGGCAGTTGACGCGGGTTTCCAGTATGCGCGCTTCGGCAAACGCCGGATGGATCGAATACAGCGCACTTGACAGTTCCATGGTGGAGCGCAGGGAGATCGGGCTCATGTCTTCGCTTTCGATTTCGGTGGCGCCAATAACAATCTGGTTGTTGGCCCTGGGGACGGCGTACAGTTGGTATCTGGGGTGTAGCAGACGTACGGGGCGGGTTAATTTTACTTCCGGCGTTTCCACAACCATGACTTCGCCGCGGACACCGCGCAGCCCCGGGATCTGATTCTTGGCGCCGAGGCCGCGGGCATCGATCACGAGATCGAAGGATTCCGTTTTATTGTCTGTGTGGATTTTTCCGGGTGTGCATTCCACACTGATGTTTTCCCGCAGGGTGACTTTGTTTTTTTTCAAGGCGGAGAGTAGCACCGGAAGTAGTTTCCGATTGTCGATGTCTGCTTCGCTGGCGAGAAAGAGTCCCTGGTCGAAGTGTTCCAGATCCGGTTCCATATTTTTCAGGGCGTTTTTGTCCAGCCATTGCAGCTGCTCGGTACTCTGGCCGCCCAGTTTGGCCCTTATTTCCTGGTGGAATTGCTGGAGTTCGGTTCTGTCCTGTGGATGGGCGATTAGCAGGCTGCCGGCCTGCCGGTAGTCGACGTCGCTACCGGTAAGTTGCTGCAACTCTTCGACCCAAAGCGGCCAATACTGCAGACTTTGCATGCCCAGCTGGTAGATGGGGAGTGGGCAGTGGAACAGTTCGGATAGTGGGGCAATCATGCCGGCTGCGGTGTGGCAGGCACCCAATGGTTTTTCGAGACATCCAGCTTCGAAAAGTGTTATGTGATGGCCCTTTTCTGACAGGCGCCAGGCGAGCAGGCGGCCCATCAAGCCAGCGCCAGCTATCCCGATATTTAATTCTGTTTGTGCCACGTTTTCTTTCCGGGGTTCATTGTCGGCAAGTATCGGGCGGCAGTCCTGCGGGTAAGCCTTCGCCAGACACGCCGTAAACCCATCCCTGGGGGCTCTTCTAAAACATCCCTGTTTTAGAAGGTCTGGCGAAGGCTTACCCGCATCACTACCTTCACTTTGAGATCATTGCTTTCTATCGGCTCTGGGTTACGCCTTGTGATAGATCTCTGCGCCCATGTCTTTAAATTTGATCGACATTTCTTCCATGCCCTTATCTGTCTCCTGCTGCTTTGCGAATTCCCTGACATCCTGGGTTATTTTCATGGAGCAGAATTTCGGGCCGCACATGGAGCAGAAATGGGCGATTTTTCCCGATTCTTTTGGCAGGGTTTCATCGTGGTAGGCGCGGGCACGTTCGGGGTCGAGGCCGAGATTGAACTGGTCTTCCCACCGGAATTCGAAGCGGGCTTTGGAGAGGGCGTTGTCGCGCATTTGTGCCCTGGGGTGGCCCTTCGCCAGATCGGCAGCGTGGGCGGCGATTTTGTAGGCCATGAGGCCTTCTTTTACGTCTTCTTTGTTGGGCAGCCCCAAGTGCTCCTTCGGGGTGACGTAGCACAGCATGGCGCAGCCCATACTGCCAATCATGGCGGCACCGATGCCTGAGGTGATGTGGTCGTAGCCGGGGGCGATATCGGTGGTGAGTGGGCCTAAGGTATAGAAGGGAGCGCCGTGGCAGTGTTTCAGCTGCTCAACCATGTTCTCCCTGATTTTGTGTATCGCTACGTGGCCGGGGCCTTCGATCATGGTCTGGACATCGTGTTTCCAGGCGATTTCGGTGAGTTCGCCGAGGGTGCGCAGTTCGCCGAACTGGGCTTCGTCGTTGGCGTCGGCAATACAACCCGGGCGCAGGCCGTCGCCCAGTGAGAAGCTGACGTCGTAGGCTTTGAGGATTTCACATATTTCCTCGAAGTGGGTGTAGAGGAAATTTTCCTTGTGATGCGCGAGGCACCATTTGGCCATGATGGAGCCGCCGCGGGATACGATGCCGGTGACGCGTTTGGCGGTGAGGGGTACGTAGCGCAGCAGTACACCGGCGTGAATGGTGAAGTAATCCACGCCCTGCTCGGCCTGTTCGATCAGGGTATCGCGGAACACATTCCAGTTGAGTTCTTCGGCGATGCCGTCAACTTTTTCCAGCGCCTGGTAAATGGGTACGGTGCCGATAGGCACTGGGCTGTTGCGCAGTATCCATTCGCGGGTTTCGTGGATGTTCTGACCGGTGGATAGATCCATTACGGTATCCGCACCCCACTTGATCGACCACACGAGTTTTTCCACTTCCTCTTCGATGGACGACGTGATCGCGGAGTTACCGATATTGGCGTTCACTTTACACAGGAAGTTGCGACCGATGATCATCGGCTCAAGTTCGGTGTGGTTGATGTTGGCCGGGATGATCGCGCGGCCTTCGGCAACTTCGCGGCGCACAAACTCCGGGGTAATTTGCGGCGGAATGTAGATGCCTTCGCGGGCTTTCTGGAAATCTGCCTCGCTTATTTGTTCTGCAAGTTTGGCTCGGCCCATGTTTTCGCGGATGGCGATGAATTCCATTTCCGGGGTGATGATGCCGCGGTGGGCGTAGTGCATCTGGGTGACGTTTTGGCCGGCCCTGGCTTTGCGCGGGGCGGGTAAATTTTCGAAGCGGATATGGTCCAGACCCTGATCAGCCATGCGCTGCTGGCTGTAGGCAGCCTGGCGGGAGTCGAGTACTTCGGTGTCGCCGCGGGCGGCAATCCAGTCCTGGCGCAGCTTGGGCAGGCCTTCGCGGACGCTGGGCTTGTACACAGGGTCGGAGTATGGGCCTGCGGTGTCGTAGACCTGCAGGGGTTCGTTGGGTTCGAATACGGGGTTTTGTTCGTCGCCGCCTACGAGGCTTTGGCCCAGGCAGATTTCACGTACGCCGACGTTTACGCTGGGGTTGTCACCTTGCAGATAGACTTTGCGGGAGTTGGGAAACTGCTGGGCGGTGAGGTTGTCGAGGAATTCCCTTGCGCTCTCTCTTTGCGCGGCGCGGCTGGATTTCGTTACCCTTTCTTGGGTATTGGTTTTTGGTTCGGCGACCTGAGACATGCTGACCCCTTGCGTTTTGATCCTTGGATGGATTGCCGGGGGTGCAGTTGGAGAGAGCAGTTTTCGTTTGCGGCAACATTTTTAAAATTAGTTTTCGAACACTAGTTCAAAAAAATTGCACACGAAAATATAGCGAATTCAGATCTTGTTCCCTACGCGGGGGTTACCCCGATCAGGTTCAACGGATCTCGCAACAGCGATCTCAGCCCGAAGGCACTCCGACAAGTTGGGTCGGAGTATAGGGGAAGTTTGGCTGGATGGCCAAGTTTGTATTTTTTGGGGTGGTTCTTAGGGTGGTTCTAAAAAAGGGCAGGTGGCGGGCCTGCCACCGGGTATTGGTTCGCAAGACACGCCGTGAACCCATCCATGGGGGCTCTTCCGCGAGGTCCCTCTCGCAGAAGGTCTTGCGAACCAATACCCGGCGTCAGACCCTTCGATTCAGAAAGCCGGCTTCGAAATAATCAGATCACCAGCGTCTTCTGGAAACTCATTTCACGAATTGCATACTTCACCCCTTCCCTGCCCACGCCGCTTTCCTTCACACCACCAAACGGGAAGTGCTCGGCGCGGAAGCCGGGGCCGTCATTGACGGCGAGGAGGCCTACATCCAGTTGGTTGTAGAGGCGTTTTGCCAACGCCAGGTTTTGGGTAAATACGCCGGCTTGCAGGCCAAACGGTGAGCTGTTGATCACTGCTACCAGCTCCTGTTCACTGTCAAACTTGCGCAGTGGAACGACCGGACCAAAGGTCTCCTCTGCTACCAGCTCGGCGCAGTCGGGGACATTCGCGAGGATGGTCGGCCACAGGATGTTGCCGTCGCGACGGTGTCCGAACAGTACGCGGGCGCCGGCGGCTACCGCTGACTGGATGCGGCCTTCCACTTCGTTGGCGGCGTTGGTGTGGATCAGCGGGCCGATAAAGGTGTCATCTTCGGCGGGGTTACCCACTTTCAGTTTTGCCGTGGCGGTAACGAGTTTTTCGGCAAAGGCATCGAAAACTTCACTGTGTACAAACAGGCGCTTTGCGGCGGTGCAGCGTTGACCGGCGGTGGCGAAGCGCTGGTTGATGGTGGCGGTGACGGCGGCGTCGAGGTCGGCGTCAGGCATGACGATCAATGGATCATTGCCGCCCAGTTCGAACAGCATTTTCTTGTAGCCGGCATTGGCGGCGATGGCATTTGCCGCGGCGGTGCCACCGGTGAAGTTGATGGCCTGGACTTGCGGGTGGGCAACGGCGTAGCTGGTGGCTTCGATATCCGGGACCAGCATCTGCAGCACGGATTTATCCATTCCTGCGGCATAGCACAGTTCCACCAGCAACTCCGCGGAGCGCTTGTTCTGCGGACCTGGCTTGAACAGGATGGTGTTGCCAGCGGCAAACGCGGGGCCGATTTTGTGTACCGCGATATTGACGGGGAAGTTGAACGGGGTAATGCACAGTACTGTGCCGAGCGGCTTCCACAGCACCACACCGATTTTTTCGCGCATCGGCGGGAAGGCGTCGGAATCCAGTGCTTCGCCGTTGATATTGCGCGCTTCCATGGCACTGGCCAGCGCGGTGTTGTAGGCGCGGTCGATTTCCACACGGCTGTCACCGATGGTTTTTCCGGTTTCCTCGGTGATGGCCCGGGCCAGATCTTCCTTGCGCTCCATCAGCAGCTGCGCGAGTTTCAGCAGAATATTCGAGCGCTCGAAAGCCGGAGTGGCGAGCTGCTTGTTGCGGCCTTCCACCAGCAGCTCAATGGCTTCTGCCACCTGCTCTTTGGTGTGGAAGTCGTAAGCTTCGATCAATTCGCCGCTGTACGGATTGATAATCTGGTAATCAGCCATGGAAATACCTGTAGGTTTTTATACTGCAAATAACTGGTACACGATGCGGGCGCCGGCAATCAGCAGCGCAGCGCGCATCAAATTAAAAAACAGCGCGCTGTCGATCCGATTCAGCAGCGCAATACCGATACGCGTGCCAATGACCGCGGCCACGGTCAGCAGCAGGATCAATCCGAGATGTTCGGAAAAGGCAAAGCCGAGATAAATGAACGCGGGCACCTTGAGGGCGTGACACCAGGCCTGCATCACGGATTTATTCGCCACGATTTCTTTCGGCGTCATATCCTTGCGCACGAAAAACGCGGCCAGCAACGGGTCCACGGCACCGGCGACAATCCCGAGGGTGCCGGTGGCGATCCCCACCCAGAAAAAATTGCGCGGTTTGAGGCGAATTTCCGGCAGCTTTTTCGGTTTGAACACCGTATAAAAAATCAGTACCGCCAGCAGCACCAGCGGCAGCTGTTGCCAGTCGAGGTTGGCGAGCCCGAGGGTCATGGCGGCGGAGCCGAGTGTGCAGCCGATAAAGAACGGGATGCACTGGTCCCAGCGGATGTGCTCGCGTACATAAACCACGCGGGCCAGGTTGTTGAGCAGCTGCACCGCGCCGTGAATCGGGACAAGCGCGCGCAGGGGGATGACCACGTTGAGCGCGGCAAACATCAGGATGCCCCCCGCCCCGCCGGTGACCGCGGAGATAAATGCGCTGACCACGCACACCAGCAACAGCAGCCCCAGTGTGAGGCCGGGTGTCTGGCCCGGTATCAGACTGAAAAGCGCCCCCAATTCGGCCAAGGTATTCCCCTAATCTGTGCGTTCCATCGAACGGTTTTTGAGCGATCGCCAGTCTACCCACAAGACAGTATCAAACCCAGTAGTCACGGGCCTGAAGCTGGTCATTTGAGGACACGGTAATAAGGTGGCTGATCGGGGGCGGGAGCAATTCCGGCCTACACTCCCGCGGCACGGACATTGACTACACCCAGGTACACCACCGCCATGGTCCAAATCTCGACACCAGCGTTTCACCACGACCGAGCCAGGAACGTTGTTTTCTTTTCAGCGGAAAACGATTCGCTCGCAAAATTAAAGGTCAATTCCGTTTTCGGCCGCTCCAGGTTTTGACTGCAGACCCGGTAGGGAAGCCAGCTAGGACCGTCATCGGTCAGGTCGATGTGGCGCGGGCCGAATAGCTTATATTGGCCGCCGCCGGAAATGGAGACATCGACACGGCGTATTGCTTCATTGACCCGCTCGACCTTGACCAGATAGACGTTACACACCGTGTTTTGGTCCACCTGCCTGAACATGGCACCGCGGTCACGCCGGATCTCTACCAGCAGATCAGCGGTGTCGATGAAGCCGGCAAGCACCGAGGCAAACGCGCACAGCATAACTGTGCCGTAGCCGGTCAAACGCAAGCGAAGAAAGCGGGTCTTGTTGCCCTGCAACTCTGTTTCGGAAGCGAAACGAATCAGGCCTTGCGGGCGATCAACCTTTTCCATCACGCTATCGCAGGCATCGATGCAAGCTCCGCAATCAATACAGGCCGCCTGTAAGCCGTCGCGAATATCAATACCAACGGGGCACACCTGTACGCACAGGCCGCAGTCGACGCAATCACCGCGGTTAGCGCTTGCCTTGCGCAGGTTTGCGCGCGGCTCACCCCGGCGCGCATCGTAACTGACCGTACGGGTATCATCGTCGAACATGACACTCTGGAAGCGCGAGTATGGGCAGGCGTGCAGGCAGATTTTTTCCCGAACCAGACCCGCATTGATGTAGGTGATACCCGCCATAATTACCAGCCAGCCAGTGACGGAAACTGGTAGCTGAAACTGCAGACTCTCCGCAACAATCTCGCGAATCGGAACGAAATAGCCGGTGAAAGTGGCTGCGGTTGCCAGAGCGAGCAGTATCCACAGAGCGTGCTTGGCAAGCCGGCGCACTAATCGCATACCTCGCAGGGGCTGGCCCGCCTGCCTGGCCCGTTTGACGGCATTGCCCTCGCTCAGGTCCTCGATGCGGATAAACAGCCAGGTCCAGATACTTTGCGGACAGGCGAAGCCGCACCATACACGCCCCCATGCGACCGCGAGGAAAAACAGCAGGCTGGCGCCCGCGATCAGCAGTCCAGCCAGCAGTGGCAGCTCGTGCCAGGACAACGCATTGCCAAACAGAATGATGCGGTGCTGTGCGAAAGAGAACAGCAGCCAAGGCTGGCCGTCATACTGCACCCACACGAGTCCAAAATAGAGTGCGATGAGCGGCCAACTGGTGAGTCGGCGCAGATTCTGAAAACGTCCGACGGTGAGTCGAACATGGAATTTTCCATCGGGACGAAAAGAAGGGCTGAAGTCCTGGACTACGGGAATTTTTTCCATGGGCCTGATCCACTAAAGAGCTTAGGGCGGCTAGATTAGGCTGGAGGAGCCGATAGGGTCAGGCATAAAAAAATTAAATATAATAGGTACAGATTGAAATCTGAGGGGCCAACTGGTGACCAGTGAATACCGCTATCAGCAGCTGGAAGCCTGGCTTCAGCAGGGCATAAAGGAACAGCGATGGCGCTTGGGAGAGCGTTTGCCATCGATCCGGACCCTGTGCCGGGAGCACGCCGTATCAAAAGCTACCGCGCAACATGCACTGCAACGGCTGGAAGCACAGGGACTGGTGGAAGCCCGCCCAAAGGCCGGCTATTTCGTGGCGCTGCCGCCGACGGCGGTGAAAAGCCCGCTCAGGCGGTCGCGAATCGAGGCGCCCAGACCGGTCACCGTAAGCGACCTGCTGCTGGACATCATGCGCCGGAGTGCCGCTTTTGATCTGCTGCCCGAGCTGCGCGCGGGTGATCTCCCCCCGGGTATCGTCGCATTGAATCGATCCATCGGTCGGTCACTCAGGCGCCAGCGGGGCGACGCCTACCAGTACTACGATGATCCTGCCGGTGACTTCGGACTGCGGCAGCAACTGGCAATGCACTTATCCCGGCGGGGCTGGGCGGTCGAGCCGGATCGACTGTGCATAACCTCGGGCTGTCAGCACGCGCTGTCACTTGCGCTGATGGCCTGCTGTAAACGGGGCGATGTGGTTGCGGTCGAGTCCCCCGGGTTTTATGGCGTCATGCAGTTGATCGAGCAGCTGGAGCTGCAGATGGTTGAGATACCCACCTCCAGTGACACCGGTTTGGATATCGATGCACTCGCGGAGGTATTGGAGCGCTGGCAAGTAAGGGCGTGCGTGGTCTCTCCCGCGTTTGCCACACCCAGTGGCGCACTGATGCCCGATATCGCGAGGAGGCGGCTGCTGCTTCTGGCCGAACAGTATGATCTCGCCTTGATTGAGGACGACATCTACGCGGATACGTCCCTCGGTCCGATACCCGATCCACTCAAAGCACTGGATGTGAATGACCGGGTGATTCTCTGCAGTTCTTTCTCGAAAAGCCTTTCCCGCGACCTGAGGTTGGGATGGATATCCGGCGCTCGCTGGCACGAGCGGATTCTCCACCTCAAGCTGGTGACCCAATTGGCGAGCAGCCGTTATCTGCAGCAGGGCGTGGCCGAGTTCATGGAGGATGGCAGCTTCGCCGCGCATTTGCGACGCCAGCGCAATGAACTTCAGGAGCGGCGCGACCAGCTGATTGCCCTGCTGCACCAATGGCCCTGCAGCGTGAGGGTAAGTATTCCTCAGGGCGGGCTCGCGGTTTGGGTCGAGCTACCCGATAGGGTTGATACGCTGTCGGCCTACTCGGAGGGACTGAAGCAGGGCATCGTGCTTACCCCCGGCACCCTGTTTTCAGCCTCTGGCCAATTCAAAAACTGCCTGCGCATCAGCTTTGCCCACCCTTGGGACAAGCTGCGTAGGGAGGCGTTGATTCGCCTCGGGGGCTTGTTAATGAACTCTGGGCAAGGGCGGCCGGAATAGCCGACGGCGCCGGGCTGGAAACCACAAGCGTGGCGGCAAACATCACCTCGACTTGTCGCTGGAGCCTAAACTAACTTGAGTTAAATGCAGGGCCGCAATTTCCCAAATTCGGGATAGCGGCGGGCAACAGGACCTGCCCGATCTCCAATAGGAGCGGCCGCCGACATGAACATCCAGGAAGACTGCATGTCCCAGGCAATGCCGCTACACGCTTACAAAATGGGGATTGATACCCACCAGGAGCCGCTGGTTTACATGCGCACCGACTGCGCTATCTGTCGCGCCGAGGGATACACCGCCAATACACGGCTGCAAATCAAGGCCGGTTCCCGCACCCTGATCGCCACCCTCAATACCGTCGCAAAAGAAATCCTGCCGCCGGGCAGCATCGGTTTTTCCGATAGCGCGTGGGAGTTCCTCGCGCTCACCCAGGGGCAAGCGGTGACGGTACACCACGTTCCCCAGGTCCACTCACTCAGTGCGCTGCGCAAAAAGATTTACGGCCATGTACTGGATGCCGCCGAGATCACCAGCATCATTCGCGACATCAGCCGGCACCTGTATTCCGATATCGAAATTGCGGGATTCATCTCCGCCTGCGCCGGCGGCCGCCTCAATTCGGCGGAGACCACCGCGCTTACCCGGGCCATGGCGCAGATCGGCAACCAGTTGCACTGGCCAGAACATGAACGGGTATTCGACAAGCACTGTATCGGCGGCCTGCCGGGCAACCGCACCACCCCCATCGTGGTCTCGATTGCCAGCGCCGCGGGGCTGATCATTCCCAAAACTTCCTCCCGCGCCATCACCTCACCCGCCGGCACCGCCGATACCATGGAAGTACTGACCAATGTCGATCTTTCGCTCGACCGACTGCGCAAGGTCATTACCCGTACCGGCGCCTGTCTGGCCGCCGGCGGCAAGGTCGGCCTAAGCCCAACCGACGACCTGTTGATCCGTATCGAGCGCGCGCTGGACCTCGACAGCGAGGGGCAGCTCGTGGCCTCGGTACTGTCCAAGAAAATGGCGGCCGGCTCCACACATATCCTGATCGACATGCCCGTTGGCCCCACCGCCAAACTGCGCAGCCAAAAACAGGCTGAGGTGCTGGCGGAGCTGTTCCGCGTTGTCGCCAAGGCCCTTGGCCTCACCGTGAGATGCGTGATGACCGATGGTACCCAGACCATCGGCAATGGCATTGGGCCGGCGGAAGAGGCCCGCGACGTCTTGAGCGTGCTGCGCAATGAAAGCACCGCGCCGGCAGACCTTGAGGCCCGCGCGCTGTACCTCGCCGGCCAGTTGCTGTCGATGGCCACCGGCGCCGATGAAGCCCAGGCCCTGCAGCAGGCGCGGGAGATCCTGCATTCCGGTCAGGCATGGATTCAGTTCCGCGCCATCTGTGAGGCTCAGGGCGGGCTCCGTGAAGTGCCCATCGCCAGCCACCATATCGAACTGCGCAGTGAATACGCCGGCAAACTGCGCAGCATGGACAATCGGCGCCTGGCACATCTGGCCAAGATTGCCGGAGCCCCCTCGTCGCCAGAGGCCGGGCTACGCTTGCGGGTGAAGGTGGGAGACAGCATCGAGGCCCAGCAACCACTCGCCACTTTGTACGCAGAGACACCGGGGGAACTGGCTTACGCGCGGGAATATTTTCACGAAAACCGGGATCTGTTTGAGGTATCTCCGGTGACCAGTCCGATCCCGGCAACGGAACAGCAGCCGTGAACAATCCCGTACTGTTTGCACTGGAAAACGACCTTCCGCTGCATGAGCCGCTGCAAGCGGCCATTGGTGCCGATGCCGGCGAAATCGACCAGCGACGTTTTCCGGATGGTGAGAGCTACCTGCGTATTCTGTCGCCGGTGCGCGGGCGTCGCTGCGTTCTGCTGGCCAACCTGTGCCGGCCGGATAAAAAATTCCTGCCGCTGTTGTTTCTGGCACACAGCCTGCGCATGCAGGGCGCAATCGGCGTAGGGCTCGTTGCGCCCTACCTGTGCTATATGCGCCAGGACAAAGCATTCATGCCCGGCGAAGCGGTGACTTCGCGTATTTTTGCGGAGCTGCTATCGACCTGCGTGGACTGGCTGGTGACGGCAGACCCGCACCTGCACCGCTATCGCAGCCTCGATGAGATCTACACCATTCCATCCCGCGCCATTTCGGGGATGCCTGCCATGCAGGCATGGCTCGCACAGCAGAAAGGTCCCCTGCTACTGGTGGGACCGGATCGGGAAAGCCAGCAGTGGGTTGCCACCCTGGCGAAGGCCACGGGATTGCCGTTCATCGTCGGGGAAAAGCAGCGCCATGGAGACCGCGAGGTGAGTATCAAGCTACCCGCGGACGACCGGATTACAAACGCGACCAGCGTCATCGTCGACGATGTCATTTCCAGTGGTCACACCGTACTGCAGACCCTGGCCGCACTCAGGGATGTCGGCGCGCCGCGCACTATCTGTGCTGCAGTGCACGGTATTTTCGCCGAGAGCGCAGACGAAAAAATCAGGCTGGCCGGTACCAACCTGCTCGCCACCAGCAACAGTATCCCCGGCAACCACTGTGCGTTTGACCTGGCACCGCTGCTCGCGCCTGCGGTGCAAGATTTGCTCGCATCTGCCGGTGGATCGCCGCATATCACAAGAGACCATCAAACATGAATATCACGTTTCTGGGTGGTACCGGGACCGTCACCGGCTCTAAATACCTGGTGTCGATCGACGACGGAAAAACCGAATTCCTGGTGGATTGCGGGTTGTTCCAGGGGTACAAGTGGCTGCGCGAGCGCAACTGGGAAGCGCCGATGTTCGACTTCCGCCGCATCGCTGGCATTGTACTCACCCACGCGCACCTGGATCACTCGGGCTATATTCCCCGCCTGTATCAGATGGGGTACCGGGGGCCAGTGTACTGCCATCACGCCACCATGGACCTGTGCTCGATACTGCTGCCGGACGCCGGGCATATCCAGGAAGAAGATGCGCAGTACTACCAGCGCCACAAACTTGGCAAGCACGCTCACCCCGAGCCGCTCTACACCGGCGATACCGCCGAGCGCTGCCTGGAACTGTTCCAGCCGGTGGGGTTTGACCAGCCCTTCCATATCGGCAGTGCAAAACTGCACTTCCAGCCCGCCGGACATATTCTCGGTGCCGGCAGCGCCATCCTGCACGCGGAAGGCAAGCGGGTGGGATTTTCCGGCGATGTGGGGCGCATGGATGACCTCATCATGCATCCGCCAAGGCCACTGCCAGAGCTCGATCTGCTGTTAATGGAATCAACCTATGGCGACCGTCGCCATCCGCAAATTGATCAGAAGGAACAGCTGGCCGAGATCGTAAACCAGACGGTGGCGCGCGGCGGCGTGCTGCTGATTCCGAGCTTTGCCGTCGGCCGCGCACAGACACTACAGTTCCTGCTGCTTTCCCTGATGCACGAGAAAAAAATCCCCGAGCTGCCGGTGTTTCTCGACAGTCCCATGGCGATCGACGCATCGGAAATCTATTCCCGCTATCCGGAACAGCATCGTCTCAGCTCGGAGAACTGCACTTTCATGTGCAGGGGCATCCAGTACACCCGCAGTGTCGACCAGTCCAAGGCGCTGGAGAATATCCAGTACCCGCACATCATCATTGCCGGCAGTGGCATGGCCACCGGCGGCCGCATACTGCACCACATGAAACGACTGCTACCGGATCATCGCGCAACCGTCTTGTTTACCGGCTATCAGGCCGGCGGTACCCGCGGCGCACGGATGCTGGCAGGCTCCAGCAGTGTCAAAATCCACGGGGAATATGTGCCCTGCAAGGCGCAGGTAGAAGTACTCGAAGGACTGTCGGCCCACGCCGACTATGTGGAACTGGGGGATTGGCTGAAGCACTCCAGCCTGAAACCCGATACCCAGATCATGCTGGTACACGGCGAACCGGATGCATCGGATTGCCTGCGGCTGTATCTACAGGATCACACGCCGTTCCGGGTCGATGTGGCGCAATACCGCAGCATTTATCGGCTGTAGTTGAAACGCGGTCGTGCCATAAATGACAACGGCAATCGAAGAAACAACAACGGCAACCGAAGTTGCCGTTGTCGATTCAGGGCTTCAGCAAGAGCCCTGGCAAAATGATTGTGGCGATCAGCCAGTTACATTGCCGTAACTCATCAGGCGCTGGTAACGCTTCTCCAGCAACTCCTCAATCGGCACTGCGGTGAGCTTGTCCAGCTGCTCGGACAGGCGATCCCGCAGACGCGCCGCCATCAGGTCCGGATCGCGGTGCGCGCCGCCGAGGGGCTCGGCAATGGTTTCATCCACGATACCCAGTTCCTCCAGCACGCCAGAGGTCACCCCCATGGCCTCGGCCGCCAGCGGCGCCTTCTCCACGGTTTTCCAGATGATGTTGGCGCAGCCTTCCGGCGAAATCACAAAGTAGGTGGAGTACTGCAGCATGTTCAGCTGGTCGCCCACACCAATGGCCAGGGCGCCACCGGAAGAACCTTCACCGATCACGGTGCAGATGATCGGGGTGCGCAGGCGTGACATCACAGCCAGGTTCTTGGCGATGGCCTCGGAAATACCGCGCTCTTCACTGTCGATACCCGGATAGGCCCCGGGGGTGTCGATCAGGGTCAGTACCGGCATTTTGAAACGCTCGGCCATTTCCATAATACGCTGGGCCTTGCGGTAACCCTCAGGCTTCGGCATACCGAAATTGCGTTTCACTTTTTCGTTGACGGTGCGGCCCTTCTCCTCGCCGATCACCGCCACCGGGCGGCCTTCCAGACGGCCGATACCGGCGATGATCGCCTTGTCGTCGCCGAAATGGCGGTCGCCGTGCAGCTCATCCCAATCGGTGAAGATGCGCTCGATGTAGTCTTTCGCGTAGGGGCGCTGCGGATGACGCGCGACCTGCACAACCTGCCAGGGAGACAGATTGGAGTAGATGGATTCGGTGAGCTTCTCGCTCTTCTCCCGCAGGCGGGTGATCTCTTCAGCGATGTTGAGCTCATTGTCGTCGCCCACATGCTGAAGTTCCTTGATCTTGCTTTCCAGTTCCGCAATCGGCTGTTCAAACTCTAGAAAACTGAACTTCATTTAATTCGCGCCTTGATAATTCTGTGGGCCTGCCAAATGTTGGAAAATGCGACTAAATCACCCCGATCAGTCGCAAACAGGCCCCGTCCACTGAAAATGGCGGCTAGCTTACCGGGATAGGACCACTCAGTCGAGTGCACGGATCACTCATTGCCGTTGAGTGTAGTTGAGCTTGACCCGCTCACGGCCGACCACCTCCCGCAGAGACTGGATCAACTGGTCGTTTGGCTCCACCTTCCACTCGTCCGCCAGGCGGAAGGTCCCGCGCGCATCACTGCGCTCCACTTCCACCATAATCGGGCAGTTGCCGCCCACATAGGGCCGCAGGCAGGCACTCAGGCGCTGGCCCATTTTCGGCAGTGCCTGGGCGCTGTCGATCTTGAGCGTCACCCCGATCACG
The DNA here is from genome assembly GCF_036563125.1 of Microbulbifer sp. Lineage (GTDB taxonomy): Bacteria > Pseudomonadota > Gammaproteobacteria > Pseudomonadales > Cellvibrionaceae > Microbulbifer. The sequence continues at coordinate 67,679 of NZ_DATCMV010000006.1, forward strand.
CTGCCACTGCGCAGATCATCCAGCGTGGATACGCTGTTCACGCTCATCTTCAGGCCGCCGCTGTAATCGTCGTGGGAGATGGAACCTTCCAGCACCAGCAGCGAATCCTTCACCAGCTTTTCCCGATGTTGGCCAAATGCCTCGCTGAACACCGCCGCCTCGATCCGCGCGCTGCGGTCATCCAGGGTGACAATCGCCATGGAATCGCCACGCTTGGTCTTCATCACCCGCATGCCCACCACCAGGCCGGCCACCTTCTGGTTGTCGCGCCCGGGCTTCAGGTCCGCGATGCGCGCCTGTACCAGATGCTTGAGCTCGTCCTCGTACTCGTCGATGGGATGGCCGGTGAGGTAAAGGCCGAGGGTGTTTTTCTCGCCTTCCAGACGCTCGCGGATACTCCAGGGACGCGCGCCGCGAAAATCCTGGTAAACGTCGCCATCGGACGCGGTGCGCACCACCTCGCCAAACAGGTCCATCATGCCGGCGCTGTCGTTCTTGCTCTGCTGCTCCGCGGCTTTAACCGCTTCATCCAGCGCGTCGAACAGCACTGCACGAGAGTAGTTCAGTCCATCGTCGCCGGACGCATCCGGGCCGATGCTGTCGAGGGCACCGGAGCGCACCAGCGCTTCCAGCGCGCGTTTGTTGACCTTGCGCGGGTCGATGCGGGAACAGAAGTCGAACAGATCCGTGAACGGTCCGTTTTTCTGCCGCTCGCTGATGATGTTTTCGATCGGGCCCTCGCCCAGTCCCTTGATCGCGCCGAGGCCGTAGATGATGCGATTGTCGCCAGTGTCGGAGACAGGAACGGAGAACTGGTAGTTACCGAGGTTCACATCTGGCGGCACCAGGTCCAGTTTCATCGCCCGACATTCTTCGATGAACGTCACCACCTTGTCGGTCTTGTCCATGTCCGACGACATGGTGGCGGCCATGAACTGCGCCGGGTAGTGTGCCTTCAGCCACGCGGTCTGGTAAGACACCAGTGCGTACGCCGCGGAGTGCGATTTGTTGAAGCCGTAACCGGCGAACTTCTCCACCAGGTCGAAGATCTTCATCGCCAGTTCCGGGTCGACGCCCTGGGACGCGGCACCGTCGGCGAAGGTACTGCGCTGCTTCGCCATCTCCTCGGGCTTTTTCTTACCCATGGCCCGGCGCAGCATGTCCGCGCCGCCGAGGGTATAGCCCGCGAGCTCCTGGGCGATCTGCATTACCTGTTCCTGGTAAACGATAACGCCGTAGGTGGGCTCGAGAATCGGTTTCAGCTTTTCGTGCTGGTACTTGGCATCCGGATAGGCCACCTGCGCGCGGCCGTGCTTCCGGTTGATGAAGTCGTCCACCATGCCCGACTGCAGCGGACCTGGGCGGAACAGGGCCACCAGTGCGATCATGTCCTCGAGGTTGTCCGGCTGCAGGCGCTTGATCAGGTCCTTCATGCCACGGGATTCCAGCTGGAATACCGCGGTGGTCTCGGCGCGCTTGATCAGCTTGAACGTCTCGTCGTCATCCAGCGGCAGCGTTTCGATGACCAGCGGTTCCAGGCCTTCACGCGCGCGCTGCTCGTCCACCATCACCTTCGCCCAGTCGATGATGGTCAGGGTACGCAGACCGAGGAAGTCGAACTTCACCAGGCCCGCGTCTTCCACGTCGTTCTTGTCGAACTGGGTTACCAGGCCGGCACCGGTCTCGTCACAGTAGAGCGGCGCGAAATCCGTGAGCTTGGTGGGAGCGATCACCACACCACCGGCGTGCTTGCCGACGTTACGCGCCACACCTTCGAGCTGCAGCGCCATCTCCCAGATTTCCTGGCCCTCTTCGTCGTTCTCGAGGAACTCGCGCAGTACCTCTTCCTGCTCGAATGCCTTCTGCAGGGTCATACCCACATCGGCGGGAATCATCTTCGAGAGCTTGTCGGCGAGGCCGTAGGACTTGCCCTGCACCCGCGCCACGTCCCGCACCACCGCCTTCGCGGCCATGGTACCGAAGGTGATGATCTGGCTTACCGCGTTGCGGCCGTAGTTTTCCGCCACGTAGTTGATCACCCGGTCGCGCTTCTCCATACAGAAGTCGACGTCGAAGTCGGGCATGGATACCCGCTCCGGGTTCAGGAAACGTTCGAACAGCAGGTCGTACTGCAGCGGGTCCAGGTCGGTAATTTTCTGCGAGTAGGCAATCAGCGAGCCCGCACCGGAACCCCGCCCCGGGCCCACCGGAATATTGTGATCCTTGGCCCACTGGATAAAGTCCATCACGATCAGGAAGTAACCGGGGAACCCCATCTGGATAACGATATCCAGCTCGAAGCGCAGGCGGTCTTCGTACACCTTCTTGCGCGCTTCGTAATCCGGCGCGGACTTGTCGAGAATGGTTTCCAGGCGATCATAGAGTCCGTCGAAGGAGACCTTCTCGAAAAATTCATTCTCGGTCATGCCTTCGGGGATTGGGAACTGCGGCAGGAAGTATTTACCCAGCTGGATCGGTGCCGAACAGCGGCGCGCGATTTCCACGGTATTTTCCACGGCTTCCGGCAGGTCCTTGAACAGCTCGCACATTTCCTCCGGCGAGCGCAGGTACTGCTCGGAGGAATAGCGGCGCTCGCGACGGGGGTCGTCCAGGGTGCGGCCCTCGCGGATACACACACGCACCTCGTGGGCTTCGAACTCGCTGTCTTCCAGGAATCGCACATCGTTGGTGGCCACCACCGGCAGATTGAGCTGGCCCGCGAGTTTCACCGCCGAATGCAGGTATTCTTCATCACCGGGACGGCCGGTGCGCTGCAGCTCGAGATAGTAACGACCGGGGAAAATCGACGCCCACTCATTCGCCAGCGCCTCCGCCTGTGAATTGCGCCCGGCAATCAGCGCGCGGCCCACATCGCCGTACTTGGCGCCGGAGAGCATCAGCACCCCTTCTGCGTACTCCTTGACCCACTCACGCTGGAGATACGCATGGCCGTGGTACTGCCCTTCCATCCAAGCGCGGGAGATCAGCTCGGTGATATTGCGGTAACCGGTGGTATTCAACGCGTACAGGGTCAGCAGCGTCGGCTGCTCCTCCCCACCTTCGCGCAGCCAGAAGTCGGCACCGGTGATGGGCTTGATACCCGCACCGAGACAGGCTTTGTAAAACTTCACCTGCGCGTAGAAATTGGTCTGGTCGGTGATGGCCGCTGCGGGCATTTCCAGCTCGGCCAGACGACCGATCAGCGGCTTGATACGCACCAGGCCATCGATCAGGGAGTACTCGGAGTGAATTCTTAAATGTACGAAGGGTTGGGTCATATTTTTTCTGTTTGATTGGCCCGTAGATCTCTGGCTTGGCGCTCTGATCCGGGTAGGCACCGAAGGGCTATTCGCCCTCCGCACCTCTTGCAATTCTGAAAATCAAATCGATCGCTTTGTTCAGCGACGGTAAGACCAGCTCAGTCCGTCCACCACACACGGCGCATCTGCACCGCACGCTCGTGGCACTTGGCCAGCACCTGTTTTTTCTCGGCGTTATTCATCCGCCCCCACTGGCTGATCTCGGAGCCAGAGCGGAAACAACCCTCACAGATATCCTCGCGATTCAACGCGCACACCGAGACACAGGGGGATTTCACCGGAAACTCAAACTCCGGTTCCGGTTCTTTGTCTTTCACCCGGCTCCAATCGCTCTCCGTCATCGCTTACACCTCAATCGGCACCAGCTCTTCCGAAAACCGTTTGCCATTGGCGACATAGATCTCGCTGCTCGCTTTCAGCAGATCGAACATGGATTCATCCAGCGTCTTCACCACCTTGCCCGGGCTTCCCAGAACCAGCGAGTAGTCCGGGATCTGCGCATTCTCGGTCACCAGCGCATTCGCGCCGATAATGCAGCACTTGCCCACTTTGGCGCCGTTCAGCACCACCGCATTCATCCCCACCAGGGAGTACTCCCCGATCTGGCAGCCGTGCAGTGTCACCTTGTGACCAACCGTCACCCCGGTGCCCACGGTCAACGGCACGCCCGGATCGGTGTGCAGTACCGAGCCGTCCTGAATGTTCGCGCGCTCACCAATGGCGATCAGGTCGTTGTCACCGCGGATTACCGCGTTGAACCACACCGAACTGTGGGACTTCAACAGCACATTGCCGATTACCTGGGCGCCGGGCGCAATGTAGTGCCCCTCGCCTTCAAGCTGGGGCTGCTTGTCGCCCAATCTGTACAGCATCTGGCCTCCGGTCATGGTTCGCTGGCAGTCAAAAATTAGCACGCCATTATCCCGCCCAAGGCCCCCGATTGCCACCCTAAAGCCCCCTGACCAGACGGACACTTCAGCCGATCAGCGCCCCCTCCAATGCAAGCAGTCGCGCCTTCATCTCCAGCCCGCCCGCATAACCGGTCAGGGTACCGTCGGAGCCGATCACCCGGTGACAGGGCACCACGATGGACAGGGGGTTGGCCCCGTTTGCGCGCGCCACCGCCCTCACTGCCTTGGGATTGCCGATAGACTCCGCCAGCTCGCGATAGTTGCGGGTCTCACCATACGGAATGGCACACAGCGCCCGCCATACGGACTGCTGGAACGGTGTGCCGGCGGCATCCAGCGGCAGGTCAAAGTCCTGCCGCTCGCCACTGAAATAGGCCTGTAACTGGCCTGCCGCCAGATCCGTCAGCGCCGTCGCCCCCCGCTCCCAGCCATCTTTTACCGGCAGCGGGCGCTTGCCCGCCTGCAGGTCGATCCCAACGATCCCACTGTCACTGGCGGCGATACCGAGTTCACCAAAGGCGCTGGGGTAAATTTCATAGCGGATCATTTCTTATCTCCCGTAGACGGGTTCAGTTTCAGGGACTGCCACAGCAGCAGCGCCGCATAGGCGCGCCACGGGCGCCAGGATTCAGCGCGAGCCAGTGCCTGTTTGGGTGTTGCCTTGCGCTCACCATCGCCCAAGGCGATCAGGATGCCCAGGTCCGAGGCAGGAAAGGCGTCCGGCATGGAGAGACCGCGCATCGCCGTATAGTGCGCGGTCCAGTCACCGATACCCGGTAATGCGGTCATCTGAGAGCAGAAGTCATCCAGATCCGGCTGGTCGAAGTCGATCTCGCCCCGCAGCGTTGCGGCCACAAAGTGCTGCAGGGTCCTGGCGCGGGTGCGAGTGACACCAATATCCGCAAAATCCGCATCGCGCAGCTGTTCTGCAGATGGAAACAGCACCAGCGAATCGCCATCGGGCGCGGTAAAAGGCTCTCCGTAGCGGTTGGCCACGCGCCCGGCGATGGTGGTGGCCGCCGCGACGGAGATCTGCTGACCGAGGATGGCCCGCAGGGTGTATTCAAACGGATCCCAGGCGCCGGGCAAGCGCACACCGGGGCTCACCTGCAGCACCCGCCGCAACAGCGGATCGGACTGCAAATGCCCGCGGATTTCCTCACTGTCGGCATCCAGGTCAAACAGCCGCCGCAGTTTTTCCCTGAGAGGGAACAGCACCGCACCACAGCCTTCGCCATACACACTGACCCGCAGCCGGTCTTTCTCCGGCTCGTGGGTCACGCGCAATACACCGCGCTGCCCCTGCAGCCAGAAGCTGCGCTGATACACCCCCTGCTCCGGAGTATCACCGGCAATGACCTGCTCCACCCCGGGCAGTGCCCGCGCGGCAAAGAAGGCCAGCAGGCCCGGCCAGTCAAGCGGCGGCCGGTAACTCAGGTAGATGTTCACCGGCTCGGCTTCTGAGTGTTTCGTATCCGCAGCCACCGTCGCGCGCTCGCGACGCACTTCCGTCGGCGTGCGCTGGTAGATGGTTTTAAACACGCCGTTGAAGCGACGCAGGCTGTTAAACCCGGCGGCAAACGCAATATCAGCGATGGGCAGACCGGTGTCCCGCAACAGGCTGAATGCAAACAGGGCGCGCTCGGTCTGCCAGACCTGCAATGGACTGAGACCGATGTGTTCGGCGAAGAGTTTGCGCAGATACCGGCTGGTAATGCCGAGCCGCTCCGCCAGTTCCTCGATGGATTGCGCCTCCCGCTCCCGGCGCATCAAGTTCAGCGCGCGCTGGACGGTGGTAGAGACGAGGCCCCAGGCGGGGCTGCCGGGGGCAGCGTCCGGGCGGCAGCGCAGACAGGGACGAAAACCGGCATTTGCCGCTTCGGCCGCCGTCTCGAAGTACGTCACATTGCGCTCCAGCGGCGGCCGCGCCGGACAGATAGGTCGGCAAAAGATACCGGTAGTCTTCACCGCGGTGAAAAAACGCCCATCGAAGCGCCGGTCACGGGCGAGACGCGCGCTGGAACAGATTGCCGGGTCTAGCCGCATGAATATCTCCTCACAATGGCGGCCAGTTTAGGGGCATGGGGCAGCAGGCACTAGTCAAATTCGGAACTGGCCATTTTTTGCCACAACACCGCTGCGGGCCGCCCCGGCAACTGCAAGCGCAGTGTGTGGCGGAAGGCTTTTCGCGCCGGCAGCGCAGCGCCACACACCTGCCAAACGATTACTTGAGCATTGGTGCGCCAATTTTTAGAGATAAATCACAAAAAAAGTGAGAACAGGTCCAGCAAAGAAGTATAAAGACGTCTGGGAACCTACATCGCGATGCGCGGGAAACCAACCTCGCCCATACGCGGCAATGATTCGGACCCCACAGGGAAGTATGTGCTGGATACACAGCAAGAGATAACAGGTATCCACGCGAATCCGATTGTTCGAAATACATAACTACTCCCCTGTTCTCTGCAGATAACAAAAAGGAAATTTGTTTTGGAGAGCTTATCCATGCGCCGTCTTCTGATCGTGCTTCTCACCCTTTCATTCCTCGCACTGACCGCCTGTAGCTCGGACCACAAGAGGGGAAGGAAATACGTCACCACGCAATTCACCGCTACCACCCCGATTGTCGTCGACACCGATAGCGACGGTATTGCCGACGCCAGTGATAACTGCCCGAACATAGGCAATGCCGACCAGACGGACATGGACGGTGACGGTATCGGCGATGCCTGCGACAACGACAATGACAACGACGGTGTGCAAAACGACATCGACAACTGCCCGGTAACCGCCAACGAAGATCAGGCGGATGCTGATGGCGACGGTGTTGGCGACGCATGTGACAGCGACCTCGACGGTGACAATGTCGATAACGACCAGGACAACTGCCCCGCCATAGCGAACAGCGAGCAGAGTGATATCGACGGGGACAACATCGGTGATGCCTGCGACAACGACCGCGATGGCGACGACGTGACCGACAGCCTCGACAACTGCCCCTCCATAGCGAACCCCGACCAGGCAGACCAGGACAACGACGGCATAGGTGACGCCTGTGATAGCGACAGCGATACCGACGACGACGGTCTGGATGACGGCGAAGACAACTGCCCGGCCATTCCCAACGCGGATCAACTCGACACCGACGGCGATGGCCGCGGCGACGCCTGTGATGGCGACGATGATGGCGACGGCGTCGACGATGGTGCGGATAACTGCCCAGTGACCGCCAATGCGGAACAAAGTGACCTGGATGGCGACAACATCGGCGACGCCTGCGATCCAGATCGCGATAACGACGGCGTATCCAATGGCGAAGACAATTGCCCGCTGGCATCCAACCCTGGCCAGGAAGACGCCGACAGCGACGGTATTGGCGACGCCTGTGACGAGCTCACCGACACCGATAACGATGGACTCGGCAACGACGCCGACAATTGCCCGCTCGTAGCCAACCCGACACAAGCCGACCAGGACGGCGACGGTATCGGTGACGCCTGTGATGCCGATAGCGACGGTGACGGTGTCGACAACACATCGGACAACTGCGCCAGCCTCGCCAACAGCGATCAACAAGACGTTGATGGCGACGGCCTTGGCGACGCCTGCGACGACGATGACGACAGCGACGGCCTCGACGACGGCGCCGACAACTGCCCGCTGAATGCCAATGCCGACCAGGCAGACCTTGATGGCGATGGCATCGGTGACGCCTGCGATACCGACCGGGATGGCGATGGCGTGGACGACGGTGCAGACAACTGCCCGCTGCTGGCCAATTCCGATCAGACCGATACGGACAACGACGGCTTCGGTGATGCCTGTGACGACAATACCGACAGCGACGATGACAGCATCCCGGACGATGCCGATAACTGCCCGAACGACGCCAACGCCAACCAGGCGGACCTGGACGGAGACGGTATCGGCGACGCCTGTGACAGCGATGGCGATGGCGACGGTGATGACAACGATGCCGACAACTGCCCCACTGTCGCAAACCCGTCCCAGCTGGATACCGACCTCGATGGCGT
>NZ_DATCMV010000105.1:0-19658 GCF_036563125.1 Microbulbifer sp.
CTAGCTTTGTTTCGAGCTCTGTGGCGGCAAAGCACCGGGTATTCGTTTTTGAAACCGCTGTGAATACATCCCTGTACGCTGCGTCGGCGACGTCCCTGTCGCCGACGCTCCTGAAAACCCACCCCCGGCACTCTCCCTTCACTTCGCGTAAATTACTGCGTAGGTAATCTGGCTTACGAAGTGGATAGGTATAAATGTAAGGTGAAGTAGCGGGTATCTGTTTTCAAAAGCGTCGCAAACAGGATGTTTGCGCCGCAGCGCCCAGGGATGGGTTCACAGCGGTTTTGAAAACAGATACCCGCTGATTCGCCGCCACAAATCTGAAAACAGAGCCCCAAGGCTGCGAAGTGCTGCCCCAAAATAGTCAGAGCTGAATCAGCGCCTGAGCCTCACGAATCAACTGCTTTCTATCCCGTAACTCAAGCTTGCGCAAAATCGCCGTAACGTGGCTTTTTACCGTGGGCTCGGTGATGTCCAGGTCGTACGCAATCTGCTTGTTCAGCATGCCCTGCGCAATCATCTGGAATATTTTCAGCTGCTGTGTAGTGAGTTGATTCAGCTTTTCTGCCAGGGCAGATTCGGTTTCCGCCTGTAACGCTTCTTCGCTAAACCACTGGTCCCCGGCAAGCACACACTCGATACACTGCAGAATCTCATCCGGTCGCGCGGTTTTGGAAAGGAAGCCGCTGGCACCGAGGCCTGCAGCCTGCTGCACCACCGCGTGCTTGTCGCTGCCGGATACCACCACCACCGGCACCGCCGGAAAATCATTGCGAATACGCGCCAGCCCGCTGAACCCCTCGCTGCCAGGCATATTAAGATCCAGCAGCAATAAATCGATCTCGGAATGGGAAAGACGCTGAAGCGTCGAATCCAGATCCTCGCTCTGCAGCAGATCCGAATTCGGGAAGTGATTGGAAAGCGTGGTCGCCAATGCATCGCGGTAAAGCGGATGATCATCGGCGATCAGTAATTGGTAATTCACGGCAGCACCCTGAAGAATGAAAGAACCGGGTGCAAAAGATACTACTGCGCGCTCCATCCACCGTCCACCGGCAGTGCCGCACCGGTAATGGTGCCGGCAAATTGTCCACACAAGTACAGCGCCAGTTCGCCGATGGCTTCGGGGCTGGTGGCTTTTGCCATCGGCTGTTTGGCGCCGACAAGATGCGCGCGTGCGGTATCTATGTCCACCTGCTGTTCGCGGGCAATCGCCTCGATCTGGGGCTGGATCAGCGGTGTTTCCACCCATCCCGGGCAGATCGCATTGGCTGTGATGTTGCAGTCGGCATTTTCCAGCGCGAGTACCTTGGTGAGTCCTACCAGGCCGTGTTTGGCCGCGCAGTAGGCCGCCTTGTTTTCGGATGCCACCAGGCCGTGGACCGAGGCGATGTTGATGATTCGCCCCCAGTTCGCCGCTCGCATGGCGGGCAGCACGTCGCGGGCGAGAAAGAAGCCGGCACTCAGGTTGATCGCCAGGATCTGGTGCCACTTTTCTGCGGGAAAATCGTGGGCCGGTGCGGTGAACTGGATACCGGCGTTGTTGATCAGCACGGACGGGTTGCCAATGGCCTCGCGGGTATCAGACACCAACTGGGCGCAGCCCGCTTCACTGGAAATATCGGCATCGCTGAAGCCTGTGCGACCGCTGTAGCCGGAAAATTCAGTCAGCAGGGCCTGACTGGTATCCGCGTCGGTGAGTCCGTGGAGCATCACATGGTGCCCGGCGCGGGCGAAACAGTGGGCGATGGCAAGGCCAATCCCGCTGGTGGAACCGGTGATCAGTACGGTGTGTGGCTGATTGGGCTGCACGGCAAACTCCCGCATGCTTATTCATTCTTTGCAGAAATCCTAGCAGTGGCGGGAGTCTCGGGTCTGTATGACCAAGGTATGACGTGTGCCGTCATACCTTGGCCGCTTTGGGGCTAGCTGCGTATCTCAGCGGCGGTGAGAGGGACGCGCCGGGCGATGGTGGATAGAGCCACCCGGGCGGCCGGGACGGTTGTAATAGTGGCCACCGTGGCTCGGGCGATTGTAATAGTGACCGCCATGGTGGGGGCGATTGTAGGGGCGGTTGTAGTAGTGGCGACCGTGATAGCGGTAATAGCCACCGCGGTAATAGCGCGGGTAGGCGCCGTAACGGTAATAACGCGGCGACGTGTAGTAAAAGGAGACGTTACCGGACGGATAGACATAGGGCGTCGAATACGGGTAGCTGGAATAACCCACGCTGCCGGAACTGTAGTAACCATCGGATACACAGGCACCCAGGGTCAGGGAGCCGAGTACGGTTGCGGCCAGCAGGCCTTTCTTGACGATTCTGTTCATGAGGAAACCTCCGCGGACAAACGGCCGGTGCGTTGCGCAGCCAGATGCACGGTTACACCGGGACAGATTCGATAGTGAAATGCGATTCAGCGAGGCTGGTTGATGCGTGATGGGCGCATATCCATGCGGTAGTCACCGCCGCGCATGTAGTAGTTGGGGTGCCGCACATTGTGGCAGCGGCCGTTGTCGTGGCAGTGGTAGTAGCGGCCCTGGACACTGTAATAACCGGGCCGCTTGTCCGGATTGATGGCCGTTGTGGTGCCGGTCATATTTTCCATGCTGGTGCAGCCGGACAGCGTCAGCAAGGTCGCAGCCCCCAGAGCACCTGCTAATCCTGCGAATGAACGCTTCATGAAAACCTCCACGCCGAGTGGCGGGTGTACCTTTCAACTTTCTTAAACTTTCGATCCGATCACCGGCCAAAAACGGCAGGCAATAAACCGAAACCCAAGTGGAAGGTATTTAAGGGTCGCGAATCGGCGATCACGAAGATTTTCGGTGAATAGCAACAACCAAAAAGTAATTAAGGGACGGCGGGTTAGGCAGAAACCAGTTGTTGCAGCTGGTTATCCAGCAGCTGCTGCAACTTCGGGTTCAGCCCGGTGACCTCCGCACCCCAGCTGGTGGTGTGGCACTGGATGCGATTTTCCAGGGATTCGTCGCCCTGCAGTTGCGGATGTAGCGTCAGCCCGCGGGACTGGCTCAGCAGCTGCTCACCGTTCAGGTCAAATTGCTCTGGCTTGGTGGGGAGCACCGCCAGCGCCAGTTGCAGGCCGGTGGCGCGGCTGGATTGCTGCAGGCCGCGCAATAGCAGGCCGGCGCAGACCGCGCGGAAGGCGGCGTCGTCGCCAGCAAAACCGAGCCCCACTGCGGGGCCGGCGCTGGGCAGCGGGCGCGCATCGTAGATGCGGGTCAGCAGCTGCAGGCGCTGCTCCAGCTCCGCCTGCAGGTTGTCCAGCGCGTTGCGCGACAACTGGTTGCCCAGCTGGGCCCAGTTCAGCGGGCGCAGGTACAGGCCGGCGGTTATTTCCGGCGGCGGTTTGGGCTGGGCCTTGGGCACCAGCAGCGGCTTGCGCTTGTGCGGCTGCACAGATTGCAGCTGGGTAACCGCCAGCGCGCAGGCGGCGCTGAACGGCAGGGCGAAGATCAGGCACAGCAACAGGCTGGCCCAGGGGTAGCCGGCAGAGGCGCCGGGCTGGATATTCAGCGCCACGCTGCCGGCGAGGCTGTCGTGCAGCACCACCGGCTCGGTAATCATCTCGCCGCGGTCGCGCTCCCCCGCCTGTGCCAGCGGGCTGGAATCCACGTCCTGGATGGTGACGCCGCGGATCGAGGGCAGGGCCAACGCCTGCTGTGCCAGCAATTGCAGGCTGATGCGGTCGCCGGCGACGATCTGCTCCAGGCTCTGGCTCGCCAGCAGCTTGGCCGCGGCGGTGGCGCTGGCGCGGTCGCGCAGGGTGGCGGCGGTCTTCTGCTGGCCCCAGGCGTGGCCGAGGGTGGCGAGGCAGAAACCGGCGAGGGTGAGCCAGATGGTGGCGGCCAGCAGCTGGCGCTGCCGGTTGCGATTGAGGCCGGCGAGCCACTGTGGCAGGCCGGTGGACAGTTCAGTCAGACTGGCGAGGAGTTTTTTCATCTTGTTATCGGTCGCGATCAGTACATGGCGCTGATTTTAGCGCACTCCCCAGTGAATTCTTCAGCGAAAAAACGCGCCGGGCTATAATGCGCAGCTATTTCAGCCCCGGTGATTTACCAATCGCGGCGGCCTGCCCCGCAGAACCCAGCAATAATCAGTCCAAGAGTCAGACATGGAAGCAAACGCTCACTCCCCTCTCTTCTCCTCCCTGGCCGCGCTGTGCCAGCAAAGCTTTACGCTACAGGTCGGGGGCGATACCCCGGCGGCGGTCACCGCGCCCTGGTGCTTGACCCTGCTGGCGATGGAGATGGAGGGCGCGCAGTTGGAAAAACTCGCGGAATTCCTGCGCGAATGCCACTGGCAGGTAGTGGCGGTGGACATCCTCGCCGCCCGCCCGGGATGCAGCGTTGTGCGTGTACAGCTGGATGGGGATATCGCGTTTAACGACGCGCGCCTGGCGCTGCTCGAACTCGGCCAGGAACTGGGGCTGGAACTGGTGCTGCAGGCGGGCCATACCCAGCGCGCGCCCAAACTTGCCTGCTTTGATATGGACTCCACCCTGATCCAGGCGGAAGTCATCGACGAGCTGGCCAAAATCGCCGGCGTCGGCGACCAGGTGGCGGAAATCACCCTGTCCGCGATGCGCGGCGAGCTGGACTTCCAGCAGAGCTTTCGCAAACGCATGAGCCTGCTGAAAGGTTTCACCGAGGCGAGCCTCGCGGAGATCGCCCCGCGTATCCCGCTGATGCCCGGTGCCCAGCGCCTGCTGTTTGCGCTGCGCGCGCTCGGCTGTAAAACCGCCATCCTCTCCGGCGGCTTCACGTATTTTGCCCACTACCTGCGCGACAACCACCTGGCGGTGGATTTCGTGCACGCCAACCAGCTGGAATTCAACGGCGGCGCCCTCACCGGTGGGGTGATCGACCCGATTGTGGACGGTGCGCGCAAGGCGCTGCTGCTGCAGCAGATTGCGTCGGAACTGGCGCTGTCCCTGGAGCAGGTGATCGCAGTGGGCGACGGCGCCAACGATCTGCCGATGCTGTCGCTGGGGGCGCTGGGAATTGCCTTCCATGCCAAGCCGAAGGTGCGCGCCGAAGCGCCACAGGCGATCGATGGATTCGGGCTGGATGCGGCGCTGTATCTGTTTGGCCTGAACGACCGTCAGATCAGTGCGCTGCTGGGTGAGTCCGCTGAGTAATTTTCAGTAGGGCTGGGCGAGTGCCAGTACCGGGGCGAAGTCGCTGCTGATGCTGGCAAAGGGAATGGACGGCTTGCGTTCCCGCTCGCCATCCCGATAACACACATCCCGGTCACAGGCGACCGCGGCCAGTGCCATGAGTATTACCAGTGCCGTTGCGGTGAGCTTGCGCATGGGGTTCCCTGTATGCGAGTTGCCGTTTCTTCCGGGTTGATGCCAGTTAGACGACCGCTGGCGAAAAATAGTTGCGGCCGGGCGCAAGAGATTAAGAGAAATGCGCCGGCGGTGATAGTCCGGCGCAGAAAAACCCGCCACTCAATCCTGTTGCGGTACCGGGTGCTCGGATTCCAGTTCCGCCACCTCCCGCGCAACCTGCCCCGGGGAACCGGTGCGGCGCGCCAGCACATCGTAGGCCACCGGAACTATGTAGACCGTAAACAGTGTTGCCGCCAGCACCCCGAACAACACCACGGTGCCGATCACCGCGCGGGTTTCCGAACCGGCACCGGACGACAGCAGCAGCGGCAGGGAGCCCGCAGCGGTGGTGATGCCGGTCATCAGGATCGGCCGCAGACGGGTTTCCGCGGCCTGGCGCAGTGCCTGGCCGAACTCCACACCGCGATCCCGCAGCTGATTGGCGAACTCGACAATGAGAATGCCGTTCTTGGCCGCGAGTCCCACCAGCATGATCAACCCCACCTGGCTGTATATATTCAGGGATTGGTTGGTGAGCAGCAGCCCCGCCAGCGCCCCCGCCATGGCCAGTGGCACCGTGAACATGATCACCAGCGGGTGCACAAAACTCTCGAACTGCGCGGCGAGTACCAGGAAGACCACCAGCGCGCCCAGCAGAATGGCGAACAGGATGGTGTTGCCGGAATCCTGGAAGCTTTTCGACTGGCCTTTGTAGTCGACCACCGGCGTGCCCTCGAGATTATCGTCCACCAGCTGGTTCAGGTATGCCAGCGCTTCACCCAGCACCAGCCCATCCGCAAGGTTGGCGTCCAGGGTGATCGCGCGCACCCGGTTGTAGCGCTGCAGCTGCGGTGAATCCGCGTATTCGCTGACCTCAACCAGACTTTGCAGGGGAACCAGGGCGCCGCTGGTGCTGGAGCGCACGTAGAGGTTATCCAGACTGTCCGGGGTGCGCTGCAGTTCGCGCTCCCCTTCGAGGATCACGTCGTACTCCTCGCCATTGTTGATAAAGGTGGTGGCGCGCAGGGAGCCGAACATGGTCTGCAGGGTGGTGCCCACATCGCTGACCTGCACCCCGAGATCGGCGGCGCGTTCGTAATCCACATTGATGCGCAGCTGCGGCTGGGTTTCCTTGTAATCCCAGTCTACGCCGAGCAGCCCCGGGTTGGATTTCTCCAGCGCGAGATTGAGCTGATCGCGCCACTGGGTGAGCTGCTCGTAGCTGCTGCCACCCAGTACAAACTGCACCGGTTTGCCGAGACCGCCGCCGAAGCCCTGGCGCATCACCGGGAAGGCGCGCACGCCGCTCAGGTCACTCACCGCTGCGCGCACCTGGTTCATCAGCTCGAAGGCTGAGGGGCGCTCACCCCAAGGCGCCAGGGTGAAGATCACCATGCCGGTATTGAAGGTGGCGGAGGTGCCAAAGGAGCGCGGCGAGCGCACCAGCAGGCGGTTCACATAGCCCTTTTCCACCAGCGGCATCATGCGCGCCTCGATGGTGTCCATGTACTCCTGCATGTACTCGTAACTGGCACCCTCGGGACCGTTGACCAGCAGGAAGAAGGAGCCGCGGTCTTCCCGCGGGGCGTACTCGGTGGGAATCAACCGGAACGACAGCGCGGCGAACGCCATCACCGCAACAAACACGGTGCCTGCGATCCAGTGGTGGCGCAGGATGACGTCGAGTCCTCGGCGGTAACGTCGCTGGATGCGGGTGAGCTTGTCGTCCATAAACCGTGTGACCGGGCTCTGCTGGTCGCTGGGGCGGATAAATTTGGCCGCGATCATGGGCGACAGGGTGAGCGCGGTGATGGAGGAAAAGATCACCGCTGCGGACATGGTCAGGGCGAACTCGGAAAACAGCCGGCCAATGTCCCCTTCGAGGAAGGTGATGGGCACGAACACCGCCACCAGTACCAGGGTGGTCGCCACCACCGCGAAACCCACCTCGCGGGTGCCGCGATAGGCCGCAAGCAGTGGCGGTTCGCCGTATTCGTCCATACGCCGGAACACGTTTTCCAGCACCACAATCGCGTCGTCCACCACCAGGCCGATGGCCAGCACCAGCGCCAGCAGGGTCAACAGATTGATACTGAAGCCGAAGGCGTACAGCAGGATGGAGGTGGCGATCAGGGACACTGGAACCGTCACCGCCGGCACCAGGGTGGCGCGCCAGTTGCCGAGAAACAGGTAGATCACCAGGGTGACCAGGATCACCGCAATCGCGAGGGTGGCGTATACCTCGCTGATCGCCTCGGAGACAAACACCGATGCATCGTAACTCTGGCTGAGGCGCATGCCGTCGGGCAGGGTTTTATTGACCTTTTCCATCTCCGCCTTGGCGGCTTCCGCCACCGCCACGATGTTGCCGGTGGACTGGCGGGTAATGCCGATTCCCACCATGGGCTCGCCATTGCCGCGGAAGGTGGAGCGTTCCTCCGCGGACCCGAGTTCCACCCGCGCCACGTCGCCGAGGCGCACCACGTGGCCGCTGTCGCCGGTGGCAACCGCCAGGCGTGCGAAATCCTCGGCGCTCTGGAACTGGCGTTGCAGGCGCAGGGTGAACTGGCGATCGGTGGATTCCATATAGCCCGCTGGCAGCTCGCGGTTTTCCGCGCGCAGCGCCCGCTCTATGTCGGCGCTGGTGACGTTGTGCGCGGTCATCGCCGCGCGATCCAGCCAGATGCGCATGGCGAAGTCCTTGGCGCCGCCCACCCGAACCCGCGCCACGCCGTCCAGCACCGAGAAACGGTCCACCAGGTAGCGGTTGGCGTAGTCGGTGAGTTCCGGCACTGACAGGCGGTCGGAAGTGAGGTTCAGCCAGATCACCACGTCGTCGCTGCTGTCGACCTTTTCGATTTCCGGCGGGTCCGCCTCTACCGGCAGGTTGTTCAGCACCCCGGAGACGCGGTCGCGGATATCGTTGGCAGCGCCGTCCACATCGCGATTGATGTTGAACTCGATGGAGATGGAGGAGCGCCCGTCGGTGCTCGACGAGCTCACCGTCTTGATACCCTCGATGCCGGCGATACGGTCCTCGATCTGGCGGGTAATACGGGTTTCCACGATATCCGCGGAGGCGCCCGGGTAGTTGGTGGTAATGGAAACAATGGGCGGGTCGATGTCCGGATACTCCCGCAGCGCCAGCCGGTCGAAACTGATCAGGCCGAATACCACCAGCAGCAGCGACAGTACCAGCGCGAATACCGGGCGTTTGACCGCCGTATCACTGATGATCATTGGCCGCCTGCCTCGCTTTCCGTCTGCACCGTGACTGCCTGCCCATCACGCACATTCAGGGTGCCGCGGGTCACCACCAGGTCTCCCTGGGAAAGACCTGTGAGGACCTCCACCTTGCCCGGGTAGCGGTGGCCAATCTCTACGTCCCGCTGGCGCACCACATGGCCGCCCTGGGTTTTCTCCACTACAAATACGGACTGATCGCCGGCGAGCGGCACCAGTGCCGCCTCGGGTATGGTCAGCGCTTCGCGTGCATTGCTGATAATCCGCACCCGCAACAGCATGCCGGGCTTCAGTTGGCGGCTCGGGTTGTCGAGGCGCGCGCGTACGGTAAACGCGCGGGTCTGCGGATCCACGCGGGCCTCCACAATCATCACCTCACCATGGAATACGCGGTCGGGATAGGCCTGACTGACTGCCTCGATGGGCATGCCACCACTGATGGCAGAGAGTTGCCGCTCCGGCACGGTGAAATCCAGTTTCAGACGGGAAATATCCTGCAATGTGGTGATTTCCGTGGTGGGGGACACCAGGCCGCCGAGGCTGATGTTGCGCAACCCGAGCTGACCGGCAAACGGCGCGCGGATAATGCGGTCGTCGATGCGGGCCTGCAGGCCATCGATCAGTGCGCGGGTCTCCGCCACCTGGGTTTCCGCTACTTCCAGCTGCTCGCGGGTGGTGAGATTTTTGCTCACCAGTCCGCGCAGGCGTTTTTCATCGCGCTCGAAGCGCGTCAGGGTGGCGCGGGCGCGGGCCAGCTCTGCCAGCTCTTCCGCGTGGCTCAGCTCCACCAGCACGTCGCCGGCCTTGACCTGCTGCCCGCTTTCAAACGCGATGCGGCTGATATGTTCGGTTACGCCCGCGCGCACGGACACCGATTCCCAGGCGTTGGCGGTACCCAGCGCTTCCACCGGATTGGAAATCTGCTCCAGTTGTACCGGCGCCGCGCGCACCGGCACCGCGGAATTGTTCGGGCCGCTTTGGGCCAATACGGATGCGGGGGCGAGAAGCGCGAGGAACAACGCGGAGGTCGCTCCCATACGGCGGGACAAGTGTCCGAGTTCGGGGCCTAGGGCACGGATCATGTTCATAATGCAGGGAAATACCTGGTAGCCGGAGACGTTATTCTGGTGCGGGCGCGGGAAAGTCAGGCACAGGGGGCCGCAACTTTCGGGCCAGTCTAAAGGGATGAAAATACAGGTGGAGGATATTTACATAGTTTTACCTCCCGGTGGATGGATACCGGGAGGTAAATCGATGAATGGCACACTCCCCGGGATTGCCCGACGGGGAGTGCGTGGGGAGGGGATCAGTCCCCGTAAATAATCTTACTATTCACTTTCACGGTCAGCGGGTGATAACCCGGCTTGGCCTTCTCGAAAATGCGCTTGGCCTCGTCTTCCTTGCCGGTTTCCATCATCGCGCGGTACAGCGGGCGCACGAACTTGTTGCGACCGATACCGATCAGGAATTCCTCCAGACGGGCGTTGGCCGGCGCGTAGTCGTTGCGCACCGCGATCATCAGCCAGCTGAACGCCACTTCATTGTTCTTGGACTCGGTGAGTTTGAAGGTGCTGTCCAGTTCCTTCAGCTGTTCATCGCTCAGTTTTTCCGGCATGCCGTCGAGGAAATATTTCCACTGGTGGAAGGTCCAGCCATTGGTGTCGATCTCACTCGCCTTGATCTCGCCGTTCAGCCACTGCTGGCGCAGCGGGTCGATCTTGGTGAACGCGTCGGATTGCGGGTGCGGTGCGCCCTCGGGAATGCCCGGTTCGAACACCCACTGGTTGATGCGCTCCTTGCTCAGTTTGTCCGGGTACTGCTTCAGCAGTGTATCGTCCAGGTACTTCAGGAAATCTTCCGTGGTGATGCTCTGGAAGGCGAAGTTATTGAAGTAGCCCAGCAGGAACTTGTCGAAGTTCTCGCGGCCGACTTTCTGTTCCAGTTCGTACAGGAACAGGGAGCCCTTCTCGTAGGGAATATTCGAGAACACCTCGTCCGGATCGCGGCCGCGCATGTCGATGGCCATGATCTCGTCCTTGTCCTCGCGGTCGTCCAGGTCCGCTTTCAGGTCGTCGTAACCCAGGGCCATTTCCATCTTGTAGCGGTCGTCGCCGTACACCAGCTGCATGATGCGGTTGGTGAGGTAGGTGGTGAAGCCCTCGTTCAGCCACAGGTCGCGCCAGCTGGCGTTGGTCACCAGATTGCCGGACCAGGAGTGGGCCAGTTCGTGGGCGATCAGAGCCACCAGGCTCTTGTCACCGGCGATCACCGTGGGGGTGATGAAACTGAGGCGCGGGTTTTCCATGCCGCCGAAGGGGAAGCTCGGGGGCAGGATCAGCAGGTCGTAGCGGTCCCAGCGGTAGGGGCCGAAATTCTCCTCGGTGGCCTCCAGCATGGACTCGGTGTCCTCGAACTCCTTTGCGGACGCTTCCAGCAGCTCGGGCTCGGCGTACACGCCGGTGCGCTCGCCCATGGGCTTGAAGTCCAGGTTGCCGATGCCGATGGCGATCAGGTAGGACGGAATGGCCTGGGGCATTTCGAACTCAAACACGCCATCCATTTCCGCGTCCGGATCGTTGTTGGCGCTCATGACCGCGCGCAGATCTTTCGGGGTGTGGATAGTGGCCTTGTAGGTCATGCGCACCTGGGGCGAGTCCTGCAGCGGGATAAAGCTGCGCGCATGGATGGCCTGTGCCTGGGTGAACAGGAAGGGGTGCTTCTTGCCAGCAGTCTGCTGCGGGTCCAGCCACTGCACACCGGAGGCGCCGGGGGAGGTCTGGTACTGGATGGCGACCTTGTTGGCGCCCTTGGGCAGTTCGATTTTCAGCGGGGTGCCGAGGTGCGGGTCGGTCTTGCCGAGGCTGAATTTCACGTCCTGCAGATTGCTGCCGACACCGGCGCGCACCGCGGTGACGTCGATATCGCGGGTGTCGAGGATCAGCGCCGGGTTTTTCTCGGTAAGGCGCTGGATGTCGAGAATCGCCTCGCCCTTGAGTACCTTGTTGTCGAAGTCCGCGGTGAGGTCGAGGTCGAGGTGCTTGACGCGATAGTCGTTGGTGTTGGCGAAGGAGTGGTAGTCGACGCCGGACTTGGGTTCGGCGCCGGCGGCGAGCGGCGCGTCTTTTTCCAGGTTCTCGGGTTTGTAGTCGGTGGCACTGTCGGGGATCTGGTTGCCGTTCTGGCTGGCTGCCGGGCGCTCTTCGATCTGCTTCTGGTGGGCGCTATCGTCGCTTTTGCTGCAGGCGGTAAGGGTGGCGAGGCTGCAGGCGAGCAGTCCGGTACCGATCAGGCGGCCGAGGCTCGGGTTCAATTGGGGCAGCATGCAGGGCTCCGTGATTGTTGTAGGTGAGAAATGGGAATTGGGTAAATTCGTCGCGGCACAGAATAACCAATAGAAAGGGCGACGTGGAAATCCGGCGTCTGCCCTCTCTTAATTCGGTTTTGTTTTTTCCGATCAATCCAGGCTGAAATCAAAGTCCATCTCATCCGCCGGCGGCTGGACATAGTAGCCCTGGATGTAGTCGGTGCCGGACTGCCACAGGGTGGGCAACATGCTGGCCTGTTCGATGTGGGGGACGATGACTTTGGTGTCGATTTCCTTGAGCTGGCCGACGAGCTTGACCAGGGCCTCGCTGTCCTCGCCTTCATCCTGCACTTCGCGCACGAACGAGGCGTCGATCTTGGCGATATCCACCTTGACGTGCTCCAGTGCCTTGAATGGGCTCAAGCCAGTGCCGAACTGGCACACGGCAAAGCGGCAGCCCATGTCCTGCACCTGCTTGGCGAAGTCGCGGGCGGCGTGGAGGTTGCTGTTGATGTCTTCCGCGCGCAGCTGGAAGGTGACGACTTTGGGGGCCACCTTGGCGGCCTTGAAGGCCACGCCGAGCCAGGCGGGGAGGCTGGGGTCTTTCAGTGAGGCGCCGGTGAGGTGCAGCAGCAGGGAGACTTGCTGACCTTTGGCGGTCTGCGCGGCGGCGGCTTTCATCGCGGCGAGGATTACCCAGCGGTCCATTTTGGTGGACAGGCCGGCGTCACCGAGGGCTTCGAGGAACGCCATGGGGGCGAGTTCGTCCTTGCCATCGACGAGGCGCACCAGCACTTCGTAAATTTTCTCGCCGCTGCCCTGCAGGCTCAAAATCGGCTGGAACAGCAGTTTGAGGTTGCCGGCTTCCAGCGCCTGGGTGACGCGGGCGCGGTGGTAGGTGTCGGTGTCTCCCTGGGTATCGCTGTCGGGCTCGAACAGCGCGAAGGTGTTGCCGTTATCCTTGGCCACGGCCTGGGCGTGGGCCTTGGTGGCCTGCTCCAGTACCTTGTCGGCGTTGCCGGAGGTTTCACTCAGCAGGGAGATACCAGTGGAGGCGGTGATGTGCAGGGTTTTGCCGGCGGCTTCAAAGATGGTGTCGGCGACTTTCTGCAGCAATTCCCTGGCGCGGGATTCGGCACTGTCCGGAGTGGTTTCCGGCATCAACAGGCAGTAGCTCTGTTCGCCGTAGCGCGCGGTGATGTCACCGCGGCGCACGCTGGACTGCAGCAGATCGGCAAATTTCTTGTGCAGGTCGTCGGCACCGGCGACGCCGACGATCTGCTGCACGGACTCCTCAAAACGGTCGATCTCGATATACATCAGGCCGCCGGTGCGCTGGGAGCCGGCGGCGGACTGGATGGCGCTGTCCAGCAGTTTTACAAAGCGTTGGCGGTTGTACAGTCCGGTGGCGGCATCGCGGAATTTGGCTTCGCTCAGCTGGGCTTCCAACTCCTCGGTATTGCCACTGCGGGCGGCGATGCGTACCTGCAGGCAGCGCTCTTCCTCGTACACGGTGGAGAGCACTTCGGCGCGGGTGGGCAGTGGCGTGCCGCTGACCGTGCGCGCGGTGAAGCGCCACTCACGGGCTTCCACTTCGTTGTTGCTGATGGCGCACTGGCGCAGGAACTCGCGGGCATCCTGCTGCTCTCCTTCGGTGAGCATGTCGATCAGCGGCTGGTATTCCACGTCGTCGCGGTCCTTGAAGCCGAAACGCTCGGCAAAGGAATCGTTGGCGTAAACGATCAGACCGTCGGAAACATAGGCAATGGCGTCCTTGGAGCTGTCGAGCAGCTCGCGGGTGCGCTTCAGGGTGGCTTGGTAGCGGCGGTCATTGAGGCGCGATTTGCGGCGCTCTTCCAGGGCGGTGAGTTCGCGCTGGATCACCAGCAACAGGTGCTGGTCTTCATCCACGGTGACCACGTCGCGGGCGCCGACCTTGAGTCCTTCCACCGCTGGCTGTGAGCCCACGCGTTCGCTCAGCAGGATGGCGGGGACGTCTTTTTGCAGCTTGCTGATGGTACGGATGGCATTGGCTGCCGCCACCTGTTTGCTTTGCTCGGTGGCGATCAGCAGATCCCAGGTGTGTTCCTGCAGGAGTTTGGTGAGGGCGGCCTCGCTGGCCACGTGCTGGGCCCGGTTGGGACGGCCGGCGTTTTGCAGCATGCTCACCAGGCGTTGGGCTTCGGCCGGGTTGTCGTTGATCAGAAGAAGGCGGATGGTGTTGTCGCTGCTCATTTTTTTCCTGTTGTACTGCGTTGCGGCGGTGCTGTCTGTTTGTGTAATACCGCTTCCATGCCGTACCTGGGATCTGTCCGGAGCCTATCGCCCAGCGCGGCCCAGGTGCTCCTGCGATCAGCCGCTAACCCGTTAGTGTGTCTGCCGCGGGCCGCTGGCACAAGTGTAGGGGATGCAGTCTGAGATACGGTTCCCCAATTCCACACTAAAAACTGCTGGCTGACCCGTTGCGTTCGCCCATCAGGAAAACTCGAAAATCGCGATGCTGCCGGTACTCATGTTGCATTGATGCAGAGTGACGGTACGTGTCTGTCCGGCGGCGACAATGTCCACGGTGTCGCCGCTCTGGAACAGCGGCGTGGGTAGCACCAGTTCCGGTGGCAGTCCGGCGTTGCCGGTGAGCAGCCCTGCCATGGAATCGGTGCGGCGCCCGTCTCTGGTGTACCTGTGTACCCGCACCGCACTGGTGTGGCCGCCGAGAAGCTCCACGCCCACCCGGCACTGGTCCGGCAGTCCGTAGTGCCAGCGCACCAGCGCCACTTCCCAGCGCTCCTTTACCTGCATGGCGATAAGGTCGCCACTGTGCAGGCGTCCCTGGATGTCCGGTGGCAACCGCAGGCCCGCACCACTGTCACTGGTGTTGAGCAACGTCGCCGGAATCGGCTGGTAGCGCTTCTGTGCGCGCGCGTTGTCGCTCTGGCGCGCGGTGGAGGGAGCGCTGGGTAGTGCGCTGGAATACGCATCCGGGACGGACACCTCGTAGTCCTTGAGTGCGCGACCGGTGCGGAAGTCGATGGAGCCCACCTCCATCACCAGGCTGTTGCCGCGGGGCGCGTTGTTCTGGCTGTCGAAGGCGGCGACCAGCTCCGGGGCTACTTCGTCGCCCTGTTTCAGATGGTGGCAGATAGCGCTGATGCCGAGGATTACCTCGCAGCGGATATTCACCGGGGTGCGCTGGTGGCCGCGGCCTTTTTCACCCGCCCACAAGTCCTGTACCCGGTTCAGCAGGTCCGGTGACAGCTTGCCGGGGCGACGCAGGCGCCGCTGCAGCTGTCGCAGGGGAGTCGTCAGGTCGATGGACCAGCCGAGTGGCGCGGTGAAATGTTTCAGGTCCACCCGGGTGTGCTTCAGGCGCACGGCGGGAATCGGCGCCTGATCGAGCCTCAGGTTTGTCAGCAGGCTCCGGGCTGCCGGGTTGATCTGATCCTGCAGGATGGCGCATGTGGCCCAGCGCCCACAGCAGGACCACAGCTGGCGCTGGTCTTCAACAGTGAGCTGCAGGGGATTCGCACTGGCGAACAGTGCGGACTGCAGGTAGGGGCGGATGACTTTTTCCCAACGCGTAAAACGGTTGGCGGCGGTGCCGCTGCGGGATAGCGGATCCAGTACCCGGCGCTGGTCCAATTGCTGCTCGCGGGCCAACTGCACCAGCTGCTGCATACGGCTCCAGCTGCCCTTGGGGGTGGCGAGATAGAAGTGGCTGCTGATCTGCACCAGGCTGCGATAACTGTCGATGCCACGGTGCAGCGCGCGCGCCAGACGCCGGCGGAAGAACGGCGCGTGCGGTTCCTCCGCTACCAGTTGCAGGCAAACACTGGTGTAGGCCAGCGCCTGGTGCTGAAACAGGATCGCGGCGATGAGCAGGTTGCGGCGCTGCTCCTGCGTCTGTGCGCCGGCCCCTTTGCCGTCCTCGCTGGGCTGCGCCAGTGCGTCGCAGTGGGCGGCGACGATCGGGCGCAATACCTCAATACTCGCCAGGCGCAGGCGCGCGGGTGCGCTCCAGCGGGTGATTTCTGCCAGCAGGCTGCGCAGTGTGCCGGCGTTGCGCTGGGCTTTGCTGTCGGCAGGGTTTTGCTGCAGGTAACTGTCAATCCAGCGCCTTAGCTGGCGGTGGTTGCTGCAGCCGCAGGTGAGTGCTGCCAGGTCGCGGGGGCCGGTGGCGAGCTTTTCCTGGGGGCTGGGCGCGCGCGCGGCCTTGCCACCGACGGGCTGGGCGGGTTGATCGGTGCGCGAAGCGTCCGGAGTCGCGACGCTGTCGGGATCGGTGTCGATTCCGCTGCTGTCGGCTCTGGGGTGGTCGGCGATGTTGGTCTCTGAAGTTCCCGAGGCGTCACTGCCGGGATGGGCGCGATGCCCGATTTCTAGTTCTGCTGCATCCTGCATGGGAATAACCGGGTGTTATGTGCCTGCAGTATAAAAGGCGCCCGGATATACACAAATGCGTCAGAGGAAAATTGCGACGAAAATGTGTATTTAATTGCAAAAAAAGGTCCGATGATTCACGAAACGGGCGCCAATTGGCTCTTTTGGGCTAGCTCTTTTTCTGCGTTCTGGCGCGCGGTTGTCTGCTACAGCGGGGTCTTGGATTTCTCCGCCGGGATCTCGCGCACCAGCTTTGGCACCAGGTAGCCGGGCAGGCGCTGGCGCACGGCTTCCACCAGCGCGCGCGCGCGCTCGTCACTCACCTCAAAATGTGCGGCTCCCTGTACCCGGTCCAGCTGGTGCAGGTAGTAGGGCAGTACCCCGGCGTCGAACAGGGTTTCCGAAAGTTCCGCCAGCGCATCCTCGCTGTCGTTCACTTCCTTCAGCAGCACCGACTGGTTGAGCAGGGTGACGCCAGCGGCTCTGAGTTTGCCGAGCGCCGCGCGCACTTCGCTGTCGATCTCATTGGCATGGTTGCAGTGCAGTACCAGTACCGGCTTGAGGCGACTGCCCGCGAACCAGGCGAGAAATTCCTCATTGACCCGGGACGGGGCGACGATCGGCAGCCGGGTGTGGATGCGCAGCTTGTCGAGCTGCGGGATCTGCGCCAGCTCGTCGGCGAGCCAGGCGAGCTGGCGATCGTTCATCACCAGCGGGTCGCCACCGCTCAGGATCACTTCGCGCAAGTCCTGCTGTTCGCGGATGTAGTCCAGCGCCTGCTGCCACTGGCTGCGGTTCAGATGGTTGTCGCTGTAGGGGAAGGCGCGGCGGAAACAGTAGCGGCAGTTGACGGCGCACTGGCCGGCAGCGATCAGCAGCAGACGGCCGCGGTATTTGTGCACCACACCCGGCACCGGGTTGGCATTGGCCTCTTCCAGCGGGTCGTCGCTGAAGCCCGGGGTGGGCTGCAGTTCGGCGCCGGTGGGCAATACTTGCAGTAACAGAGGGTCGCGCGGGTTGCCGGGCTGGATACGGCGCAGCAACGGGCGCGGCACCCGCAGTTGGAACAGGTCGGCGGCGGCGCTGAGTTGCGGCAACTGCTCCGGCGCGAGTTGCAGCAGTGTGAGCAGCTCTTGCGGATCGGTGACCAGATCGGCCATTTCGTCCTGCCAGCGGCGCGCCGGCGCCGATTCGCCGCCACTGGCGGTGATTTCGATGCTGCTGATTTCACGGGTAGGCTGGGCGTGCTGTATCATAGGCGGCTATTTTTGGCGCGGTCGGCGGCGGTACTGCTTTTTTGACGGGTATCTTTACTGGTCTGACCCGGTGTGGGGCGCGCGAAGTTTAATCAATCTGACGGCAGAATGCTGATATTTCGAGGAACCCATGGCTAGTTATTCCACTAACGAATTCAAAGGCGGTCTGAAGGTGATGCTGGACGGCGACCCCTGCTCCATCGTGGAGAATGAGTTCGTGAAGCCTGGTAAGGGCCAGGCCTTCAACCGTGTAAAGCTGCGCAACCTGAAGACCGGTCGCGTATGGGAGCGTACGTTCCGCTCCGGTGAGAGCCTGGAGTCTGCGGACGTGATGGACCGCGAGATGGAATATCTCTACAACGATGGCGAGTTCTACCATTTCATGGAGCCTGAGTCTTTCGAGCAGCACCAGGCGGATGTGAATACCGTGGGCGACGCGGCGAAGTGGCTGAAGGAGCAGGATATCTGCACCGTGACTCTGTACAACGGCTCGCCGCTGGCGGTGACTCCGCCCAACCACGTGATTCTGGAAATTGCGGAAACCGATCCGGGTGTGCGCGGTGATACCGCTCAGGGCGGCACCAAGCCGGCGACCCTGGTGACCGGTGCGGTGGTGAAAGTGCCGCTGTTCCTGGAAATCGGCGATTCCATCAAGGTGGATACCCGCTCTGCGGAATACCTGGGTCGCGCCAAGGAAGACTGATTTTCCTTAGCTTGCTGACTCAAGGGGCGGGTACCTTAGGGGCCCGCCCTTTGTCGTTCTGGGTTCTTGGAAGATTTAGTGGCGGCAAATCACTGGGGGCGGGTTTTCAGGACCGGGCTGGGCGCCCCCCTTAAACCCATCCCTGGGCGCTGCGTCGCAAACATCCTGTTTGCGACGCTCCTGAAAACCCGCCCCCAGCACTTTGCCTTTGCATCCGGGACGGTTTTGCCCGACAAACTAAACTGAACACCTTCAATTAAGTCCATCCACATTCATGTCTGAAAAATCACTCTGGCAACCCACTGCCCCCCTCGAAAATCTCCGCCGTCGCGCTTCCCTGCTCGCGGATATCCGCCGTTTTTTCAGCGAGCGCCAGGTGCTGGAGATGGATGTGCCCATCCTGTCCCGCCGCGCTACCAGCGATCCGCACATCGATTCGATCACCGCGAATTGCAGTGGCGAGGTGGCATATATGGCGACCAGTCCGGAGTTCGGGCTGAAGCGCCTGGTGGCCGCGGGTATCGGTGACTGTTACTACCTCGGCAAGGCGTTTCGTAACGGTGAGGCCGGTGGTCGCCACAATCCTGAGTTTTCGATGCTGGAGTGGTACCGGGTGGGCTGGGATGACCATCGCCTGATGATCGAGGTGGGGGAGTTGCTGTCGTGGGTGCTGAAGATCCCCAAGGTGTACTCCCACAGTTACCGCGCACTGTTTCTGCAGCATATCGGGGTGGACCCGCACCGGGCGTCGTTCGAGGAGCTACGGGCGGAGGTGGCGCGGGTGCTGGAGTTGTCGTTTGAGCCGGCGGGGCGGGATGAGTGCCTGGATTTGCTGATGAGCCACCATATCGAGCCGAATATGGGCGACGGGATCACCCTGGTGTACGACTTCCCGGCGACCCAGGCGGCGCTGGCGCGGGTGGAAGAGGATGAATTGGGGGTGCCGGTGGCGCGGCGGTTCGAGGCTTATGTGAAGGGCATGGAACTGGCGAACGGTTACTGGGAGCTGACGGATGCGCCGGAGCAGCAGCGGCGTTTCGAGGCGGACCACCGCTATCGCGGGGACAACGGCAAGCCGGTGTATCCGTTCGAGGATCGCCTGGTGCAGGCGCTTGAGGCCGGGCTGCCGGATTGTGCGGGGGTGGCGCTGGGGTTCGACCGTCTGCTGATGCTGGCCTGCGGTGCCGGCCGCATCGACGAGGTGATCGCGTTTCCGATCGAGCGGGCGTGATGCCCCGCTCGGTGCGATCCGGATAAGTGGGGTTCAGGCGCTCTGGCGATCGTCGTCGAGAGGGTTGTTTTCCGCGTCGCTGACGATGTGGGCGCTGCCGCGCTCGGGGGTGAAATCGTAGCGGGCCACCTCGCCGACGGCGTAGAAGCCGACATTCAGCCACACGTCTTGCTGGTCCTCGCCCACCAGT
>NZ_DATCMV010000137.1:0-11279 GCF_036563125.1 Microbulbifer sp.
GTGATCGAGAGGGGTGACGACGCACAGCTGGGTCTATTCCAGCGCGCTTTTCTCGGTATGCCGCTGGAACATGCCGAAAGCGAACACATGCAGCGCCGCTCTGTGGACTATTTCAACCGCCTGCGCATGGATTATCTCGACGGGGCCAGCGGTGCCGCCAAGGCCGAGAGCTTCTACCAATACGCCCTTGCCCACCAGAAAGTCATCGACGAGTTCGGGCGCTACCCCCATCGCAATGCGCCGCTCGGCCGTGAATCGACCACTGCGGAGCAGGCATGGCTGCAACAAGGAGGTGGCTTCTGATGGATATGCTCTCCTGGCTGACTCTGGCGGGAATCTGTGCTTTGGGTGCCATGAGCCCAGGGCCGAGCCTGCTAATCGTGTTGCGCTGTGCCGCTGCCGGTCCCCGCCAGGGGCTGGCGTGCGCCGTTGCCCACGGCGGGGCCGTTGCGCTCTATGCGTGCCTGACCGCTTTCGGGCTAGCCGTATTGGTCACTCATATACCCATGCTCTTCGCCATTCTCCAGTGGGGCGGCGCGGCCATGTTGGTCTATCTGGGCTGGAAGGCCCTGCGCGCACCCGCCCCGAGCAGCACGGCGACGAACAACCCGACGCCAGAGTTCGTTTCCACCTCGCGAGCGGCACTGCAGGGCTTCGGGATAGCATTCTTCAACCCCAAGGTTGCGGTCTTTTTTACCGCCCTGTTCAGCCAGTTCGTCTCGGCCGAGCAAATGCTCGGCACCAAACTTGGCATGGCTGGCCTCGCCGCCGGTATCGACGCAATCTGGTATTCGCTGGTTGCCCTGCTGGTGACCCTGGGGAGTGGGCGTGGCTGGCTCAGTGCAAACGCCGCCCACCGCCTACAGCAGGTATTTGGCGTGCTGCTACTGGGACTCGCCGCGCGATTGGTATTTAGCATCCAGTAATTCGTGACCGTGTTCAGGAACAATTCAGTCTGAACAAGGCAATATATTCACCATCTACCCCTCACAAAGATAAGGTGTCTCCATGAACAAAACCCTTCTCGCCGCAATCACCGCACTCACTGTTGCTGCACCGGCACTGGCCGACAGCCCCGCAGCTACCGACAAGAGCAAGCATGAACACGCGCAAATGGAAGCTCACCAAGAGCACAATGCCAGTGAACATGCGCAGGCAAAGGCCGAGCCCTACCGCCTGAACGAAGAAGAGAAGCGCGCGTTTGAAGAAAAGAAAGCCAAGCGTGAACACGCTGAAGGCCAGCACGACGGCAAGAAAATGGACAAGATGGCGCGCAAGCCTGATGGAAAAATGCCGGAAGACAAGCAGCCCGAAGAAAAGCTGAAAGGCAAAGAGAAGCAGCTGGACAAGAAGATGGAGCAGGAGCGCAAGGAGCTGGATAAAGGTTCCGAGCAGGGCCAGGCTGCACGCGCAGAGCACAGCAAGAAATGGTGGCAGTTCTGGAAAGACTGATTTCCATCCTGCCCTGAGCCGCCAATAAAAAGCCCGGAGAATTCCGGGCTTTTTCATTTCACATCAAGCTATTCCGCAACCAGCGTCTCACAGCGGTAGTGACTGGCCCCATCGGCGCTCAGCTCCGCCGCCAGCGGTGGCAGAAGCGCCTCCATCTGGCCGCGCAGGGTCCAGGGTGGATTCACCACGATCATGCCAGCAGACGTCATACCGTGACCCGCCTCGTCGGCGCGCACGCCCAGTTCGAACAACTGGATATTGCGAATACCGGAGGCCACCAGCTGCTTTTCCAGCACGTCGATACGGTGGCGGTCCACCACCGGGTACCAGAGGGCGGTGATGGCGTTCGACATTTTGCGGTGGATCAGCTTCAGCGCATCCACCACGCGCTGGTAGTCGTCCTTCTGCTCGTAGGGCGGGTCGATCAGCACCAGTGCACGGCGCGAGCGGGTGGGCAGCAGGGCGGAAAGGCCCTTGAAACCATCCTCTTCACGCACCTGGCACTGGCGCCGGCGGGCGAGGTTTTTGCGCAGGTGCTCGGCGTCTGCCGGGTGCAGCTCGAACAGCCAGGCCTTGTCCTGGGCCCGCAGCATTTCCGCGGCGATCAGCGGCGACCCAGGGTAGAACTTCAGGCCACCCTCCTGGTTCAGGCCGGCAATCAGTGCCAGGTAGTCCTGCAAACCGGGCAGGTCGCAATGGCTGTAAAGCCTACCGATGCCGGTCATGTACTCGCTGTTCTTGCGCGC
Source organism: Microbulbifer sp. (assembly GCF_036563125.1). Classification (GTDB taxonomy): domain Bacteria; phylum Pseudomonadota; class Gammaproteobacteria; order Pseudomonadales; family Cellvibrionaceae; genus Microbulbifer. Next base: position 2,199 of record NZ_DATCMV010000137.1, read on the forward strand.
CATTTCCGAGCCAAGGCTGTAGAGTCCGGCGCCGCCGTGAGTATCGATATAGTCAAACGGCGTGTCTTTTTTCTGCAGGTAGGAAATGATTTCCATCTGCACGCAGTGCTTGAGCACATCGGCAAAGTTGCCGGCGTGAAAACCGTGGCGGTAACTGAGCATGGGACTATCCGGGGAATTTGTGGAAAACCCGATCGCCGCGGCGCCAATGCGCAGCGATTGGAGAGAAGAGCTTAGATCAAATAAACGGCCATTTGCGGCATTGGCTCACCTCGGGGGCGGCGACTTTAGGGGCCTTTGCGGCCCCTGACAATCATTTTCTGCGCAGTCTGGCCCGGTCAGAACCACATGGACCAGAACAGCCTGACCACATGGGCGTTGAAGCTGTAGGTGGGCTCCTCGCCAGGCAGCGCCTGTGTGGCGCGCGCGTCGCGGAAGTTATCGTAGTCGAACATCATGTAATCCCAGTAGAGATTGATGCTGCTGCGGCGATCAAACAGGGACCAGCGCTCCGGCAACTGGTAAGAGGCGCCGATGCCGATCGCGGTGCTGCTGAAATCACTCAGCTCCTTGTCGCGGGCGCGAAAGCTGGTGGCGTTCACATACGGGAACAGGTCGCTGTAAAAGTCCGCGCCGGTCTGCTGGTAGAAACGCAGCTTGCCCTCGAGAATCAGGTTTTCTGTTTCCAGTGGATGGGTGTAACGGAATTCCAGATTGTCGGCGTCGATACCCCAGCTGTCGGCGTAGCGGCGGTATTCACTCTTGATCGCGGCGCGGTACGGCAGGCGGTATTTGGCCCGCAGGGCCACCGCGTCGCTGTTGCGGGTGGTCGGATAGAGCTCCGCCTGGTAGCTGAAGCCGGTACCGGAGGTCGGGTCGAGATAGCGCACGCTGCGATAGGGGTTATTCAGAAAACCGTCGTCCGCCACGGTTTCCACGCTCACCTCGGCGATCAGTTTGGTGGTGAGAATTTGGCTCCAGCCGAGGGCGTAGCGGCGGTGCTCCGCCTGCTCAAGAAAATTGTCATCGCCGTTGCGCATCACGTCGTCGCTGCCGAAACTCACGCGCATGGACAGGGTGCTGAGGTCGCCGAAGAAATCCTGCTTGATGCCGAATCCCACGGTTTCCGCCTGGTAATCGTCCTCGCTGGAATTGGTGTAGCTGACACTCATGGTGGTCTTGTCCACCAGGTAGTCCGCGCCCAGAGAAAACTCATCCCGCTGCTCGGAATAGGGACTGGCGGTGGCCTGCACGTCAATGGACGCACCGGAAATCATGTCCACGTAATAGTTGGCCGACAGCGAAACCGAGTTGCCAATATTCTTGCGCACCAGCACCGAGGGACCATCGATGGTGACACCGCCGCCACTGTAGGAGTGGTACATGGTGTCTGCGCGCTCTTCCGGCAGCACCGCGGCAGTGGCCCAGGCAGAAAACAGGGAAAGCGCAAGCGCGCCGAAAATTTTTCTGCAGTTAGTTACAACCACAACCGCCTCCCGAACCGCCTTCGGCACCCCGTGCTGCTTCACGCGCTTCGTACACGTGATTCATATATCCCGCCGCCACCGGATCCCGCTCGAAGCTCATGATCGGGTCGGCGAGGTAGTGCCGTTCGTAGGGCTTGACCCACGGCTCCGGCATCATGGTTTCACAACCGGCCAGGAATGAGAAAAGGGACAGCAGAGGCAATAACCGCAGCGCACGCTTGATCATGGTTTATTCCCGGATCAGTTCCTTGATGATTTTTTTGTACTCGGCCTCATCGCCACTGCGGTAGCCCTTGTGCACATAGCGCACATTGCCGTCGCGGTCGATGAACACGGTGCTCGGCATGGCTTCCACACCGAACAGTTTGCTCACACTGCTCTCGGAATCGAACAGAATGGGGAAATCCACCGGGATCTTGTTCAGCATCGCCTGCGCGTCTTCGCGGTTGGCATCCACGTTCACACCCCACACCTTGAAACCCACGGATTCGTAACGCGTGTGCAGATCGTTAAGCAGCGGCATTTCCTCGCGGCAGGGACCGCACCAGGAGGCCCAGAAGTTGAGCATGATCACTTCGCCGCGCTGTTCGCTGAGTTTCAGGTTGCCATTTTTGAGGGACGCGAGCGTGAAATCGGCAGCGGGAGCATTGGCAGATACGGGCGCGCCCACCAGCAGGGCGGCACTGGCGCAGAGTGCGGCGATAAAGTTGCGCATGGAATTCTCCGGTTTTCTTTTGCGTTTTGTTATCGGCGATTCAATCGTCAGAAATAGATCGAAACGCCCATTTGGGCAGAAATATTATTGGCATTCTGCGGCTCACCGAAGATCTCGTGCTCGAGAATGTGATCCCGTACGTCAAATCTCAGCGCCAGCCAATCCTGCGCCAGCATGCGGATGCCGACTCCCACGTTGTAGGTGAAATACTCCTCATCCGCGAAGCTGGTGTTGCCGATACCTCCGATCAGGTACAGGTTGCTGTTGAGCGCCCAGCGGTCGAGGATAAAAATCTCACCGGGCAGGAAATTCCAGGCCAGTGACAGGTTGTACATCGAGAGATCGCGCTCGTCGTCGGTGAGCAGCGGTGCACTGCCACTGAGCTTTTCGTAGCTGGAAAGCCCCAGCTCCGACTGCGCGTAGCCGGCCTCCATGAAAAAATCTTCGCTGATGTGGTAGGCAAGACTGCCACCGATCATGCGGTTGGTACCAAAATCTTCCATGCTCAGCACACCACCCAGGTAGACGGTGAACTCGAAATCCTCGCTGTCGATCTTCGCCTCGTGGATTTCGCGACGCTCCAGATCCGGGGAAATGATCTCGTCGATCACCTCATCACCCTCGGCCAGGGTTATCGCGGAAAAGCCGGCGAGGGAGAGCGCGCAGGCGAGTTTTACATAAATACGTCGAATCCCAATTTCCATTCGACTATCTCCTGATTGGTTTCCCGCGAGGTGAGCAGGTAATGATTGGCAACTTCCGCGCGCAGGGCAAAGCGGCGGGATAAATAGGTGGTCACACCGACGCCGGTGAGCATGGTGGTGTCCTGGCGATCTTCGCTGGCGACGATGGTGGCATTGGGGGATGTGATATTGATCCCGGTGCCGAGCAGAAAGTACGGCGAGATCCGCCACTGAGGGAACGGCTGGTGTAGCAGCGCCACCTGGTAGGTCTGGCTGTCGGAGTAGGCACCGATGGTCTGCGCTGCGCGCAGTTCTGCGGAGATGTTATCGGTAAAGCGGTAACCGACCGACACCCCCAGCGAGTTCGCACCCTCGAAATCGCCGTAGACGAATCCGACCCGCAATCCCTGTTCGCGATATTCGTCGATGCCGGGAGTGGGTACCGCCACCGCTTCACCATCGACGGTGACGATTTCGTCCAGCTCGGCAATTTTTGCCCAGCCAGTTTTGCCGGTGCGAGTCATCACCTTGACCCAGTCGGTGCGGCGCTTCAGCAGCCACAGCGGCTCGCCGTACTCCGCCACATGGTCGATCACATAACCGCGACCGGGACCGGTGTAGAGATTGAGATATTCCGCCCCGACGATGACCTGCTCGGTATCGAAAGGAAGGTTTTGCGGCAGGCGTTCACCGAACTGGTTGGCGGTGAAGCTCTCGGCAACAGATTGTTTTTTGTCCTGGTCCGCCGCGCCTGCCTGCGCGGCGAACAAAACGCCGGCAACAAGCAGCGCCAGCTCAGGGGCTTTTTTTTTCCAAAGCCTTGTCATACGTCAGTTGACCGGTGCATCAAAGGGATTGTTGTAATACTGCGCACCGATATCCAGCCATTCTGAAATCAAACGCAATTCCGCCGCGGACAACTCACCTTCGTGCACACCGCCCGCTGCAAACACGCTGAAGAAGCGGCTGGCGTTGGCACCGGCGGTATTCATGATCCGCTGGATGTCGATGGTAACCAAAACCGGGATAGGGTTACCATCAGAATCGAGAACGAGATCACCATTTTCATCCACCTCGAACAGCGGATTGCCGTTGTCGTCGGTGTCCTGCACCAGCACATTCTGCACCGCACCATCCCGCAGCTCCTCGGTGGGATTGTCGAAAACCAGTTCGACATAGGACGTGCTGAAGTTGGTATTGACCCCGGACTGATCCGCGCGCAGGTCCAGCTGCCCCGGCGGCACCTGGGCCGTACCCGCGGCGTCGCGGTTGCTGTGGCAACTGGTGCAGGTGCGGTCTTCCAGCACATTGCCCAGGTCGTCGGTAACCTGTCGCGGCAAATCCCAGATCGGTTGGATATGTGTCGGATAGTGGATGACGCTGCGGCAGTCGGCACTCCAGGCGCTCTGGCAGGCGACACTGGTAGGCGCGGGGGTTTGCAGCTCGCTCATCAGCAGTTCGCTGCTCGGGTCTTTGGCGCGCAGCGCCGGGTCGGTCCACTGATCGGAAAACTTCAGGTCCCCTTCCAGTGACGGGTTGCCGGCAATCCGTGCCAGCAGCTGCGCCATGGTCTCGCCCATATTCGCGCTGAGCGCAGGCTCGGTATTGGCAAAGGGCGCACCGCTGGTCGGCGCGCCGGCCCAGGCAGAAGCGGGTTCCTTGTCGGTGCGACCGTGGGCCACCTCGCTGTCGCGGCTGTGGCAACCCTGGCACTGGCGGATCTCACCGGCACGGAACTGCAGCCAGTTGTTGTGACGGCCGACGATGCGGCGGCCGTTGGCATCCACCACGGAAATCGCGAGCGGCATATCGGCCGGCACCTTGACCCGCACCGAGCCATCCGGCTGGATCGGGGTGTAGCCGATGATCTCCCGCATTGACTGCGCGCGACTGCGGCCGAACGCGGCGCGGTCAAAATCCAGGGTATCGCGATCCGGGATTCCCACCGCCTTCACCACCCGCAGGAATCGCGCCGGGCGTTCGGCGGCGGTGGTCTGCTGCGGATCTGCCACCGCGGCGATGTCCAGCGCGGCGGCACCGTCGAAGTCGTACACGCTGCGGATATCCAGAATCGCGAGCCCCGCGTCGTACAGGTCGCGGTCGATATCGATACCGGGTATCGGCTCGGGAATAAACGCGGGTACCGGACGGGTATCGGCGGTCACCGCCTCGGAAATCATCTGCCCCTCGACGGGCTGGATGATCGGGCGCTGGGTGCCCTCTTTATAGTCGTAAATCCACAGGCCGTAGAGCGGGTCGGCGGGGACAATCCCCTCCGTTGCCAGCCAGTCGTCGGTGCACGGCTGCGGCAGTTCCGTCGCCGGGTCGATCACCCGGCATTCACTCCAGCTCACCAGCAGGCGGCTGGTGCCATCGTGGAACGCCCAGGCGTTGGCGAACAGGCCGTGCGGGGAGAGACCGCCGTCGGTGATGACCTGTTCGACGGAGAGGGACTCCTGCCCCTGTAGCAAGCCCTGCTGTTCCGGTTCGCTGTAGGCCTCGGTGAAATTCTCCGCGTCGATCACCACCATGTCGCCGCCGTAGGTAATTCCCTCCGGCGAGCGCAGCGTGACCAGGATGCGCCCATCCGGCATCTGCTGGGGTTTGCTGAACGCCGCCGGCACAGGATCACTTGCCGGGTCGGCGCTCGTGCCGGTGGCCTGGCTGTGATAGCCGTAGTGGAACTGCAGGTCGGTGCCATCCGGTTTTACGGTGTACAGGCTGAGCCGGTCAAGTGCGCCCATATTGTCCCAGCGGCTGAACAGAACGCGTCCGTTGGCGAGCACTGTGGGCGAAAGGTCGTGGCTCTGGTTGTAGGAAATCTGCCGGATATTGCTGCCGTCCCGCTCCATTACATGCAGCACAAAAGCGGGCTCTTCGAGATCTTCCGCCAGCGCAGAAAACTGCGGTTTGTTGTCGTCGAGCAGCAGCGCGCGCGAGCGGCGCTGGCGGGTGGAGGTAAACACGATGCGCCCATCTGCCAGGAATGCGGGGGCGATATCGTCGCCCTCCTCGGCGATCAGATCGGACTGGATCGCGCGCTTCAGCTCAGCAGATGCAAAATCGTACAGCCAGATATTCCAGCTCGGCTGTTCGTCGTCATCCAGCCCCTCGATATTCGGCGCGCGCATGGCGAACGCCAGGGTTTTGCCATCGTGGGAGACCGCCAGATCTTTTACGTCATAGCCACCTTCGAACACGATGCCGGCCTCCTCGTCACTGACGAACAGGTCCGTGGTCAACACCCGCTCCGGCGCACTGGCGGTGGCGCGATCCCGCAACACCAGTTCCGCCCCGGGATTGAAGGTCGAGGGCGCAAAAATATCGCTGCCCATCAACGCGTCGTCTTCGTCGCGATTGAGCGTACGGCGCACATAGATCACCGGGTAATCCACCACCACTGGATCTTCCGCCTGCTCGCCACCGCCGAGCCCGGAGCCACCACTGCCGCCGGAACAACCGGCGAGCACCGCTACCGCCAGCGGTGCGATTGGGGACAGCAAAGAGCTTACGGAAAGGCGTCTCGCGCGCGCGAAAAACGTACAAAAATCGTTCAAGAAAAATTCCTCTTTCCCGTCGGTTTCTCAGTACTCACTTACCTTGGTAACCGCGGGATAACTGGACTCGTGTCTGGCAATATTCACCAGTGGCATTCTTCCGGATTCTCGCGACAGAAGGCAATTGCCTCAAGTCACGCACACGATTTTTGCCAACCACAACACGGTTTAAATTTTTCCCGCTGGCGAATAATTCCGCAATCTTTACTATCGGTTGCCGGTTAATAGACATACAGCTGCACACCCAGCGTGTGTGACAAAAAAAACAACACGAACAGAACCTCATGAACATTAAATCGCCAGCCGCCCGCCTGCTGCTTGCGGCGACTGCCAGTATCGGCGCATCTCTTGCCCAGCCCGCGCTGGCCGGCCCGGAAGAACAGGCCGCGCAGATTCACAGCCGTATCACTGGGGTGAAGCCCAGTGTGGCAACGCTGACGCAGATGGCAGAACTTATCGCCGCCGACAAGGCGAGCGACGCTGCCTACCTGGCGATGCAGAGCGATGCGTTCTACAACGTGACCCTGAAAAACCTGGTCACTCCCTGGACCAGCCGCGACGGCGACAACTTTGCCCCCCTGAACGATTACACCGCGACCGTGATCGGCATGGTGCGCGACGACGAGGACTTCCGCGAGATCCTCTCCGGCGATATTTTGTACACCGGTGCTTCCGGTCTCGGCCTGCCCGCTTACAGCAACAGCAATAACAACCACTACATCGAACTGGAAAACAGCGGCTACCCGCTGCAGACCGCACTCGAACGCAAAACCCAGTCATCCGTCACCGGACTGCCCAGCGACGCGACCGCCGGCGTTATCACCACCCGCGGCGGCGCCAAGGCATTCTTCTACGCCGGTACCAACCGCGCCATGTTCCGCTTCACCCTGATGAACCACCTGTGCCGCGATCTGGAGCAGGTGCACGACACCTCAAGGCCACCGGACCGCATCCGCCAGGATGTCAGCCGCAGCCCGGGCGGTGACAGCCGCGTGTTCCAGAACAGCTGCATCGGTTGCCACAGCGGCATGGACCCATTGGCCCAGGCCTTTGCCTATTACGATTTTGTCTACGACGTCGACAACGACCCCACCGGCGAAAACGGCCACCTCGATTACAACAGTGCGGGGGAGACCGATCCCGCCACTGGCACCCGGGTCAAAGCCAAGCACCACATTAACAGCGCGACCTTTCCCTACGGTTTTGTGATTCCCGATGACAAGTGGGACAACTACTGGCGCGAGGGGCCCAACATGCACCTAGGCTGGAGCAGCGCGCTGCCGGGCTCCGGCAATGGCGCCAAGTCCATGGGGCAGGAGCTGGCCAACAGTGAGGCCTTCGCCCAGTGCCAGGTCACCAAGGTGTTCGAACAGGTGTGCCTGCGCGCACCGGAAGATCAGCAGGATCGCAACCAGATCGACAGCATCACCGCGAGCTTCACCGGCAATGGCTACAGGCTGAAGCAGGTCTATGCGGATACCGCGGTTTACTGTGCGGGAGAATAACCAGATGAAAACCAGAACCGCACAAATCCAACTGCGCTTGAGCGCACTGTTTACGCGCCCGCAGCTGCGCAGAACGGTACTGCTGTCGAGTGTTTTCGCATCGGCGTTACTTGTGGCCTGTTCCGGCGGCAGTGGCCAGTCCACCGAAGAGTTGCCGAATACCAATCCGGATACCGGCGATACCAGCTATTCCGGGCCGGCGCCGGAAAGCGAAGATGTACAGAATTACAAACGCTATATCTGGGACAACCTGGCGGCGGAAAACCGCTGTGGCAGCTGCCATATCCAGGGCAACCAGAGCCCGCGTTTCGTGCGCAGCGACGATATCAACCTCGCCCACGGTGAAGGCCGCGAGCTGGTCAATCTCGGCAGCCCGGCGGATTCGCGCCTCGTCACCAAGGTAGCCAGCGGCCACAACTGCTGGCTCGCCAGCCCCGACGCCTGTGCGGAAATCATCACCAATTACATCGAGGAGTGGGCCGCGGCCGCGGGTTCTGTGGTCAGCACCATCACCCTGACACCGCCGCCCGAGCGCGATGTCGGTGCGAGCAAAAGCTTCCCCGCCAGCAGCGGCAACTTTGCCACCACCGTTTACCCGCTGCTCGAGGAATACTGCTCCGCCTGCCACAGCGAAGATGCGCCCACTGCGCAACAGCCCTATTTCGCCAGCAGCGACGTGGACCAGGCCTACGAGGCCTCCAAGGCGCGCATGGACCTGGATAACCCGGAGAAATCCCGCTTTGTGGTGCGCCTCGGCAGTGACTTCCACAACTGCTGGGGCGACTGCGCCGATAACGCCGACACCATGGCCGCGGCCATCCGCAATTTCGTCAACGGTATCCCGGTGACCGAAGTGGACCCAGAGTGGGTGACCAGCAAAGCGCTGTTCCTCACCGACGGTGTTGTCGCCAGCGGCGGCGGGCGTATCGAGAACAACGCCATCGCCCTGTACGAATTCAAGACCGGCAGCGGCACCACCGCCTACGACACCTCCGGTATCAACCCGGCGATCGACCTGAACCTGTCTGGCGACGTGGAGTGGCTCGGCTCCTGGGGCATCCAGCTGAACGGCGGCAAGGCCCAGGCGGCCACCGCCACCAGCAAGCGCCTGTTCGACACCCTGAGCGGCACCGG
>NZ_DATCMV010000141.1:0-5043 GCF_036563125.1 Microbulbifer sp.
CGCGCCAAATACCTGCTGGTGCAGACCGACAAGGGTATGGCCATCTGGCACCTGGGCATGTCCGGCAGCCTGCGCATGGTCGACGGCAATCTGCCGCCGCAAAAACATGACCACATCGACTGGTTGCTCGACAGCGGCCAGCGCCTGCGCTTCCACGACCCGCGCCGCTTCGGCGCACTGTTGTGGACCACCGGTGATATCGCCGGCCACGAACTCATCGCCCATCTCGGCCCCGAGCCGCTCAGCGAGGATTTTTGCGGGGACTACATGTTCAATGCGTCCCGCGGCCGCAAAGCCGCGGTGAAAAGCTTCATCATGGACGGCCGCATCGTCGTCGGCGTCGGCAACATCTACGCCTCTGAGGCCCTGTTCATGGCCGGTATTCGCCCGCAGACTCCCGCCGGCAAAATCACCCGCGCCCGTTACGAGCGTCTGGTCGAGGCGATAAAAGCCGTCCTCGCTGCGGCCATCGAACAGGGCGGCACCACCCTCAAGGATTTCGTCGGCGGCGACGGCAAGCCCGGTTACTTTGCCCAGCAGCTGAATGCCTACGGTCGCGCCGGCCTGCCCTGCCCGCGCTGTCCCGGCACCATCCGCGAACAGATCATCGGCCAGCGCAACACCTTCTTCTGCCCGCGCTGCCAGCGCTGATTACAGCCCTACTGCGCTGCCCTCGCGGCGGGTATCGGCGCCGCCATAAAGTTTGCCGTCCATCAGCGCAATGGCATGGATGCCGCTGTTGAGTTCCTTGCGCACCACGGTGTGGCCCATGTTTTCCAGCTTTTTCAATTCAGTATCGGAAAGCGCTTCCGGCTCCACTTCCACCTGATATCCGATCGCGGTGATATTGGGTGCGTGGATGGCCTCGGCGATGGGCATGCCCTTGGCCAGGTGGTACAGGATTGTGCGCGCGGTGTAGTCGATGATGCGCGAACCGCCGGGTGAGCCCACCAGCAAACGCAGGCTGCCATCCTTGTTGAATACCACCGTCGGCGACATGGACGAGCGCGGGCGCTTGCCCGGTTGGATGCGATTCGCCACCTTCTGTTTATCCGCATTGGTGGGCACGAAGGAAAAATCCGTGAGCTGGTTGTTGAGCACGAAGCCCTTCACCATCAGACGCGAGCCGAAGCCGGTCTCGATACTGGTGGTCATGCTCACGCCGTTGCCGTACTGGTCGATGATCGACAAGTGACTGGTGTTCGGCAGTTCCGGGGACAGTGCAACCTGGCGCTTGTCGGCAAAACCCGCCGGGTCTCCAGCGCTGGCCGGTTGGGCTTTGCTTGGGTTGATCAGTTTTGCGCGCGCGGCGAGATAGTCCGCGGCCACCATGGCCTGTGTCGGCACCGCGACAAAATCGGGGTCGGCGGAGTAGGTGTTGCGATCGGCGAAGGCGAGTTCCGAGGCCTCCACAAACAGGTGGGTGAGTTCCGCGCTGCCCACGCTCGATTTTTCCAGCGGGAAATGCTGCAGCATGCCGAGCAGCGCGCCCACGGTGGTACCGCCGGAAGACGGTGCCGCGGCCCCGCAGACTTCATAGGTAAGGAAGCCGCTGCATACCGGCTCGCGCATTTTGGCGCGGTAGCTCGCCATATCCTTGCGGGTCATCTTGCCGGGGTTTTGTGGGTCGTTCTGCACTGCCTCGACGATGGCCTCGGCGATTTCCCCTTCATAAAAAGGCCGTACACCTTCTTTCGCCAGTTGCCGCAGGGTATGGGCGTATTCGGGATTTTTCAGCAGGTAACCGATAGGCAGGGGCTTACCGTCTTTGCCGAAAAAATAATTGCTGATTGCCGGGCGCACCGCTACTCGCGGCATCTGCACCAGCAGCTGGTGCAGGCGTGGAGAAACCTCAAAGCCCTGATCCGCGAGCTCGATGGCCGGTTGGAACAGGTCTTTCCACGGCAGTTTGCCGTCGCGCTGGTGTGCGAGCGCGAGCATACGCATCGCGCCAGGAACCCCCACGGAGAAGCCGCCGATTACTGCGTCGAGAAAACCCCGCGGCTGGCCGTCGCGGATGAAATAGTTTTCATCCACCGCCATGGGCGCGGTTTCACGGCCGTCGTAGGAGTAAAGTTTTTTCTGGTCCGCGCGGTAGCTCAGCATAAAGGCACCGCCGCCGATGCCGGAGGACTGCGGTTCAACCAGCCCCAGCATCAGCTGCGCAGCAATCGCCGCGTCTACCGCGCTGCCGCCTTTGGCCAGCATCTGTTCCGCGGCGGCGGAGGCGTGGGGGTTGGCAGTGACCGCCATGTATTTGCTGGCGACGGCAGACTTGATCTCACTGCGCCCGGTGGCGATTTCCGGCTGTACTTCTTGCGGCGTGGCGGGCGGAAGCGATGCGAGCGCCGCGGTGGAAAAAAGGAAAGTGGAAAGAGGGAAAAGCAGAAATCTGTTCACTGGGCGATCCGATGTTGCCTTCGCGGGATCGCCCGAGTGTATCAGATCTGAATCAAACGGGGTTCAGGTCCGATTCGCAGGAGGGTATTCAGGGGGTCTGACGGTTGAATTTTTCCTTCAGCGCCTTCTGCACCGAAGGCGGCACGAACTTGGTGACATCGCCACCGAGGGAAGCGATTTCGCGCACCAGCGAGGAGGAAATGTAGGAGAGGTGTTCCGCTGGGGTCAGGAACAGGCTTTCCATCTGCGGTGCCAGCTGACGGTTCATGTTGGCGAGCTGGAATTCGTATTCGAAGTCAGATACCGCGCGCAGACCGCGCACCACGCCGTGAGCATCCAGCTGGCGCACCAGATCCGCGAGCAGGATGTCAAAGCCGATCACCTCGATGTTGTCGAGATGCGACAGCTCCTGCTGTGCCAATTCCACCCGCTCTTCGAGGGTGAACAGCGGATTCTTGCGGGTGCTCGCGGCAACGGCGACCACCACGTGATCGAACAGGCGCGCGGCTCGTTCCACCAGATCCATATGACCGTTGGTAATGGGATCGAATGTACCCGGGTAAACCACTTTTTTCATATGCCAAATCGCCTTGCGGGCCAGAGGGGACGCGCATCTTAAACAATTTAGCGCTTTCCCTCAAAAAATCCCTGAACGGGTGGAGATCAGATGGGTGTTGCGCAGAGTTCAGACGGTAAACAGGCGCATGCATACCTGCCCGGCCTGTTTTTCCTTCTCCAGCTGCCAGCCCGGTGGCGTGGAGATCAGTGCATCCCGCGGTGATTCCACGTAAACAATTGTGCCGGACCCGATGCGCCCGCTGTCGACCAGAGCCTGCAGGGTGCTCTGCCACAGGTCGCCGGCAAACGGCGGGTCGATAAACACCAGGTTCCAGGCATCCCCGGGCTGGGCCAGGAATACCTCTGCCGGGCAGTTGTGTACTTTTCCGCCGTCCGCCTTTAGCAAGTCCAGCTGCTGGCGCAACATCTGCGCGGCGCCGCGGTCGAGCTCGACGAAGTCCACCGCCGCCGCGCCCCGGCTCAGGGCCTCCAGCCCCAGCGCGCCGGAGCCCGCAAACAGGTCCAGGCAGCGCGCGCCGGGTAGATAAAACTGCAGCCAGTTGAACAGGGTTTCCCGCAGCCGATCACCGGTGGGGCGCAGCCCCTCGATCGGCGCAAATGCCACTTTGCGGCCACGCCAGAGCCCGCCGATGATGCGCAGCTGCGAAACGGGGGCGTTACCCGGCTTGTTCATTTTCGGGGGCGGTCTTCTGGACATCGGGCTTCCGGGGGACAAATCTTTACTGCGGGCGAAATGGCCGGGACGTGACTGTCTGCTAAACAGTCAGTGGTCAGCGGTGCTAAGATTAGCGCCTTTCCGCGGCCGGCCGCCAGTCGGCACCCGTCAGTCACTGATTTCCTGTCAAAGAATCCACACGCGATGATTTTTGATTTCCTACGCAAAAAGAAACCCGAGGGCGAATCCGGGGATAGCGAACCCACCCAGGTGGAAGCCCAGAATCCGCTGGTGGAAGAGCCGGTATTTGAGATTCCGGACAACCTGAAGGCGGATACCGCTGCTGAGCCGGAAGCGCCGCGGCCAACTGAAGCGCTGCAGCCAACTGAGGAGCATCTCTCGGTGGAAGAAGCGCCGGAGGCGGCGTTTGATCCGGCGGCGGAGCTGGCCGAAGTACAGGTGCCGGCAGCGGCGCCTGAACCCGAGGCCCAGCCTGAGGCGGCTCCGGCAGAAATTGCCCTACCCCAGGAAAAGCCGAAGAAAGAGGGTTTCTTTGCCCGTATCCGTCGCGGTCTCGCACGCACCAGCAGCCAGTTTGCCGAGGGCATGGGCAACCTGTTCCTGGGTGCCAAAGAGATTGACGAAGACCTGATGGAGGAGCTGGAAACCCAGCTGCTGATGGCAGACGTGGGAGTCGAGGCCACCGCTGAGATCATCGACCGATTGACCGACCGCGTATCCCGCCGCGAGCTCTCCAATGGCGAGGCGCTTTACCTGGCATTGCAGGATGAGCTGGCGAGCCTGCTGGACAAGGTGGAGGCGCCGCTCGCCATCGATCAGGCCAAGCAGCCGTTTGTGATCCTTGTGGTGGGCGTCAACGGCGTCGGCAAGACCACCACCATCGGCAAGCTGGCGCACCGCTACCTGAATGAGGGCAAGTCGGTGATGCTGGCGGCGGGCGATACCTTCCGCGCGGCGGCGGTTGAACAATTGCAGGTATGGGGCCAGCGCCACAATGTGCCGGTGGTGGCACAGCACACCGGTGCCGACAGTGCTTCGGTGATCTTCGATGCCATCCAGTCCGCCAAGTCCCGCGGCGTGGATGTGGTGATCGCCGATACCGCTGGCCGTCTGCACAACAAAGCCCACCTGATGGAGGAGCTTTCCAAGGTACGCCGGGTGATGGGCAAGCTGGATGAGTCCGCCCCCCACGAGGTGCTGCTGGTACTGGATGCGGGCACCGGCCAGAACGCGATCTCCCAGGCCGAAACCTTCAGGAATGCCACCGGTGTCACCGGTCTGGTGCTGACCAAGCTGGACGGCACCGCCAAGGGCGGGGTGATTTTCGCGCTGGCACAGAAGCTGGGGATTCCGGTACGCTTTATCGGAGTCGGCGAGCAGTCGGAAGA
>NZ_DATCMV010000184.1:0-53503 GCF_036563125.1 Microbulbifer sp.
CTTGTCAGCCACCCCCGCCATTTCAATGTACATTTTTCCCTGTAGGCTCTGCCCATCCGGCCCCTTCATTGGTACATCAAACACCTTGGAATTGGTCTCATCCCAGGTGTTTGCATCGTACAGGCTGTTCGGTGCATCACCTTCTTTATAGAGCCAGGTCTGCGAATTAAAATTTCCGGTGGTGGAAAGACCATCGATATAGCGCTCCCCCTGTCTCACCAATGCCTCGGCAACTTCCAGCGCGACCTTCGCGTCCCGCGAGGCAAAGGTCATTTTTTCTTCGAGCTGAAGGGTGCGCGCGGTAGACACCCCGATCAGTGTCAGCACCAAAAGTATGATAAGGCTGACGACCAGTACCGCGCCCCGCTGATTGCCTATCGACTTAATGGGAGCTTGCATCACATATTCCCCCGGTTGCGAATTTTTGCGCTGGACAGATAGACCTTGCGCAATTTGCCATCCACGTATTCCTTTTCTAACCCGTCTATATTGGTCAACTTGGCATCATCGGCATTTACTCGATCGTCACTGGACACAAGAAGTTCTACCTTTATTGCCAGCACCTGTTCCATATCGGTTTCGACCATACTCATAGGCTCCCAGACATCGACGACGTCATCATTGTCTGCATCTCGCCCCCCCAGCAGCTGCATGTCTTCAATACCGGGTATCAACTCCTGGGCATTACCGAAATTCTGTCGCATAAAAAGTGACAGTCCCCCGGTCACATTCTGCCCAACAAAAAACGATCGAGAATAGGGAACCAGAATGCGCGCGTCCGCCCCGTATTCGCGCTGCAGCGTTTTGGTGGCATTGTCGATCCTCCCCGGCACCGGGTTATTACCGGTATTGTGGACAAGCGTTTTTTTATCCGAATTACCGCCGCCGCCACCTTGTACCTGGGTAATGGTCATCAACTCTCCGCTTTGGCAGTTCGCCAGCAAGACAACATCACCTTCCTCGACGTTGCAGTCTTGACTCGCCATCAGCGCCGCAGCCGTGAGCGAGGGCACCATGCGGCCGGTCCCGCCACAGGCATCGTCCGACCCGCGCAGGTACAGGACATCACTGCCTTCTTTTACCGCGATAGAACCGATGGTAAGGCTACTGGCCCCATTAATGCCCAGAACCCCCTTTTTGCCCAAATCATCCAGAACATCAGGTGTATAGTCCGCATCAGTTTTGTCAAGGTGATTGCGAATGCTGTCGGAATCCGGCGCGCATCCCCAGTAATCTGCGATACGAATTTCCTTGGTCAACATATCCATGCCAAAACGCCCACTCTCCTGAATTCGGGCAAATGCCGTTTGCAGGCGCAGGGTGTCACGGTTACTGTCAAAAATCTGTAGCACGCCCAGTAATAAAATCGAACTAAGCAACAGCCCCACCATCAGCTCGATCAGGGACAGGCCTCTCTGGCGGGAAAAATTATTCAGGCTCATAGATCTACCACCATTTCAAAACTAGAATCTTGGGCTCCGCCAGCGTTGCTGCCCGCTTTTTCGCCGGTATGCTGTTCTTTCCAGTTCACGGTCAGAGTGAACTGCGTACCATTCCGCACCACTTTGCCCTTGCCTGCGGGCAGGTTACTGGAGATCACCCGGCCCCAGTCATAGAGGTCCAGACTGGCAATTTGCGACCTGTCACAGGTGGACGTACATGCCACGGCAGTCTCGGCACCGGTGACTTCCTTATTGTCGTAAGCCCCGGTTTCCACACCATCTGGATTTGCGCGCATGCGTTCCACCATCTCATGCGCAGCCAAGGCTGCGAGATATCGCTGATGCGCGTTGTTGCTGTTCTTGAGCGTCATAACCTGAGTGGCAGACAACCCCAAAAGGCCTACCGCCAGAATAACGATGGTTATCAACACCTCGATCAAGGTTGCGCCAGTCTGCTTATTCATTTCTCAACCTCAATTGCAGCCGATATTTTTGCTGCTACGCAGCACCCCGGAAGCGAGCAGGCTCACCTGCTTACCGTGCGCGCCAGAGCGATCATCACACAGGGTCAACTCCAGCTTGCTTCCTGTGCCAGACACCGTGCCACGAGGGCTGAAAATGAGCGCCAAACCTGAATCGGCACCATCCACCTGGTTGGTTAACTGGAGATTGGCAACATCCGTCATGCGGACAATACGGAGCTCCTCTCCGTCATCGAAAACGTTATCGCTATCCGCGTCGAACCAGACTCTAATGCCGTCGGTCAGAGTATTGGTAATTGAAGCCACCTCGACATTACGACCTCGACGAACCGCCTCCGCACGCGCGAAATGCAGTGCTCCGACCACATCATTGGTTGCCGAAGATAACCGGTAGTTTTTGATCAGGGTGGTAAAAGAGGGAGCACCGATACTGACGATGACCGCCAGCACCGCAATCACAATCATTAACTCCACCAACGTAAAGCCGGCGGTGGTGTGAAAGCGTTTCATTTGTGAGCCTTTTTGTTATTTTCCAGGCGGCGCCAAAGGTGCCGGCAACCAGGAAAGTTTCCGGAGGCTCGCTTTATACCACCTAAGAAGGGAAAAGAATTTGAAGTGGTCGGCTACCCTTGGGGTAGCCGATAAATGGTATCCACCAGCCGATAAGCGGTGCCATCCGATAAGGTCAGCGCAGCTCTTTCGGCAGACTGAAACTGATATTTTCCGGGATGCCCGCCACCTCGTTCGGTGCCTCCGCGCCCAGTTCGCGCAACTTCTGGATCACCCGCTCCACCAGCACTTCCGGTGCCGAGGCACCAGCGGTAATACCAATAGTCTTTTTACCATTCAGCCACGCGGCATCAACACAATCGGGACCGTCGATCAGATAGGCGTCGGTGCCACAGCGTTCCGCCAGTTCCCGCAGGCGGTTGGAATTCGAGCTATTGGGGCTGCCCACCACCAATACCAGGTCGCACTCAAGCGCCAGCTGCCGCACCGCATCCTGGCGATTCTGGGTGGCGTAGCAGATGTCGTCCTTGCGCGGGCCGCGAATATTGGGGAATTTGGCTCGCAGAGCGTCGATCACCCGGGAGGTGTCGTCCACCGAGAGTGTAGTCTGGGTGACGAAGGTGAGATTGTCCGGATCTTTGACTTCGAGCTTCGCCACATCCTGCTCGTCTTCCACCAGATAGATGGCACCACCATTGCCGGTATCGTACTGGCCCATGGTGCCTTCCACTTCCGGATGGCCCTCGTGGCCGATCAGGATGCACTCGCTGCCGTCGCTGCTGAACTTGCTCACTTCCATATGCACTTTGGTCACCAGCGGGCAGGTGGCATCGAAGACCTTGAGGCCGCGATCCTCTGCTTCCTGCTGTACCGCTTTGGATACGCCGTGGGCACTGAAAATGACGATCACATCGTCCGGCACTTCATCCAGTTCATCGACAAATACGGCACCGCGTTCACGCAGGCTGTCGACGACAAATTTGTTGTGTACCACTTCGTGACGCACATAGATGGGCGCACCGAACACGTCGAGGGCGCGGTTGACGATGTCGATGGCACGGTCGACGCCGGCACAGAAACCGCGGGGATTGGCGAGGCGAATCTGCATAGCTGTTCTTTCCCTGACCTAGTTGATCGAGGCCACTTCGAGAATTTTTACGTGGAAAAACACGGTCTGCCCGGCAAGTGGGTGATTGAAGTCCACCTCCACTTCGTTTTCGCCGATCTCACGAATGATGCCGGGAAGTTCACCGCTGCCATTGTCGAAAGAGACCACCAGCCCCTCTTCCAGCTCCATGTCGGGGGAAAAAGTATCCCGGCGCACCATCTGTATATTGGCGGGATTACGCTGGCCGAATGCCCCTTCCGGGGGAATCTCGATTTCCGCTTCGTCGCCGGCTTTCAGCCCGAACAGTGCGTGCTCAAAGCCCGGCAGCAGGTTACCGTCGCCGACAATAAAGGTGGCGGGCTCACCATCGAAATTGGAATCCACTTCGGAACCGTCATCCAGCTTGAGACTGAAGTGCAGGGTGACGCGGCTGTGTTCGCCGATAACGTTGTTGCTCATATTACTGCTCTAATGGGTACTGTATTAAACCGTACCGCTCTGAAACCTTACACTTCCGCACCGTTTTTGCCGGATTCTTCGCCTTTGTCTTTAAAAAACAGCAGCTCGATCACCAGCATGGCGGCGCCGACGGAGATGGCCATATCGGCCACGTTGAATACGGGAAAATGCCAGCTGCCGTAGTAAACGGAAATAAAATCCCGTACATAGCCCAGCAGCATACGATCCCACAGGTTACCCAGTGCACCACCGAGAATCAGGGCGAGCGCGGCAGGCTCCCAGCGTTTGGCAGCGGGCAGCCGCTTGATCCACATGACGACCACGACGCTGAAAATCAGTGCGATGGCACCGAAAAACCAGCGCTGCCAGCCCCCGGCATCGGCGAGAAAACTGAATGCAGCACCATAGTTTTCCGCATAGGTGAACTGCAGCAGTCCGGGAATGATCTGCAGCGCGGGGCCGTACATAAAGCGCTCTACCGCCCACACCTTGGTGGCGATATCCACCAGAATCACCAGCAGTGCCAGCAGATACCAGCGCGTTGGCGAGGACAGCAGTTTAGGCATAGTGGCGCACCTCACCGTCGCCGCTCACGTTTTCCACACAGCGGCCGCAAAGTTCCGGATGCTCGCTGTTGCTGCCCACGTCTTCGCGGTAGTGCCAGCAGCGACCGCACTTGGGCGCGTCTACCTTATGCACCGCCACCCGCAGGCCGGCGAGTTCGGTTTTCTCGGCACCGGCGGCGTCGGTGAGTGCCTGTACGGAAGTGGAGGAACAGATCAGCACAAAACGCAGTTCATCTTTGAGCGCATCCAGCTTCTGCTGCAGCGCCTCATCGGCGAACAGGGTGACGGAAGCCTGCAGGGAGCCGCCGATATTACCCGCCGCGCGCTGTTCTTCCAGCACCTTGTTCACCGCGGTTTTCACATCGGCGATGGCATCCCAGAATTCCGCGTCCATCGCAGCATCCTGTGACAGCTCCGGGAACTCGTGCCACTCGGCCAGCATCACGCTGTCTTCGCTGTTGCCGGGAATAAATTGCCACAGCTCTTCCGCGGTAAAGCTCAGGATCGGCGCCACCCAGCGCACGAAGGCCTGCACGATGTGGTACAGCGCGGTCTGCGCGGAACGGCGAGCGACGCTGTCGGCCTGAGTGGTGTACTGGCGATCCTTGATGATATCGAGGTAGAAACCGCCCATCTCCACCACACAGAAGTTGTGCAGCTTCTGGTAGATCTGGTGGAACTGATAGCGATCATACGCTGCGATGATTTCATCCTGCAGCTTCGCGGCCTGCTCGATTGCCCAGCGGTCCAGTGCCAGCAGCTCTTCTGCGGGCAGCAGGTCGGTGGCCGGATCGAAGCCCGCCAGGTTGGACAGGAAGAAGCGCGCGGTATTACGCAGGCGGCGGTAGGAATCCGCGGTGCGCTTCAGGATTTCGTCGGAAACCGCCATCTCGCCACTGAAGTCGGTGGCAGAAACCCACAGGCGCAGCACATCCGCGCCCAGTTTGTTGATTACATCCTGGGGCGCCACGGTGTTGCCGATGGACTTGGACATCTTGCGCCCCTGGGCGTCCACGGTGAAGCCGTGGGTGAGCACCTGTTTATAGGGCGCGCAGTCGTTGATGGCGATGGAGGTTTTCAGGGACGACTGGAACCAGCCGCGGTGCTGGTCGGAACCTTCCAGATACAGATCCGCCGGGAAGCGCAGGGCTTTGCGGCGCTTCAATACCGCGTGGTGGGTCACACCGGAATCGAACCATACGTCCAGGGTATCGGTGACCTTCTGGTAGTTGTCCGCATCGTCACCCAGCAGCTCCTTGGCATCCAGCTCGAACCACACATCCATGCCGGCCTTTTCCACCTGCTGCGCGACTTTTTCCATCAGCGCCGGGGTGTCCGGGTGAATCTCGTGGGTCTCTTTGTGCACGAACAGAGCGATGGGCACACCCCAGGTGCGCTGACGGGAGATACACCAGTCCGGGCTAGCATTCAGCATGGAATCGATGCGCGCCTTGCCCCAGCCGGGAATCCACTGCACTTCGTCCGCCGCTTTCTGTGCGTGATCCAGCAGGTCGTTCTGCTGCATGCTGATAAACCACTGCGGGGTGGCGCGGTAGATCAGCGGGGTCTTGGTGCGCCAGCAGTGCGGGTAGCTGTGGACCAGCTTGCCCTGGTGCAACAGCGCATCATTTTCTTTCAGCAGCTCGACAATCTTTTCATCGACTTTGTACACGTGTTCGCCGGCGACCAGCGGTGTACTGTCACGGTAGACGCCGTTGTCGTCGACATAATTCAGCGTGTCGATACCGTAACGCTTGCCCACATTGAAGTCGTCCGGACCGTGGTCCGGCGCAGTGTGCACGCAGCCAGTACCGGCATCGGTGGTGACGTGGTCGCCGAGGATGATCGGCAGCTCCTTGTCGTAGAACGGGTGGCGGACTTTCAGGTGCTCCAATGCGGCACCGCGGATATGGCCGACCACGTTGCCCTCGAGGCCGGTCTGCGCCAGCACCACATCTTTCAAGGCTTCCGCCAGCAGCAGGCGCTTGTCGCCTACCTGCACCACCACGTATTCCAGTTCACCATTTACAGAAACTGCCTGGGAAGACGGCAGGGTCCAGGGTGTGGTGGTCCAGATCACCACAGACAGCGGGCCTTCACCAGCGTGACCGCCAGCGGCATCGGCGATGGCGAGCGCGGTTTCTTCGGTGGCCGGGTAGTTCACATAGATGGAGTAGGAGGTCTTGTCCTGGTACTCCACCTCCGCTTCCGCCAGTGCGGAACCGCCCACCACACTCCAGTACACGGGCTTGAAGCCACGGGACAGGTGGCCGTTTTTCACAACGCCGGCGAGGGCGCGGATGATGTCGGCTTCAAACTCAAAGTCCATGGTGCGATAGGGATTTTCCCAATCGCCGAACACGCCGAGACGGATAAAGTCTTTCTTCTGGCCTTCCACCTGCTTGGCGGCGTATTCGCGGCACTTCTGACGGAAGGTTTTGTGGTCCACCTTGGTACCAGCCTTGCCGACCTTCTGCTCCACCTTGTGTTCGATAGGCAGGCCGTGACAGTCCCAGCCGGGCACGTAGGGGGCATCCAAGCCACTCAGGGTTTTGGACTTGACGATGATGTCTTTGAGAATCTTGTTGACCGAGTGACCAATATGAATATCGCCGTTGGCGTAGGGAGGGCCATCGTGCAGGATAAACTGTTCGCGACCGGCGCGGGCCTCGCGAATTTTTTCGTAGAGCTTGCCTTCTTGCCATTTCTTCAGAATTTCCGGTTCCCGGCTCGGCAGGTTACCGCGCATGGGGAAGTCGGTTTCGGGCAGGTTCAGGGTCGCTTTGTAGTCGGTCATTGGTTATCTACTTCGGTTGTAGCTCGAAAAACAATTCATCGTTCGTGCAGCAGAACTCGGCAGCCAGTGGCTTACGGAGCTCAAAACTTAAATTTGAAGCGGAAGTGATGGGGATCAGGTTTCAAAACCGTTGGTGACAGGGACGTCACCGACGGAGCGTACATGGATGTACTCGCAGCGATTTTGAAACCTGATACCCATTGCTTCCGCGCCACCGGACTGAGAACAGGACTCCGATATCGAATTTCGGCGCCCCAAGAAGCTGGACTGGTGGCGGCAGAGCACCGGGTACGGGTTTTCAGGACCGCTGTGAACCCATCCCTGGGCGCTACGTCGGCAACATCCCTGTTGCCGACGTTCCTGAAAACCCGTACCCGGTACTCTGCCTTCGCATCTGAGAAAAGCACTTTGTCAGATACGAAGGAGTAATTTCATTTAATTTGGTTTGCGGTTGGCAAACCACGCTTTCGCGTTTTCGATGTCTTCGGCGATTTTTTGTTTGAGGATTTCCAGGGACTCAAACTTTTCTTCATCGCGCAGCTTGTGGTGGAAAGTGACGGCGATTTCACGGCCATACAGGTCGCCACTGAAATCGAACAGGTGCACTTCCAGCAATGGTTTGGCACCCTCGCCTTCCACCGTGGGGCGGAAGCCTACATTGGCCACGCCAGCCACTTCCATACAACTGCCGCTCATGGGGCTGCCGTTGGTGCGCTTCGCGGTCACCGTGTACACACCCACCAGTGGTGAACGGTAGCGGTGCAAACGCACATTCGCCGTGGGCGCGCCCAACTGCCGGCCGAGGGCACGGCCGCGGGCCACCAGGCCGGTAATTCTGTAAGGCTTACCCAGTAACTGTTCTGCCAAGGCAAAGTCCGCGTTCTGCAGGGCCTCGCGGATACGGGTACTACTTACCCGCTCACCGGCAATTTGCAGGGTGGCCGTATCCTCCACAGTAAAGCCTGCATCGGCACCGGCTTTTTGCAGCAGCGCATAGTCACCACTGCGATCGCAGCCAAAGCGGAAGTCATCTCCCACCACAAGATGCCGTACCCCGAGGCCATCTACCAGCACCTGCCGGATAAACGCATCTGCACCCAGGTTGCGCAAGCGCTCGTTGAACTGCAGACACAACACCCGGTCGACACCCGCAGCGAACAACGCCAGTACCTTCTCCTTGAAGCGCATCAGTCGCGCCGGCGCCTTTTCGCCGGAGAAGTACTCGTGAGGCTGGGGTTCAAAGATGATCGCCACCGAGGGCAGCTTGCGTTCGGCCGCTCGCGCCCGCAACTGGGTGATGATCGCCTGATGCCCCAGATGCACGCCATCGAATGAACCGATGGTCGCCACGCATCCGTGATGGCGCGGCCGCAGGTTATGCAACCCGCGAATCAGCTCCCGTTGCTCGGTCACAGTGCTTCACTCATCCTTCTAGTCACCCTTGATTGCCCTTGCAAAATCAAGCGGCGCAGTATAACGGATTTGGCCGCCTTCTGGGGATTTCGGTCATTCATGAGGTGGCGCGAAAATGACGTGGGCGCAGACCACTAGCCAGCAGCACCAATCCGTAGGTGGCGCCGCCAGCAGCCACCAGTGTGCCCATCCGCCAGGCCCGTTGCCACCAGGGCCATTCGTGCCAGCTCGGCCAGTAGTGCAGCAGCGCCAGCAACACCGCCGCCATCGCCAGGTTGGCCAGCAACAGCCGTGTCAGGAAAGAGCGCCACCCCGCCTCCGGTGCGTAGACCCCGCCCTGGCGCAACCCGCGGTAAAGCAGCCAGGCATTGATCGCGGCCTGCCCGGCGGTGGCCATCGCCAGCCCCATATGGCCGAGCTGGAAATACACATGCAGCGGCACCACGAACAGCAGGCTCAACACCATCTTCGAGGCAATGGCGATCAACCCGAAGCGCACTGGCGTGGTGGTGTCCTGGCGGGCAAAGTAGCCCGGCGCCAGCACCTTGATCAGCATGAACGCCAGCAGACCGAAGGTATAGGCGCGCAGTGACCAGGCCGCCATCTGCATATCGCGGGCGGTCATATTTCCATATTGGAACAAACTCGTGAGCAACGGCTCCGCCAATACAAACAACGCCACCGCTGCCGGCAACGCAATCAGGGTGACGCTGCGCAGGGCCCAGTCGATGGTGTGACGGAAGCGCTTAGGGTCGCCGCCAGCATGCTGCCGCGACAGGTTCGGCAGGATCACCGTGGCCACGGCCACACCAAACACCCCCAAAGGCAACTCGGTGAGGCGGTCGGAGAAATACAGCCAGGTCACCGACCCGGTAGGAAGGAAGGACGCCAGCACCGTGTCCAGCACCAGACTGATCTGGGTAACCGAGACACCAAAGATGGCCGGCGCCATCAACCGCAGGATCTTGCGCACTCCCGGGTGCTGCCAATCCCATCTGGGTCGCGGCAGCAACCCCTCCCGCATCAGAAATGGGATCTGGAACAGCAACTGCACCATCCCCGCCACAAGCACCCCCCAGGCCAGGGACATCACCGCGGGCTCAAACCAACTCGCGGCCACCGTGGCCGCACCGATCAGTACCAGATTGAGAAAGATCGGTGTCAACGCGGGGATAGCAAAGCGATCGAAGCTATTGAGGATGGCACCGGCAAACCCGGTGAGAGAGATCAGCATCAGGTAGGGGACGGTGATGCGCAGCATATCCGTCGCCATGGCGAACTTCTGCGACTCATTGCCGCCCCACCACCAGCCGAAGGCAAAGATGCCCGTCACCAGTGGCGCGCACAGCACACCGAACAGGGTAACCAGCAGCAGCGTTCCGCCAAGCGCTCCGGCCACCCGGTCATTCAGCTCCTTTACCGCTGCCAGCCCGCCATTCTGGCGGTATTCCGCCAGTACCGGGACGAACGCCTGGGAGAAAGCTCCTTCGGCGAACAGGCGGCGGAAGAAATTCGGAATTTTGAAGGCCACAAAGAAGGCGTCAGCAGCATCGCCAGCACCGGTGAGTCGCGCAAATACCACATCCCGCGCCAGCCCCATGATCCGCGACAACAGAGTGGCGCCGCCCACCACAGATGTTCCGCGCAGCAGCCCCCGCTGCGGACTATCTTTCTTTCCTTGCGACTGGGGGCCCTGCGACTTGGTGCCCGGCCCCTGAGGGACCGGCTTGGACTGTTCCTGTTCGGGCGAAGGTGCTGCCACGTCCCTGTTTCCTGATGATCGGCGCCGTATACCGGCCAGAAGATTGAATGTAGAAGGAAAGAATGGGCGGCAAGTCTACCTCAAACCGCACCCCCCGCGACACGCTATCCCCATATCCTACGGTTGGCGCAATACGGAACTATACTCAGTTTAAGCCGTTGGCGAGCCGCAGGGATTGGCGGCAACAGAGGAGAAACGGAATGACCATTAACGCGCTGATCATCGCACTGATACTGGCGGTGCTGCTGTACGCGGTCGTAGCGTTGGGCCCGCGCCCTCAACGGGTCCGGGTGCGGATAGACCAGGCCCGCGACAACCGCTACCGGCGGCGGATGGAGTGATTGCAGAGCGACATGTCCGGAGGCTGAACTGAGTCACAGGGAAGACTGCCACATTTCGCCATAATTGCTACGGAATTCGCCCCACTGGCGCCACGCCAGTGCCTCCTTGCGGGGTTTAAATGACACTCAACCGAGACGGAAACACCAACCCGACCGGAACCGAAGAGCAGTCATCAAAAACCCTAAATCGCAAGGAATACGAACATGAAAAAGATGTTGTTGGCAGTTACCCTGAGCAGCCTGGCCCTGAACAGCTTCGCCGCGCCCCAGGCCGCCAAAAACACCGAAAACAAAGCCCAGGGCTCAGCCCTGACCCCGGCCAAACAGGCCACTGTATTTACCGGCGCCGCAGTTGCAGGTGCCGCCGTAGGTGGCCCGGTCGGATTCATTGCCGGCGCCCTCGGTGGAGCCTGGCTGGGCGAACAGATCAAGCAAGCGGAAGAGGCTGACATGCTCGCAACACAACTGACTGATAGTCGCGCGGAACTCGGCAACCTGGCACAACAACTGGACGCGGCACGACTCTCCGCTAACGACGCCCGAGAGCTGGCACTGGAAAGCCTGGAGTTCCAGATGCTGTTCACCACCGGCGACGACCAGCTGCAGGAAGCGCAGGAGCGCCAGGTAGCCGCCATGGCCGACTTCCTCAACCGCCACCCACATCTGCAAGTACTCCTGGAGGGCCACTCCGATCCCCGCGGCAGCGACGGCTACAACAACGTGCTGTCCGACCAGCGCGCCCTCAGTGTGCAGCGTGCCCTGGAGGCTTACGGTGTAGCCCCCGAACGCATAGAGCGCCGCGCCCTCGGCGCCCGCCGCTCCACGGCGACCAAGGGCGATCTCGACGGCTACGCGCTCGAGCGCCGGGTAGACATCCACTTCGGCCTGCCGGAATCCATGGCCGGCGCCTTCTAAACCTCGACTCCTCGACTGCCGCTCCACAAAAGCGGCGGTTGGGCCTAACCGGCGAAAGCTAGACACCGCCGGTAAATGGCATTCGATTCCCGTGCAACCCCTGTAAGCCGTAACCTTGCGCGCCGCGAAAAGCAGCGCGCTTTTTTGTATACGCATCTTTTTTGCCAGCAGCCCCAATGTTCGGGCATGATTTTCCGCCACACACAAGACAGATAATCGGTGCCGAAGCCTGCATGAACAGTCCCACCATCGCCATCGTCGAAGATGAAATCGCCATCGCCGAGAACTACCGCGATGCCCTGCGCCGCACCGGTTACCAGGTTCAGCTTTACCAGACCCGGCCCGAGGCACTGGCCGCGTTTCAGCAGCGACTGCCGGATCTGGCAGTCATCGACGTTGGGCTGGGAGCGGAGATTGAGGGCGGGTTCGACCTGTGCCGCGAGCTGCGCGCCATGGCCCCCACCCTGCCGATCCTGTTCCTGACCGCACGGGACTCGGAGCTGGACATCATTTCCGGCTTGCGACTCGGCGCCGACGACTACCTCACCAAGGACATTTCCCTGCCGCATATGCAGGCCCGTATCAGCGCCCTGCTGCGCCGGGTGAGCATCATGCAATCCAACAGCGACGACAGCGAAATAATCACCCAGGGCGACCTGAAGCTGGACGTATCGCGCCTGCACTGCCACTGGAAGGGCGAACCGGTGGACCTCACGGTGACAGAATTCTGGATAGTCCACGCCCTGGCCAAACGCCCGGGACATGTCAAATCCCGCACCCAGTTGATGGAAGCGGCGCGGGTGGTGCTGGATGACAACACTATCACCTCCCATGTGAAACGTATCCGGCGCAAATTTCAGACCATCGACCCCAGCTTCGACGCCATTGGCACCGCCTATGGCATGGGCTACCGCTGGCAGGTGTAAGCACACGATGAACCAGCTCCGATGAACCTGCGCCGCCAACTGGTATTGTTGAGCCTCTGCACCCTGGCCCTGCCTTGGGCGGGCTGCCAGTATTTACGCCAGGTCGATCAGGCGCTCGCGCAAGGACAGATGCAGACACTGGAAGCCACTGGCAACGCCATCGCCGCGCGCCTCGCCAGCGCCCCAGAACTGATTGCGCCGGATACCCGCCGCAACGGCCGGCCGCCAGGCGCCCAGCTTTACCTGAATCCCCTGCCACAGGCACCGGTAGTGGACGGCTACGGCGAAGAATGGCGCGCGCTGCGCCTGCAACCCCGGCAGCTGCTCGACCGGGATGGGGACACCCTCGCCCAGATCACCCTCGGCCGCCACAGCAACCAGGTTTACCTGTTGCTAACCGCCAGCGACCGCAGCCCCAGCTACCACGACCCCCGCAGCAGTGGCATTTCCAGCGGCGACACCGTGGAAATCTACACCGCCAGTCAGCAGTACGCATTGCCGGTGGCAAGCCAGGGACCGGTACAGGCCATGTGGTACAACCCGCGGCGCGGCCAGTACGAACGCGAGCTGCGTATGCGCGGTCGCTGGACCGCCTCACCGCAGGGTTACCAATTGGAACTGAGCATGCCCGCCGCGCTGAGCGGCGGCGAACTGGGGATCCGTGTACTGGACCGAACCCAAAGCGACGGCGGCACCCCGGCACGCCTCTCCAGCACCCTCCCCAGTGACGGGCGCCCGGGCGCTCTGGTCGAGCCACTGCCGCAGCTGCAGCGGGAGCTCGAACACTTTGCCCGCCCGGAGTTGCAACTGACGGTGGTGGACCAGGAGGGCTTCGTACTTGCGCGCACCGGCGAAGACTGGTTCGCGGAAGGAGAAGAGGCAGAACAACCGGCAGTCGCGCCCCAGTCCTGGTTGCGGGAGTGGTTCTATCGACAGCTACTGGCCACCGATGCGCTGCCACCACTGCCCCGGGACCAGTACCCGGATAATTTGACCCAGAATCGGGAAACCACCGGCCAGTGGTTCAGTGCCCCGGATAAGCCAACATACAATCATTCACGCTCACCGGGCAGCGAGCGCATTGGCGTGGCCAGCGTGCCGGTGGTAACCCGCGCCGACGACATTATCGAGCGGCCACTGCTCGGGCGGGTAATCGCCGCCCAGTCCGCCAGCGCCCTGCAGTCACTTACCGAGTCCGCCGCCCGTCGCCTGTGGCTTACCACCGCCGCGGCCGCGGGCCTGGTGCTGCTATTACTGCTGGGCTATGCCAGCTGGCTGTCCTGGCGCATCCGCCAGCTGCACCGCGCCGCCAGCAACGCGGTTGACGCCAGCGGCCGCCTGCGGGGAGATTTCCCGCACCCCTTCATCCACGATGAACTCGGCGCCCTCAACCGCGCCTTCGCCAGCCTGCTGGCGGAACTGGATCACTATCACCAGTACCTGCGCAGTCTGGCGAGCAAGCTGTCACATGAATTGCGCACGCCGCTGGCGGTGATGCGCTCGTCACTCGACAACCTCGCCGCCGGTGATCTGGACAGCGACAGCCGCCGTTATGCGGAGCGCGCTGCCGACGGTGGCGCACGCCTGTCGTCGATTCTGAACGCGCTCTCCGCCGCCAATCACCTGGAGGCGAGTATCAGCCAGGCAGAGCGAGAAGACTTCGACTTGGCAGACCTGATGCAGGTCCTGACCCACAGCTACGCCGACGCTCACCCCGGCCACCACTTCGAACTCCAGCGTCCAGAGACGCCGCAGGCCTACCACGGCGCCCCGGAACTGCTGGCACAACTGCTGGACAAGCTAGTGGACAACGCCGTGAGCTTTGCCCCCGAGGGCAGCGCGATTCTAATGGAGCTGCAGGTGGAGCGTGGGGAATACCGGCTGAGTGTCAGCAATACTGGGCCACGGCTACCCCCGGGTTTCGGCCAGAAACTGTTCGACTCTCTGGTCTCCGTGCGGGATGACGGTGGCAAGGCCGGTCACCTGGGGCTCGGCCTGCATATCGCGCGACTGATCGCCGACTTCCACCGTGGTGAACTCAGCGCCACCAACCGCGAAGATGGCAGCGGCGTCACCTTTACCCTGCGCCTGCCCCGCTGATACACCGCCAAATCCACCATGGAATCCACCTCCGGCAAGCCAGTCACAAACTCACCGCGCAGGCGGTTGACAAACAAACAACGCTGGGGATAATGTCGCGTCCCAAACGGGCCCCCGGCCCGATTGTTCGAGTTATCAAGATCCAGACAGGAGCAACCGGTGGCCAACTCACCTCAAGCGAAGAAACGCGCGCGCCAGAACGACAAGCGCCGCAATCACAACGCCAGTCTGCGCTCCATGGTGCGCACCTACATCAAAAAGGTAGTTGCAGCCATCGATGCAGGTGATGCTGAAAAAGCCAAATCCGCTTACGCGGCTGCTGTGCCGGTCATCGACCGCATGGCCGACAAAGGCATTATTCACAAGAATAAGGCTGCTCGTCATAAGAGCCGCCTGAACGCGCAGATCAAGAAACTGGCCGCCTAAGCCATTTCTTACTGAGCACAAAAAACCCCGCGAATGCGGGGTTTTTTATTGCCTGAAATCCCTGCCCATCAGAGCAGGATCAGATTATCCCGATGGATCAGCTCGTCGTCGTCACGATAGCCCAGCAACTCGACAATACGCTCTGACGATTGACCACAGATCCGCGCCGCCTCGCCGCTGTCATAATTCACCAGTCCGCGCGCAATCTCCTCGCCGCCAGCATTGACACAGCTCACCAGATCACCGCGATGAAAGCGTCCATCGATTCCGACTACACCCACCGGCAGCAGGCTCTTCCCCTGGCTGCGCAGGGCGCGCTCGGCACCAACATCCAGGTAAAGCTTGCCGCGCACCTGTAACTGCCCCGCCAGCCAGCGCTTGCGCGCCGTCAGCGGATCCGCCTCCGGCATCAACAGCGTGCCCAGCTCCTCCCCAGCCGCCACACGCTCGATCACAGCCTCCGCGCTGCCGCCAACAATGACCGTGCGCGCCCCGGAGCGCGCCGCCAACTGCGCCGCACGCACCTTGGTTGACATGCCGCCGCGACCAAGGCCGCTGCGGGAGCCTCCCGCCATCGCCACCAGCCGCGGATCCGTGGCCACCGCCTCCCGCACCAGCTCGGCATTCGGGTTGTCCCGCGGATCTTCGGTAAACAGACCGTCCGCATCGGTGAGGATCAGCAGCACGTCAGCCTCGACCAGATTGGCCACCAGGGCCCCCAGGGTGTCGTTGTCACCGAAGCGGATCTCGTCGGTCACCACCGTGTCGTTCTCATTGATGATCGGCACCGCCCCCAGCGACAGCAGCGTGCGCAGGGTACTGCGGGCATTGAGATAGCGGGTGCGATTGGAGAGGTCGTCGTGGTCCAGCAGGATCTGCGCGGTGCGGCAGTCATACTGACCAAAGGCGTGTTCGTACACCTGTACCAGATGGCTCTGGCCGACGGCGGCGGCAGCCTGCAGCTGATGGATGGATTCCGGGCGCTTGCGCCAGCCCAGGCGGTCCATGCCCGCAGCCACAGCGCCGGAAGACACCAGCAGCACTTCGATACCCTGCCGGCGCAGGGTACTGATCTGCCCCGCCCAATTGTGGATCGCGGCGCGATTGACGCCGCGACCATTATCAGTGAGCAGAGCACTGCCGATTTTGATCACCCAGCGCTTGCTGGTGGAGAGTTGCTGACGCGACGAGATGGAATCCATTTCTTCCTCATATCAGGACACGCCCCTGCGGGTCGTACCTGTATCAGGACAATCCTCTGAAAGGGCGAAAAACTTAGCGACGATATTCTACATCCACGTCGTACTCATCGTCGTCCCAATCTTCATCATCCTCTGCGTATTCTTCCTCACCTTTGCGCTTGGCGCGCTGGGCAAGACGCACTTCCTCGATGCGATCGCGCGCCTCACGCTGCATCTGCCGCTGGGCTTCCTGCTCCGCCTCGAACAGGTCGGCATCGATCTCTTCGCGATGCTTCACCTCCTCGAGGTACTCCATCAGCTGGCCGCTCAACACATCGGTACCTTCACCGCGAATGGCGGCGACACGGAAAACCGGCCCCTGCCAACCGAGCGCACTGACGATCGACTGACAGCGCTCTTCCAGCTCGGCCGCCGGCACCAGATCAGTCTTGTTCAGCACCAGCCAGCGCTCGCGCCCGGCCAGGGTAGGACTGAAGGACTTCAGCTCGCGCTCGATAGCCAGTGCATTCTGCACCGGATCAGAACCGTCAAATGGCGCCAGGTCCACCAGGTGCAGCAGCACGCGGCAGCGGGTCAAGTGTTTAAGGAACCGGATACCCAGACCCGCCCCCTCGGACGCACCCTCGATGAGCCCCGGAATATCGGCAATCACGAAGCTGCGGTATTTCTGCACCTTCACCACGCCCAGATTCGGCACCAGCGTGGTAAACGGGTAGTTGGCCACCTTCGGCTTGGCCGCGGACACCGCACGGATAAAGGTGGACTTGCCCGCATTCGGCAGACCGAGCATACCCACGTCCGCCAGCACCTTGAGCTCCAGCTTCAGGTTGCGAAACTCACCGGGGTAGCCCGGGGTAGTCTGGCGCGGCGCGCGGTTGGTACTGGATTTGAAGCGGGTGTTACCGATGCCGTGGAAACCACCCTGGGCCACCAGCAGTTTCTGCCCCGGCTCCAGCAGATCGCCGAGGGTCTCCCCGGTATCCACATCGATGGCGGTGGTACCCACCGGCACCTTCAGTATCAGGTCTTCGCCTTTGGCACCGGTGCAGTTGCGACCGCGCCCGGCCTCGCCACTCTGGGCCTGGTGATTCGGCTGGAAGCGATAATCCACCAGCGTATTCAGGGAATCGTCAGCCAACAGATACACGGAGCCGCCGTCACCGCCGTCACCGCCATCGGGGCCACCCTTGGCAATGAATTTCTCGCGCCAGAAGCTACAACACCCTTTACCGCCGTTGCCGGCCTGCACCTTGATCGGTGCCTCATCTACAAATTTCATGACTCTACTTACCGGTTACCCGGTCTTCAGTGTAATTTGCCCGGGAGCAATCCAAAAAAACGGGCAAGATACAAAAAAGCCCCGCAATTGCGGGGCTTTTTATCGGACGCTGTGACCGCTTAGGCAGTTTCGATAGAAACGAACTTGCGGTTGTTAACGCCTTTCACCTCAAATTTCACTACGCCATCGGCGGTAGCGAACAGGGTGTGATCTTTGCCCATACCAACGTTCACACCAGCGTGGAACTTGGTACCGCGCTGACGCACGATGATGCTGCCTGCAGAGACAGCCTGGCCGCCAAAGCGCTTCACGCCCAGGCGTTTACTTTCGGAATCGCGACCGTTGCGCGTACTACCGCCAGCTTTCTTGTGTGCCATGAGTCGTTACTCCTCTCTTATGCCTTGATGCCAGTGATCTTAACTTCGGTATACCACTGACGGTGACCCTGACGCTTCAGGGAGTGCTTACGACGACGGAACTTGATGATTTTCACCTTGTCACCGCGGCCGTGGCCCAGAACTTCTGCAGTCACCTTGGCGCCTTCAACAACCGGCGCACCGATGTTGATGGTTTCGCCGTTAACTACCATCAGAACCTTGTCGAAATCGACAGATTCGCCGGTAGCTACTTCAATTTTTTCCAGGCGCAGAACTTCGCCTTCTACTACACGGTGTTGTTTGCCACCGCTCTCAAAAACAGCGTACATATTTCTATGCTCCAACAAAATGGACGACACGAAGCAGCAACCAAGCCCAATCACCAACAATTGGTGACCACTTGGCCAGCATTTTGGGAGCTTGCGCCGTTTGGTTAAAACGTCTTCCCGGCCCCTGGACTACCCCATGATCTAACATGGCAGGCGAGCCCGGATTGAGCGGGGCGCAGATTCTAATCAATTCGGCCGCCTGGCACAATAGCGCGTTTTTCGGACAACCTTGGCCTTGCGCCTTTCCGCCCGGGGCCAAAACCGCTAGTCTTGCCGCCGACAGAAAACCAAAGCGCAGTATAAGGAACCCTGCATGTTGCCTTTCCACCGGGTAGCCGCCGACGATTTTGCGGCGGTCAATCAGACCATCATCGACCAACTGCACTCAGACGTTCCCCTGGTGGAGAACATTGGTCACTATCTGGTCGAGGCCGGCGGCAAACGCCTGCGTCCGCTACTGGTGCTGCTCTGTGCCCGCGCGGCGGGCTACCAGGACCGAGATCATATCAGTCTGGCGGCAATCATCGAGTTTATCCACACCGCAACGCTGCTGCACGACGATGTGGTGGACACCTCCGACATGCGTCGCGGTCGCATCACCGCCAATGCCCAGTGGGGCAATGCGCCGGCGGTGCTGGTTGGTGACTTCCTGTACTCGCGCGCGTTCCAGATGATGGTGGCGCTGAAAGACATGGAAATCATGGCGATCCTGTCTGACACCACCAACACCATTGCCGAGGGTGAGGTACAGCAGCTGGTGAACGCCGGAGATCCTGCGGTCACAGAAGACAACTACCTCAGTGTTATCCACAAGAAGACTGGTGCGCTGTTCGAGGCGGCCTGCGAAACCGCAGCGGTACTGGCCGGCTGCAGCGCGGACGAGCGCGAATCCCTGAAACTCTACGGCCGCCACCTTGGCTCGGCATTCCAGCTGGTGGACGATGCGCTGGATTACCGCGGCAACTCGGAAGAACTGGGCAAGAATGTGGGCGATGACCTGGCCGAGGGCAAGCCCACCTTGCCACTGATTTATGCGATGGCGAATGGCACCGCCGAACAGGCAGCTCTGGTGCGGGAAGCGATCGAACAGAAATCTGCGGACAAGCTCGCTGAGATTGTTGCGGCTATCGAGGCTTGTGGTGCACTGGATTACACCTTTGACCGCGCCAAAAAGGAAGTGGAGCTGGCACTGGAAAAGCTGGAGTTTTTGCCCGACGGGGAACATAAGACTGCACTGCGGCAGCTGGCGGAATTTTCAATTCAGCGGACAACCTAACAAAAAAGCCCCGGAGTATCTCCGGGGCTTTTTTGTTTTAGAGCTCTGTAGTCAATGCTGTCGCGGCGCGGAACCTGGGGCGCCACTGGAGCGCCCGGCGAAGCCCCACCAAAAACCGATTAACCGCGAATCAGGCCAAGCAACTCTTCGGTCTTAGCCTTCATCAGCGCCTCATCCCCGCGGGACTCCACGTTCAGGCGCACAACCGGTTCGGTGTTGGACATGCGCAGATTGAAACGCCAATCATCGTAGGCGATGCTCAGGCCATCCACGTGCTCGACACTGTTGGCGCCGGCCGCGTATTTTTCTTCCGCCGCCTGCAGCAGTGCTTTCGGATCTGCGACCTTGGAATTGATCTCGCCACTGCACGGGAAGGCTTTCATGCGCGCGCCAACCAGCTGAGACAGGGACTTGCCGCTGCGGCTCACCAGCTCCGCCACCAGCAGCCACGGAATCATGCCGCTATCACAGTAGGCAAAATCACGAAAGTAGTGGTGTGCGCTCATCTCACCGCCGTAAATGGCATCTTCCTTGCGCATGCGCTCCTTGATAAACGCATGACCGGTTTTGCTCTGCACCGGCTCGCCGCCCGCGGCCTTTACGATATCTTCGGTGTTCCAGGTCAGGCGTGGATCGTGTACCACCTTGGCTCCCGGGTGCTTGGCCAGGAAGGCCTCCGCCAGCAGGCCTACCACATAGTAGCCCTCGATAAATTCGCCGCTTTCATCAAAGAAGAAACAGCGGTCGAAGTCACCGTCCCAGGCAATGCCGAAATCCGCACCGCTTTCACGCACCGCCACCGCAGTGGATTCGCGGTTTTCCGGCAGGATCGGGTTGGGGATGCCGTTGGGGAAATTGCCATCGGGCTCGTGATTTACACGTACGAACTCGAAAGGCAGGTGCGGAGCCAGGGCATCCACCACCGCGCCGGCGCCACCGTTACCGGCATTGACCACCAGCTTCAGGGGTTTCAACGCGGACACATCCACATAGCCCAGTAGGTGTTTTACGAAGTCGTCGCGGTGCGCAAAGGTGTGCAGTTCACCGCGCTTTTCCACCGCGGCGAAATTGTTGTCTTCTGCGAGCTTCTTGATGTCCAGCAGGCCGGTATCGCCGCTGATCGGGCGGGAGCCCGAGCGCACGAACTTCATGCCGTTGTAGTCCATGGGGTTGTGGCTTGCGGTCACACAGATGCCGCCATCGAAGTCACCGTGGAAAGTGGAAAAATAGATCTCTTCAGTGCCGCACTCGCCAATGTGGTAAACATCGGCACCGGCGTCGCGCAGGCCGTTGGCCAGGGCGTCGGTCAGCTCACCACTGGTGAGGCGAATGTCGTGCCCCACCACCACGCGGCGCGCGCTCAGGAACTGGGCGAAGGCGCGACCCACACGGTAGGCCACATCGGTATTCAGCTCATCCGGCACGCGGCCGCGCAGATCGTACGCTTTAAAACAGGTTAATTCCGTCATATCAACCTTTTTCCCCCGGTAAATAAATTGTTTTGTATACGTGATTGGTTGCTTCGATAAAGCCGTCGACTGAACCGCAGTCGAAACGGCGACCTTTGAATTTATACGCAAGAACACATCCTCTTTGCGCCTGAGTCAGCAGCGCATCGGTGATCTGCACCTCACCGTTTTTCCCCGGCGGCGTTTCGCGAATCAATTCAAAAATATCTGGCGTGAGAATATAACGACCGATAATGGCCATATTACTCGGCGCATCCTCTGCCGCCGGCTTTTCGACCATATCGGTAACCTGGAACAGGCCCGGTTTGATTTCATTGCCGGCAATAACCCCGAACTTGTGAATCTGGTCCTGCGGCACTTCCTCTACCGCGACAATACTGCAGCGGAATTGATTGAAGAGTTGCACCATCTGCCCGAGAACCCCGATCTCGTCATTTAGGCACAAGTCGTCTGCCAGAACCACGCCGAAAGGCTCATCGCCGATCAGGCGCTGTCCCTGTAGGATGGCGTCACCCAGCCCGCGCATTTCACCCTGGCGGGTGTAGGAAAAACTGGCGCTGTCGATGACCTTGCGCACGCTGTCGAGGTAGCGCTCTTTGCCGGTACCGGCAATCTGGTGCTCGAGCTCAAAGTTGGTATCGAAGTGGTCCTCGATGGCGCGCTTACCGCGCCCGGTGACAAAGCCTATCTCGGTCAGGCCGGCCTCAATGGCCTCTTCCACCCCGTACTGCACCAGGGGCTTGTTGACCAGCGGCAGCATCTCCTTGGGCATGGCTTTGGTCGCCGGCAGGAAGCGGGTGCCATAGCCGGCCACCGGGAAAAGACATTTTTTGAGCATTACACCTCCCTCATTCGAATTCTTCAGCAACGCTCCTCGTGCGGCTCGGCCGCAAGTTATCACAATTCTATTGCAATATTCAGGCAATAATCGGTCCACATTTAAGGAGTGGGCAATCTGGCAAGATGTACGGAGTTTCGCGCCACAAGCCGAGGGTCAAGGGCCAATTGAGACAGTTTCGGTCACAAAAAGGGGAATGACCGACTGGACAAGCCATCCCCAGACCTTAGAATGCCCGCTCGTGTAAAGAATGCCCAAAATCGGGGACCCAATGAGTAATTTCGTTCAAAAAAGCAGCTACACCCGCGAAGAACTCCTGGCCTGTGGCCGCGGAGAAATGTTCGGCCCGGGCAATGCCCAGCTGCCAACCCCCAATATGCTGATGCTGGACCGCATCACCCACATCGCTAAAGATGGCGGCGAGTTCGGCAAAGGCGAGCTGATTGCCGAGCTGGATATCACCCCCGACCTGTGGTTCTTCGACTGCCACTTCCCCGGCGACCCGGTAATGCCCGGCTGCCTCGGCCTCGACGCCATGTGGCAGCTGCTGGGCTTCTTCCTCGCGTGGAAAGGCAACCCCGGTCGCGGTCGCGCTCTGGGCTGCGGCGAGGTGAAGTTCACCGGCCAGATCCTACCGAGCAACAAGAAGGTTACTTACCATATCGAGATGAGCCGCCTGGTAGAGCGCAAGCTGGTGATGGGTATCGGCAACGGCTCCGTATCCGTAGACGGTCGCGAAATCTACACCGCGAAAGACCTGCGTGTCGGCCTGTTTACGCGCACAGACAACTTTTGATCCGACTGTCTGTCACATAAAAAAATAACAATTCACCCAACATGTTTTATTGGAGATCACTATGCGCCGGGTAGTCATTACCGGAATGGGCATCACTTCCTGCATCGGCAACAACACGCAGGAAGTGCTGGCCTCCCTGAAGGCCGGCCGCAGCGGCATCCGCTTTATGGACGAATACGCCGAGCTGGGCCTGCGCAGCCAGGTCGCCGGCGTGGTCGACATCGACTTCAAGGAACACATCGACCGCAAGCATCTGCGCTTCATGGGCGACTCTGCCGCCTACGCGTACATTGCCATGGCCGAGGCCATTGCCATGGCGGGTCTGGAAGAGTCGGATATTTCCAACCCCCGCACCGGCCTGGTGATGGGCTCCGGCGGCACGTCCACCGCGGCCATCATCGAGTCCGCCGAGATCACCAAAACCAAGGGTGTGCGCAGGGTTGGCGCCTACCGTGTACCTCAGGTGATGGGCAGCACCGTTTCCGCGTGTCTCGCCACCCCGTTCAAGATCAAGGGCGTGAACTACTCCATCTCCTCCGCCTGCGCCACCTCCGCGCACTGCATCGGCAACGGTGCCGAGCTGATCCAGATGGGCAAGCAGGACATCGTGTTTGCCGGTGGCGGTGAGGAGCTGGCCTGGAGCCTGACCCACCTGTTCGACGCTATGGGCGCGCTGTCGTCCAAGTACAACGACACCCCCACCAAGGCCTCCCGCCCCTACGACGCCAACCGCGATGGGTTCGTGATCGCCGGTGGCGGCGGCTGTGTGGTACTTGAAGAGTACGAACACGCCAAGGCTCGCGGCGCCAACATCATCGCCGAGCTGGTGGGCTATGGCGCCACTTCCGACGGCTACGACATGGTGGCTCCGAGCGGCGAAGGCGCGGCGCGCTGCATGCAGCAGGCGCTCGCCGGCATGGACGGCAAGGGCCTGGAAGGCAGTGTGGATTACATCAATACCCACGGCACCTCCACCCCGGTGGGCGACGTGGCCGAACTGCGCGCAATGAAAGAAGTGTTTGGCGACAAGGTACCGGCATTTGCGTCCACCAAGTCCCTCACCGGCCACTCCCTGGGCGCCGCCGGCGTGCAGGAAGCCATCTACACCCTGCTGATGATGCAGAACGGCTTTATCGCGGCCTCGGCCAACGTGGAGACCGTAGACGAAGCGGCAGTGGGCCTCGACCTGGTGACCGAGCTGCGGGAGACCGAAGTTCGCCGGGCGCTGTCCAACAGCTTCGGTTTCGGTGGCACCAACGCCAGTCTGATCTTCGACAAGATCTGACCGCTCTGGCTTTAAGCCAAACAAAAAGGGCGAGTCGCATTGCGGCTCGCCCTTTTTGTTTTTGGCCCACTTGTATCTAACCTGCGATCAGGTTGCCGCCTTCTGTAGCCGTTCCAGCCAAAGTTCTACCTGGCGTGTCAGGCCCTGGCGCCAGCTGCGCTGCTGGATACCGAATACATCCCGCAAGCGCTCGCAACTCAGCACCGAAGAGCGGTCCTCCGGCGCAGGATCGACAGGTTGCAGGTCCGCCGCGTAATCCTCGCCGTACAGGGAGCGCACCCGGTCGACTACCTCGCGGCCGAACTCCATTGCGCTGCAGTTATCCGCCGAACCATAGTGGTAGATACCGGATTTCGGTGCACCACTGGCCAGCTGCTGGGTCATGGCCACCACCACCCGCACCAGATCGGCGACGGTTACCGGATTGCCCCGGCTCACATCATCCAGAGTAACCGGCTTGCCGTTCAGCAGGCCGCGGATGACCCGCGCCAGCAGCGCGCGCTCGCTGCGGTCTACCTGCCAGCCGAGACGCAGGATACTGACGTTGTTCTCGGCAAGGCTTTGCTCAACGCCCTCGCCCGCCAAAATCTGCTCGCAGGCCAGCCAGTGACGCCCGATTTCCGAGGTGGGCGCAGGCACGGTGTCCTCGTCGATTTTCTTGCTGCGGGCGCGCCCGAACACACCGTAGGAGGAAAGGTGCAGCAGCGCAGTGTAAGGCTGCCCCCGCAGGGCCTCGCACACCGCTCGGGCTTCGCTCATACGCGCGCTGCCAGCACAGCTGGCAGCGTTGATCACAATAGTGCCCGTGCGCGCAGTAAAGGAGGCTGCCGCAAGCTGGTCAAGCCCCAACAACTGCACCCGGAAGCCCACCTTCTGCAACCCCTTCTGCAGGGGGGCGTCGATGGCGTTGCCGGCACCGATCAGGACCACGGTGTCGGGTTGATAACCCGTGTGTTGCATGGAGGAGCCAGCCCGAATCAGAAGGGGATATCGTCGTCGAAGCTGTTATCGAATCCGCCCATCGGCGCCGGGTTGTTGGCGGGGCGATTCTGGGGCTGACCCTGGGAATGATTGGATGGCGCCATCGGGGAGGGCGCGGAGCGGCCCTGGGCGTATTCGTCCTGGTAGCCACCCTGATTGTAATCGCCGCCCTGCTGCTGATAGCCGCCACCCTGACCGCCCTGCTGGTAGCCGCCGCCCTGCTCACCGCGACCATCCAGCATCTGCATTTCGCTGGCGACGATTTCGGTGGTGTAGCGGTCCTGGCCGGACTGCTTGTCCTGCCACTTGCGGGTGCGCAGGGAGCCTTCCAGGTAGACCTTGCTGCCCTTGCGCAGGTACTCGCCGGCGATTTCCGCCAGACGGTTGAAGAACACCACGCGGTGCCACTCGGTGCGCTCCTGGTTTTGGCCAGTCTGCTTGTCTTTCCAGGTCTCGGACGTCGCCAGGGTCACATTGGTGACGGCACCGCCACTGGGCAAGTAGCGGGTTTCCGGGTCGCCGCCCAGATTGCCAATCAGAATTACTTTGTTAACGCCCCTGGCCATACGTCTCTCCTCTCGGGGCCCGCCCACGGGCCCGCTAAATGGTCAATAGTTCAAATTCGGTACAACGACGTCGTGACCGGCTATCCGCCGGGTACACCTGCATCGCCAACAGTGTATTTTTATCCAGCAGCATACAACACTCGGGCGGGAGCCGTCACCGCTGCACCGGTGCACTCGGCGCGTGCGGAAAAAGATCCCCCTCAGCTGCTTACAAGCGGTACACGAGTTCCGCGCATCTGCCACCAGGCGATGGACCACAGCACCAGTATACCCAGTGCCAGAGTCGCCACGGCGCCGGCCCCCCCCTGGCCGTACACCACACCGCCGAGGCTGCCGCCAGCAAAGGCACCGAGGAACTGCAGGGTCGCGTAGAGGCCGGTGGCGGCACCGCGGCACTCCGCCGGCGCCACACGGGTGAGCTGGGCCGGCAACAGTGCCTCCAGCAGGTTGAAGGCGAGGAAGAACACCCCCAGGCAGGCGACGATCCAGCGCCCATGCACCTGCGGCATCAACGCCACTCCGCCAAATACCAGCCCGAGCAACGCAAGCCGCATCGCCGCGGGAACCTGGTGACGCTTCTCCGCGGCGCGCATCAGCGGCACCATCAACACAAAGGCACCCAGCATCAGCGGGCCGTAGAGTTTCCAGTGCTGGTCACTGGCCATGTGCAGCTGGTCCACCAGCAGATGCGGCAGCGGCACAAACATCATGGTCAGCAGCAGGTGCAGGAAAAATACCCCACTCACCAGTCGCCACACATCCCCCTGCCGCAGCAGGCGGGAGAAGTCACCCTGCCCGGGGCCGCGTCGCACCGAGTACTGCGGGTTCGGCACCAGCCGCCATACCAGCAACATCCCCACCAGCGCCAGCAAGGCGGTCAACCAGAAGATGGCGGACAGGCCACCGAGGCCCGCCACCAGCGGCCCCAGTACCACCGCGAGCACAAAGGCTACGCCGATCGAGGCACCGATCACTGCCATTGCCTTGCCGCGATTCTCATCCCGGGTCAGGTCCGCCGCCAACGCCATGGTGGCTGCAGCAATGGCACCGGCCCCCTGCAACATGCGCCCGGCAATCAGGCCATAGACGGAATCCGTCAGCGCTGCCACCACACTGCCGATGGCAAACACCGACAGCCCGAGAAAGATCACCGGCTTGCGCCCCCAGCGATCGCTCAGCATGCCCAGTGGAATCTGCAACAGTGCCTGGCTCAGGCCGTAGGCTCCCAGCGCCAACCCCAGCAGTGCCGGCGTGCTGCCGCTGTAATCGGCGCCGTACAGGGACAGCACCGGCAGCACCATAAACAGGCCCAGCATGCGGAAGACATAGAGGGAGGCGAGACCGGCAAGTGCGCGGCGTTCAGTGGAATTCATGCAGGAGGATCCGGAGACAGCGAAAAACGGGGCGCATTGTAGCAGCCGCGGCGACAGAGATTGATCCCCCGTCGCCTAACGACCAGATAGCGCAGACTTATCGACACCTCAATGCCGATTTTCCCCATCAATTGCGCCCATACTTGTCCTCGAAACGGACGATATCGTCCTCGCCGAGATAACTGCCGGACTGCACCTCGATCAGCTCCAGAGGAATCGCGCCGGGGTTTTCCAGGCGGTGTACCACACCGAGGGGAATGAAGGTGGACTCGTTTTCGGTCAGCAGCAGCTGATCGTCCCCACGGGTCACCTTGGCGGTGCCGCGCACCACAATCCAGTGCTCGGCGCGGTGGTGGTGCATCTGCAGGGACAGCTGGCAGCCGGGTTTGACCACTATCCGCTTCACCTGGAAGCGCGGGCCGGCATCGATGGAGTCGTAGTAGCCCCAGGGACGGAAAACCTTGCGGTGAGTTTCCGCCTCGCTGCGCGCGCTCTGCTTGAGGCGCTGCACCAGCTTTTTCACGTCCTGTACGCGGCTTTTGTGGGCAACCATCAGGGCGTCGTCGGTGTCCACAACCACCAGGTCCTGCACCCCGAGGATACCTACAAGACGATCGCCACCGTGCACCAGACAGCCGCTGGCGTCTTCCGCCAGTACGTCGCCACGCAGCAGGTTGTCATGCTCGTCCCGCTCTGCCAGCTCCCACAGAGCGGACCAGGAGCCCACATCGCTCCAGCCCGCCTGCATCGGCACCACGGCGGCAGATTCGGTTTTCTCCATCACCGCGTAGTCCACGGAGTCGGACGGGCAGCGGCCGAAGGCTTCTGCGTCGATACGGGTGAAATCGAGATCGCGTGCGGCACCATTCAGAGCCGCGCGGCAGGCGTCGAGTATCGCCGGGTTGTGCTGCGCCAGCTCTTCCAGGTAACGCGAGGCGCGGAACAGGAACATGCCGCTGTTCCAGTTGTAGTCGCCGCTGGCGAGGTACTGCTCGGCGGTGGCGAGATCGGGCTTCTCCACGAACTCTGCCACCTTCCAGCCGCCTTCCAGCGCATCGCCGCTGCGGATGTAGCCGTAGCCGGTCTCGGCAGAGGTGGGCACGATACCGAAAGTGACCAGCAGGCCATCTTCTGCCAGTTTCGTTGCCGTACTTACCGATTGCTGAAAAGCCGCAGTGTCGGCCACCACGTGATCCGCCGGCAGTACCAGCAGCAACGGATCCTGCCCCTGCTCCATGGCACTCAGCGCCGCCAGCGCAATGGCCGGCGCGGTGTTGCGGGCGCAGGGTTCCAGCAGAATGGACTGAGCCGCGCGCCCCACTTCCTGCAACTGCTCGGCCGCCGCAAAACGATGGGCTTCATTGCACACCAGGATCGGCGCTTCCACCGTCGGCAGGCCGTCGAGGCGCAGGGCCGTGGCCTGGAGCATGGTCTGGCTGCCGGTGAGAGTCAGGAACTGCTTGGGGTAGGCTTCGCGGGACAGCGGCCACAGACGCGAGCCAGTACCACCGCAGAGAATGACAGGAATCATGCTTTCCGTATCCACACTGGTTTATTCAATGGATTTGGGGTTGCCGGCATTTTGGCACAATCGCCCCCCGGATTATACTTGACCGTTTTCTCCCGCCCGGTCCCTACGCCGGGTGCTTTCCAGCCAAACAGGCACAGCAAAACAGGACACCGAGTGGACACGATTTACGTCAGAGGTGCGCGCACCCACAACCTGAAGAATATCGATCTGGATATTCCCCGCGACAAGCTGATCGTGATTACCGGGCTGTCGGGCTCTGGTAAGTCCTCACTCGCCTTCGATACCTTGTATGCCGAGGGGCAGCGCCGCTACGTGGAGTCCCTCTCCACCTACGCACGCCAGTTTCTGTCGATGATGGAAAAGCCGGATGTGGATACGGTGGAGGGGCTGTCACCGGCCATCTCCATTGAGCAGAAGTCCACTTCCCACAACCCCCGTTCCACCGTGGGTACCATCACCGAGATTTATGACTACCTGCGCCTGCTGTTCGCCCGCGTCGGTGAGCCGCGCTGCCCCGAGCACCACGAGCCGCTGCAGGCACAGACCATAAGCCAGATGGTGGATCAGGTGCTGGCGCTGCCCGAAGGCACCAAGATCATGCTGCTGGCGCCGATTGTGCGCGACCGCAAGGGCGAGCACCTGCACGTGTTCGAGCAGCTGCGCCGCGACGGTTTTGTACGCGCGCGTATCGATGGCACCGTGTGCGATCTCGACGACACCCCCAAGCTGGACAAACGCAAGAAGCACACCGTGGAAGTGGTGGTGGACCGATTCAAAGTGCGCGACGACCTGCAGCTCCGTCTCGCGGAATCCTTCGAGACCGCACTCAACCTGACCGACGGCATCGCCGCCATCAGCTATATGGACGGCGACCGCGACGACCAGATGTTCTCCGCCCGCCACGCCTGCCCGGTATGTGATTACTCACTGGATGAACTGGAACCGCGCCTGTTTTCCTTCAACAACCCCGCCGGTGCCTGCCCCAGTTGTGACGGCCTCGGGGTGAAGCAGTTCTTTGACGAGGACAAGGTGATCCTGGACCCGGAGAGCAGCATCTCCGAGGGCGCCATCCGCGGCTGGGACCGACGCAATATCTACTACTACCACATGCTCACGTCGCTCGCGGAGCACTACGGATTCGATATCGACAAGCCGTGGCAGAAGCTGGCGAAGAAATACCGCGAAGTCATCCTGCACGGTAGCGGCGACACACCCGTCGACTTCAGTTACGTGAACGACCGCGGCGACGTCACCATCCGCCGCCATACCTTCGAGGGCATCATCCCCAACTTCCAGCGCCGCTACCGGGACACCGAATCCCAGTCGGTGCGCGAGGAACTGGCAAAATACCTGAGCACCCAGAAGTGCCCGGACTGTGAGGGCACCCGCCTGCGTCGGGAAGCGCGCAACGTATTCGTGGACAACCGCACCCTGTCGCAGATCACCGAACTGCCGGTGGGCGACGCATTTGAATACTTTGCCGATCAGCTGAAATTCACCGGTGCGCAGAAGGAAATCGCCGACAAGATTCTCAAGGAGCTGCGCGACCGCTTCCGCTTCCTGGTGGATGTGGGCCTCAACTACCTGACCCTCAACCGCAGTGCCGAAACCCTGTCCGGCGGCGAAGCCCAGCGTATCCGCCTAGCGAGCCAGATCGGCGCCGGCCTTGTCGGCGTGATGTACATCCTCGACGAGCCGTCCATCGGCCTGCACCAGCGCGATAATGAGCGCCTGCTGAACACCCTCACCCACCTGCGGGATATCGGCAACACCGTGATCGTGGTGGAGCATGATGAGGATGCGATCCGAGCGGCGGACTTCCTGATCGATATTGGCCCCGGTGCCGGTGTGCACGGTGGCGAAGTGGTCGCCGCCGGCACCCATGAGCAGGTGGCCAGTTGCGAGCGCTCACTGACCGGCCAATACCTTTCCGGCAAGAAGCAAATCGCGGTTCCTGAAAAACGCATCGCCGCCGGCGACAAGCTGCTGCGTATCGAGGGCGCCACCGGCAACAACCTGAA
This sequence comes from Microbulbifer sp., assembly GCF_036563125.1. Classification (GTDB taxonomy): domain Bacteria; phylum Pseudomonadota; class Gammaproteobacteria; order Pseudomonadales; family Cellvibrionaceae; genus Microbulbifer. The sequence goes on from NZ_DATCMV010000184.1 coordinate 30,571, forward strand.
AAATGTCGACCTGGAAATCCCGGTGGGTCTGTTCACCTGTATCACCGGCGTCTCCGGCTCCGGCAAATCCACACTGATCAACACCACCCTGTATCCGCTCGCCGCCACCGCACTCAACAAGGCAACGACGCTGAAGGCTTCGCCGCACAAGGCGATCAGGGGCCTCGAACATTTCGACAAGTGTGTGGATATCGACCAGAGCCCCATCGGCCGCACGCCGCGCTCCAATCCCGCTACCTATACCGGTATTTTCACGCCGATCCGCGAGTTGTTCTCCGGCACCCAGGAAGCCCGCTCCCGCGGCTACAAACCCGGGCGCTTCAGCTTCAACGTCAAGGGCGGCCGCTGCGAGGCCTGCCAGGGCGACGGCGTGATCAAGGTGGAGATGCACTTCCTGCCCGACATCTACGTCCCCTGCGACACCTGCAAGGGCAAGCGTTACAACCGCGAAACGCTGGAGGTTCAGTACAAGGGCAAAAGCATTCACGAAGTGCTGGAAATGACCGTGGAAGACGCGCGCGAGTTCTTCGATCCGGTGCCGGCGATTGCCAAAAAACTGCAGACGCTGATGGATGTGGGGCTCTCTTACATCAAGCTCGGCCAGGCGGCCACAACCCTGTCCGGCGGCGAAGCGCAGCGGGTAAAACTGTCGCGCGAGCTGTCCAAGCGGGATACCGGCCAGACCCTGTACATTCTCGATGAGCCCACCACCGGTCTGCACTTCGCGGATATCCAGTTACTGCTGGATGTACTGCACCGCCTGCGGGACCACGGCAACACCATCGTAGTGATCGAGCATAACCTGGACGTCATCAAGACCGCTGACTGGATAGTGGATCTCGGCCCCGAGGGCGGCTCCGGCGGCGGTGAGATCATCGCCACCGGCACACCCGAGCAGGTCGCAAAAATAAAAGCCTCCCACACCGGGCGCTTCCTGAAACCGATGCTCGCGAGCGCGCGCAGATAATCCCGCAATTTCGACAACTTCACTCCGGTGCGCAGTGTCCTTTCACTGCGTGCATCGCCATCGCATAGCAGCCCAACCCTGATGGGCTGCTTCGCTTGGCCCAGTCCCACTTCCTGCCTCTTTCAATTAATTGTCCGGTTATTCATCGAGAAGTCCGGTGAATCCTCGACCAATACCTATAATTTCCGCGGTAGACCGGATCTCGATCGGATGCAGGAATGGGTTTTCCCGCAGCTTCCGAATCAGCAGCAAGATCAAATTCCGGAATAAAACATACGCTTTAGACCTTTATTTCTTACTGCAGCCCAATAAAAGTAATTTCTGGCTCAGGAAGGCATTGCTCCAGTTTTACCAGAACAAGGAAGTTCCCCGAAATGGATAGCCCATCTCGCTTCAAAAATTATTTGCGGCACCTGAAACATTGGCTCGTCGTAAAAACCACACCCCGCACCAATCGCGTTTACACCCAGTTCTATCGCTTCCCTCACCAGTACCGCGCGCTGGTGGAACAGGTGTTACCACAGATGATCGGCAATACCGCGCCCCCATTGCGCATTCTGGTTTTTGGCTGCTGCAGTGGTGCCGAGCCGATCTCGCTGTCTGCGGTTCTGCACCGTAACTTCCCGAACCTGGACTACCGCATCGAGGCGTATGACATCGTTCCCGAGGTCATCGAACGCGCACAGGATCCGCATTACAGCCTCGAGGAGGTGTATCAGGGGCCCTTCGTTACCGAGCAGTTTGTCAGCGAAACCTTCGACCTCGCTGACGGCGTCTACCGCGTAAAACCGGAAGTATTGCAGCCGATTTCCTTCCGGGTCGGCGACATGCTGGATACCAATTTCATCACCAAACTCGGACAAGCGGACCTGGTATTTGCGCAAAACGTCCTGTTCCACCTGCCGGCACCAAATGCCCGTCGCGCCTTTGCAAATTTGCAGCGGCTGCTGCACCCGGGCGCTGCGCTGTTCGTGAATGGCATGGATATGGATATGCGCGTGCACCTCACGAAAAAATTCCACCTGCAACCGGAAGATTACCTGATCGAGGAAATTCACAACGATGCCCGCCAGGATCGCGGCGATGCCTGGGCCAGTGCTTACTGGGGCAGAAAGCCTTTCAGCCGTCGTTCCCGCGAATGGATTCGCGAGCATTGCACCATTTACCGTAAGGCCAGCGTATGAATACTGTGGAAGAATCCCTGCTGATTTTCAGCGACTTCACCCTCGAGGAAACCGAACAGTCCGTCGCACAACGATTTGAAAAACTTGTCGCCATCTACGGCGATCGGCTGGCGATCACCGATGCCAATGCATCGGTCAGTTACAGCGCACTCAATCAGTTGGCCAACCGCATGGCGCGGGAGATCCTCGCGCTGGCACCAGCGCAAGAACCGGCGCGTATTGCCCTTTATCTGGAAAAAGGGATTCCCCAGATCGCGGCGATACTCGCCGTGCTGAAATGCGGCCACGCCTATGTCCCTATCGACCCGGCGTTTCCCGCCGAGCGCAACAGCTACATATACCGCGAATCCGGGGCGGCGCTGATCCTGAGCAATAACGCCAACTACGCCGATGCCCACGCGCTCGCCGGTAGCGCTGCTCATATCCTCAATCTAGACACCATTTCCGACCGCACCTCCAGCGACAATCTTGATATCGAGATAAGCCCCGACGCGCTGGCCTACATTATCTATACCTCCGGCTCTACCGGCCGTCCCAAGGGCGTGGTGCAGAACAACCGCAACCTGCTGCACGGCTGTATGCGCCGCAGCAATCTGCAGAAGGTGGTCCCCCAGGATCGCATGACCCTGTTCTATTCCTGCAGTGTCATCGCCTCCGTCTACTGCATTTTCGGCGCGCTGTTGAACGGCGCTGCGCTGTTTCCCTACGACTTTCACCGCGACGGCGTGGAAAAGCTGGCGGACTGGCTGAAGTCCCGGCGTATCACCATTTACCATTCGGTCGCGTCCCTGTTCCGTGAATTCGCCGCGCACTACCTTCGTCAACCCGATGACAATTTCAGTATCCGGCTGGTGACGTTTGGCGGCGAGCGCGTGCTTACCAGCGATGTGGAACTGGCGCGCCAGGTATTCTCACCGCTTATCGAGTTCTACACCGGTCTGGGTTCCACCGAGACCGGCACTATCCGCTACTTCCACATAGGTCCCGACACCCGGCTCGACGGCGATGTGGTCCCGATCGGGTACCCGGTAGAAGGGGTCGATGTGGTGCTGCTGGGGGATGACGGGCGCGAGGTGGCGCAGGGCGAGATCGGCGAGATCACTGCGCGCAGTCGCTATCTGGCCCTGGGGTACTGGAAAAACCCGCAGGCCAGCGCCAGTGCGTTCAGCCGCGATCGCGAAGATCCCTCGATCACCATTTACCATACCGGCGACCTCGGGCAGATGGATGCCGATGGCCTGCTGCACCACCGCGGACGCAAGGATTTTCAGGTAAAAATCCGCGGCTTTCGCGTCGAGGTCAGCGAAGTGGAAGCTCGCCTGCTCGCACACCCGGACATTGCCGAAGCGGTGGTGGTCGCCCGCGATCTCCGCGGAGAAACCCAGTTGGTGGCCTACCTGGTGCCACTGGAGGGTACTGTGCCCAGCGTACAGCAACTGCGCGATTTCCTGGGTGAACAGCTCACTTACTACATGATTCCCACCGTATACGTACGCCTGGATCAGCTGCCGAAAACCCCCAACAACAAGGTCGATCGCAACGCGCTGCCAATGCCGCAAACCGACAACTTGCTGGCTGGTGCTCCGCAGGTCGCGCCCAGTGGGCACATCGAGGAATGCCTGGTGGATTTCTGCCGGGAGTTGTTGGCCAGGAACGATATCAGCGTCGGGGAGAATTTTTTCGCGCTCGGCGGCCACTCCCTGAGCGCCGCGCAGCTGCTGGCCCGTATCAACGAACAGTTTCATGTGAACCTGGATATGCGCAGTATTTTCGCGGCGGTGGATCTGCGCGCGCTGGCGCAACTTATCGACACCGCTGCACCAGCGCCGACCAGTGACCGCCGAAGTGTGCCACTTGAGCCAGCGCCCACCGGCGCGCGCATCCCACTCAGCTCCGCACAGAAGCGCATGTGGCTCGCGGAAAAATTGTGGGGCAATAGCCACGCCTACAAAATATCCAACACTGTGCTGTTGCGGGGCAAACTGGAATTTTCCGCACTGGAGCAGGCTCTCGCCGCAATTCTGGCACGCCACGACATACTGCGAACCCGCTTCCCGGAAGACGCTGAGGGTCCTTACCAGCAGGTTGCACCTGCGGGAGAATTCCACCTCCCGGTGATTGACCTGCGCACGCAACCGCAGAGCGGGCGCGCCAGCCGCGCCCTGGCCTATTGCCGCAAACTTCTGAGCGAACCGGAGTCCCTGGCGCAGGGTCCCCTATTTCGGGCCCTGTTGCTTCGTATCGACGACTCAGCGGCAGTGCTCGCGCTGAGCTTCCACCACATCATCTACGACAATATCTGGTCCAGCGGGATTTTTTTTCGCGAGCTGGGACAGAGCTATCAGGCATTTGCCCACAACCAACCGGTATCACTGGCGCCGCTGCCACTGCAGTTCGCCGACTACGCCTACTGGGAGCAGCGGCAACTCGAGAACCCTGAGTTCCAGCAGCAACTGGCTTACTGGCGAAACCAGCTCGCCGATTTGCCGGCACCACTGGATTTCCCCGCCGACCGTATAAGACCACAAACACCGGACTTTAACGGTGGGATGATCACCTTCAAGCTGCCGGCAGTATTGTCGGCGGCACTGCGCACCCTCGCGCGGCAGGAGTCGGTGACCAGTTTCATGCTGCTGCTCGCCGCCTGGCAACTGTTCCTGCACCGCTATACCCAGCAGACGGATATTGTTGTCGGCACGCCCAGCGGCCGCCGCCAGTATACGCAGACCGAGTCGATGATCGGCCTGTTCATCAATACCCTGGTACTGCGCAGCGATTTTTCCGGACAGCTGGATTTCCGCGCTCTGCTACAACGAGTGCGCGCGACCACCATCGACGCCTTTGCCAACGACCGGGTGCCGTTTGAACACCTGGTGGCGGAGCTGAATCCCCCGCGGGGAGCGGGCGAATCACCTTTTTTCCGCCACCTGTTTATTCACCGTAATGAGCGCGCCGATCACTGGAAAATCCCCGGGCTGAATGTAACCCCCCTGCATACCCACAGCGGCGGGGCGAAATTCGATCTCACCCTTTCCGTGCTCGACGGCGACAAAGGGATTTCCGGCACGCTCGAATACCGTTCCGCCATGTTCGATCGTGAAACTGCCGTCAGCCTGTGTCACAACTTTGAGCAACTGCTGACGAGTATTGTGGAAATGCCCGAGTGCCCGCTGTCGCAGCTGGCTCTGGTGGGAGCGGCGGAACGCAAGCTGCTGTGCGACGAGTGGAACCACAGTGAAGTGGAATTACCGCTGCATTCAACCGTCGCACAACTGTTCGAGCGACAGGCGCAGGCGTATGCGGAACGCACCGCGCTGGTCAGCCAGAACGAACGCCTGAGTTACCGCCAGTTAAATATGCGTGCCGATGGTCTGGCGCGAAAACTGAGCGCGCGCGGCCTGCACACAGGTGGATTGGTTGCAGTATGCATGGAGCGCTCGGCAAACCTCATCGTCGCACTGCTCGCGGTGTGGAAAGCAGGTGGCGCCTATGTACCACTGGACCCCATGTTCCCGGCGGATCGCCTTGCCCACATACTGGACGACAGCGCCGCAGGTTTTCTGATCACCGATACAGCAAGTGGCGGCAAGCTCGCGGACTTTGACGGCGAAGTCGTGCTGCTGGATGACAGCCGACACTTTGAAGTGAGTGATGATACGGAGTTGTCGGAACGCGGCACACCGCTGCCAACTCCCGACTCCGACAACCCCGCCTATGTGATCTATACCTCCGGGTCCACCGGCAAGCCCAAAGGCGTACAGATTTCACAGCGCAGCCTGGTCAATTTCCTCTGCTCGATGCAGGACAAGCCCGGCTTCACCGCAGACGATACCCTGCTGGCGGTAACCACCGTTTGCTTTGATATCGCCATGCTGGAACTGTTCGTACCGCTGCTGAGCGGTGGGCGCCTGGTGATTCAGGACTGGAAGCAATCCCGCGACCCGCTGGCGCTGCAGGACAGCCTCCGCCGCGAGAATGTGACCGTAATGCAGGCAACTCCTTCAACCTGGAGAATGCTGCTCGACCACGGCTGGCAGGGCGACCCCGCCGTGCGCGTCTTGTGCGGCGGCGAGGCCATGGGGCGCGATCTGGCCGCACGCCTGCTGGACTGCGGCCTGGAAATCTGGAACCTCTACGGCCCTACCGAAACCACCATCTGGTCGTCCATCAGCCCCATCCTCACCGCGGAAGATGCCGCCTTTATCGGCGAGCCCATCGCCAACACCAGTCTGTACGTCCTTGACCCGGCAGCCCAGCTGTTACCGATCGGCGTTCCCGGCGAGCTGTGCATCGGCGGAGAGGGATTGGCACAGGGCTACCTCAACCGCGAAGAGCTCACCCGCGAAAAATTCTTCCACTGCGCGGCGCTCGACGGCAAGCGGCTGTACCGCACCGGAGATCTCGTGGTACGCGACCGCGATGGGCGAATTGAGTATCTGGGGCGCATGGACCATCAGGTAAAAATCCGCGGCTTCCGTGTCGAGGTGGGTGAAATTGAAGCGTTGCTCACAGAAATACCCGACGTGCGCCAGAGCGTGGTCATTGCCCACGACGACGAAAGTGGTAGCAAATACCTGGTGGCCTACCTGATTGCCAATGGCAACGGTGCAGAGCCGTGTGTACCCGATAGCGAGTTGCTGCGTCGACACCTGCGGCATTCACTACCGGAGTACATGGTGCCATCAGCATTTGTTACGCTGCCGGAGTTTCCGCTTACCCCCAACGGCAAAGTGGATCGCAAGGCGTTTGCACCTCCGAAGACAACCGCTGTTAGCGAAATTCCTGAAGATATTACCGCGACGATCCGCGGTGTTTTCGAGGCCCTGCTGAAAATTCAGGTTTCCTCTTTGGACACCAGCTTTTTTGACCTCGGCGGGCACTCCCTATCTGCACTGAATGTGATCTCGAGACTGAATGCGCTGTTTGGTATAGAACTTCCCCCCACCCTGCTGTTCGATTTCCCGAGCGTGAAAGCACTCGCCCAGGCCATCCAGCAATTCCGCGACGGCCAATCTGAGCAACAAGTATTGGCCAGCGCTAGCGTGGATGAAAAAACGGAGCAACAGGTCAATGCGATTCTGGACAAATTGCGCCACATAAAAGACGCCGATGACCTGCCCAACTTCCCACACGGCATGAAGATGCGCCGCTCGTGGCTGGCATCACGGGTACTCGCCCCCCTATTCGCCATTCCCCGGCATTTTGTCCGCGAGCGGGTGCAAAAACTAATCCTCAAACTCGAAGGCGGATCCACATTCAGCCTCACCATGCGCGAACTCTATCGCAAGTACTTCAATATCGATGTGGGTGACTTCACCAGTGTTACTTTTGACAAGTTAAAGCTGAGGGCCAACACCCGCGTCGGCAAGTACTGCACCATTTATCGCACGGTGCGCTTTCAAACGGCAGATCATCCGCGCAATACCCTGTCAACCCATGGGATCTTTTACTATGAGGGCATGGGCTTCAGCTCCGGCTACGCACTGGATCGGGTTCGCATCGAGGTGGGCAACGATGTATGGATCGGCGACGGGGCCAAAATCCTCTACCCAACCAGCAAAATTGGCGACGGTGCCGTGATCGCCGCCGGTGCCATCGTCATTGAAGATGTTCCGCCCTACGCTGTGGTTGCGGGATATCCCGCTCGGGTGGTGCGCTACCGCTTCTCTCAGGAAACCATCGCCAAACTGCTCGATCTCCAGTGGTGGAAAATGTCCCCCAATGAGCTACACCGGGGCAGGCGCGAGTTCCTGAAACCAGTGGAAGGCGAGCGCATTCGCTGAATCCCACCGCATCCGGCATAAAACCGCAAAAAAATCGACAAGGATCTGGAAATGAACTCGGAAATGGATACCGGAATGGAGTCGGGTGTCAGTACCGAACTGGAGCCATCCACAAGCGCGCCCGACACAGGCAAAGAACCCTGCCGCGCCACTGCTGTAACCCCGATCCCACGGATCGCGGACACCCCGGAAAAGGCGCGCGAGCTGTTGCAACGGTGGGAGCAGAGTGAGGACCGGCGTACGCATGCCCCCCGCCCGGCCAATGCATCCCACGATTTTTTCCTGCCGTATATGGCCGCCAACGACTGCTACAAGTCTCCGCACGTGGCACTGTGGGAGTCCGGAGGGGAACCCACCGGCATCCTGATCGCACGTATTGCAATCGCGCGCCCCAAACGCGCAATAGGCCCGCTATCAGTACCAATGCCGCAACTGAAAACACTGGAAGTTATCCACGGCGGACTCGAAGCCCATAACGAGATGACCGCACTGCTACAGCTGGACTATATTCGCGATTTTCTCGCCAGCGGTGATGTCGATGCTGTATCGATCCACCACCTGCCCTGCGAGAGTGAAACGGGAAAACTGATTTCCGCCGCCTTTTCTGGACCCAATGGTTGCACACCAGTCATCACCGATCACTGGTTTACCGAGCTTACCGACGCCAGTGGAAAACCCGTGGTGACAAACAGCGCAAAGAATTTGCGCAACTTCCGTCGCCAGGATCGTAAATTCGAGGCAGTGTTTGAGGGAAAACTCCATATCCGGGAAATGACTACCGAAAAAGATGTCATGCCGTTGATCGTCGCAGCGACAGCGATCAGCCAGCATACCTACCAGGGTAGTATGGGGATAGGCATTCGCAACGATAAGCGCTGGCATACAAACCTCAACATCCTCGCCACAAACGGGCAGTTGCGCGGATACCTGCTGGAAGCCGAAAATGTCATCGTCGCCTACGCAGTTGGCGGGACGTGCCGCAACACCTTCAACTACCTCGCCACTTCTTTTTTACCAGAGTACCGCGAGTTCGCACCAGGTGCTTACCTGATGCGGCGAATCATGGAGCGAATGCCAGAGGAAGGGGTTTGCTGGTTTGACTTCGGCTTCGGGAATGCCACCTACAAGGAGCGAACCGGTAGCCTGTGCCGGAAAGAGGCCACGTATTACCTCTATGGAAAATCGCGTGCCGCATGGGTTGCGCGACGGCTGGATGGCCTGGTACAAGGATCGAACCGCAGCTTGCGCAAGCTCCTGACCAGCACAAATATGCTGGATAACGCCCGTAGACTGTGGCGACGCAGTCTTGAGCGTATCAAAAAATAGTTAAACAATAGCCGAGGATGGCAAAGCGCTTTCACGATGCCTGGCGACTGGACTCGTCTCGGTGCCAGCGATAGCTGGACACACGTCGCTGAAAGCGCAGTGCATTGAAGTAGGCAAACGCATTGATCGCATAATACACGAGCAACTCCCACAGCGAGAGTTTGCGGGTAAATGCGGAAGTTCCACGCTCTTTCGGTGTATGGCATTCCCGCTGGCGAGACAACTGCAACTTGCCCAGTTTGCTACGGGTTTTGATTTTCAGTAAATCCCATATATTGGCGGGTGTACTGACACGACTGCGCGCTTGTTCACACACCGCAATATTGCGATAAGCAAACAATGCACGAATATACCCGTCATCGGAAATAATATCTGGAAATGTTGCAAAAGCTTCCCGCGCCGGACGGTTCAGCCCATAGACCCCGGCGCCGTAGCCAAACTCACTGTAAAAACGGGTTTTCTTCCAGGCACGATAATAGGTTCTCACCAAAAAATCACTCTGCGCAGTATCCAGAGTACCCCTGGGAGCAACCACCAAAGGCTCTTTCTCACCCTTACAGCGCTCAATCAAAAGTTGTAGGGAATCCTCGCTGATAAGGACATCGGCATCCACATAAATACGCGGAAATCCGAGCCCTAGCGCCTCAGCTTCATTAAGCGCATTTGTCTTTCCGGCACGCGCAATATCCAGACATTGCACCTGCGGGAATTCATTCTGCACAACTACCGCGGTATGGTCCGTACACCCGTTGCACACAACGGTTACCGTATAGTTACCAAGAACTACACCGGGGTAGATAGCCTGCAGTAACTTGTGGATTGTCTTCGCTTCGTTATGTGCGGGGATGATTACCGCCGGCAGTGTGTCTTCTGGCATATCAGTTAGTCCACTGTCGCTGGCTGTTCAGAAATTCCGCCCACAACTCACGCCGTGCTTCATACTGTCTCCCGGCGACAGCAAGCGCAGAAAATGCCAGGAACCGCAACCAGCTTCCCAGCGCAATCAGCGCCCGGGCCACTAGAACCTGCTGTTCGGGCCCGTGTTTGCGAAAATAGCGTAATTTTGAACGATAGAGGTGGTTCAGCTTATTAATACCCGACAAGGTCTGGCTGCCGGCATGCATGATCAAAGCACGCTCAGTAACCCTCGGTCGTGCACCTAACAAACGCCCGCGACGACATAGATCAATCTCCTCCGAATACAGGAAGAAATCCTCATCAAACCCCTTGAGCTGATGGAATAGAGACTGGTCGATCAACAGGAAACACCCGGAAACCGCGTCGACATCACCACGTTTACTCAGTGACCGCGGAGAATAACCACCGCTGGTACGCCCAAAAAGTTTTCGGAACAGAATATCTCCACCTAAACTCCAGCACAGCAGGTCCAGCAGCGACGGCTCACGCCACGCAGATTTGCCGTCGAACTCTCCGCGCTCATTGCAGGTAATACCACCCCAGATTCCACAATTCGGATTTTCGCTGGAAAATCCCAAAAGATTACTCAGGCTATCGTGCTGTAATCGAACGTCGGGATTGAGAAAGAGAATCGGTGCGGAATTAGTGATCGCCTTTGCGCCCAGGTTACATCCGGCGGCAAAACCGAGATTTTCATCAGACGCGATCAGCTTAAACTTCGGCAATGACACTGCTCGCAATAGAGCACAAGAGTCGTCTTGGGAGGCATTGTCTACAACAAAGAACTCGATCACATCGAGCGGCAGATCACCATCGGCGATATCTTCAAGTAACCGAAGAATCTCCACACCGCAGTTGTAGCAAACAATCACAATGTTGAGCTGGGTCGAATTCGACATACAAAAACCCTGGATATTTATCAAATAAACTTCACGCGCCGGCTGTGGATACCCGCACCCGCTGCGCCACCCTTACTGAGGCACGTACCGGGCGGCGATCCTCTGTGACTGCAGCAACTGCACCGACGAATATGTAGAACACGCAAACCATTTGTCCAAAATAGGAAACTGCAAGAAAGCTCACACAGTGCACAAACAGCGCAACCGCCATCCCCCACAACAAGCGGCTCTCCGCCAGCGAACGGGTCAGATGCTGTGCCCGCCCAAGGCGGATGAACAACACCAGCAGAAAGGTAACAAACAGCAACAATTGCACGATGCCACCATCTACGCCCTCGCGAACATACTGATTGGTAATATCCTGCATACCCCAACCCCAGTGTGCCGTGGCAGAAGTACCGAACGCCCACCATTCACCGAAGTGGTTAATCGTCTGCTGAATCAGGTTATAGCGGTGCCAGCCAGTAGAGCCCCCGGTAATGTCGATGCGAGCAAGCAGATGCCATACCGGCATATTCATCGCCAGATGCAACGCAAACAGCACCGCTACCAAGCCCAATGCCGCAGACCGCATATAGTGACGCCAGGTATAGCAGGCAAGGCCAATGAAGCCGCACATCAACGCCACCACTGGAGTGCTCGAAGCGGATGCCATGACAATTAAAGGCATAGCAACTATGCCTGTAGCGACTAACACTCGTGCGCCGGTCCTGGCCTGCCACAGAGCGATCAAGCAAGGCAGAATCGTTGCCCAGCAGATCCCCGCCAGGATCGGGTGCGCAAACGGACCTTGGGCACGCAATCTTCCATTGCGTGCAATCGTCTGCTCCGGGACACTGCCGAATACCGAGAACAGATTGTGTCCGCTGAACTGCTCCAGCATGAAAAATACGAGCATCGGCAGTGACAGGAAGGCAAAGCAAAGCAGTAGCCGGCGAAAGTCGGCCAATGAGCGTAGATAGGTCCGCCCCAGGAGATAAGCACCAAAGGTATTAATGGCACCGCCGGCACTGTTAGTGAAACCATCCAGGCCATTCCTGAAAACACCTGCTACGAACACGCTCCACAGTACCGCGGTGAGAATCAGCGTATCCGGCCATCCCCATTGTATGGTGCGCAGCTGACCACGGAGCGCAGCCACCGCGAGCGTCGCCAGAATCATGATGCGTACAAAAGTGAAATCCAGCCCGAGGATCGCTATGCGCTGCGCACCCGGTAACGCGAGCGCGATGACCACAAGAGGGAAAAGTTGGTAGCGCCGCGGTAAAACTATTAATGTCGCAAGCGCCAACACGAGCGCTGCAAGTCCCACCGGGTGCACCACGCTCTGGTCTGCCCACAAGCCACCGCCAAAAAATACCGGCATGACGCGTTCATACATCTGAAATAACTCCCGAATTAAATCTGCAGCCAGGCACCACGACTCACAAAGATCAACCAACTGATGGGAACAAATCTGGTTTGAATTGCGATCGCGATAAAAACCTCGCAATGAAGCGAGATCCTGATTAATGACAAGCGAATCTACATATTTTCAATTTGTCATTTAGCTCGACAATCATCGATTCAATTGCGAAAACCTCGATTTACACGCACCGCACAATGTCATCGCATCACGACCCCAGGCAAATTTTAGAAATTTCGTCCATCTGAGAATTTGCCCTGGCGATAACCTGAGGCAATCTATCCAGCAGCGGATATCGCAAATCTGAGCGCTCAAGAAATGATTGGTAGACGCATTCCACCAGATCTCCGGTGCCCATTTGGCGTGGATCAAACACCTGTGCCTGTTGGCCACAACTTGCGAATACCCCAAGGGTCTTATCACTGTAGGCGATCGATGCACACGGCACGCCCGATGAGAGAGCGGCAATCGTTGAGTGCATGCGTGTTCCGCAGAACCACTGCAGCCTTCCAATAATCCACTTGATTTCCATTTCGTTGTAATCGCCTGCGAGAACTCGCACGCGGTCGCCAGCATACGGGCCAAGCCGCTCGAGTAACTGACGGCAGGCGCGCAAATCTGACTCACACTTCGTTGGCGGTGCCTTTACATGCGGTACCAACAAAACATTGACATCAGATGTTGCGAGTAAACGCTCTATCAGTTGCAGCACGGTTTTTGCATAGTCGGCTGCAATGCCGTACTGTCGCGCAGCACTTTGCCCGCCATTGTAGATAAGGCCACTTATATTCAGACCTACGACTTCACCGCTGGCACCCTCCAGCCAGGTTTGCAGAGGGCTCTCAATATTTTGCGGGCGTGTCGCGGGCAACAGGAAGGCGACGTCAACGCCACAGCGGTGGCGCGCAGCATCGAAGTCTGGACCGAGAAGGTCCGCGAGGATTTCAAAACTTCGGGAATCACGCGCCCAGGCAGCGTCGCATCCACGTACGATATCAGCTGCACGCACACGATTTTTTTTCTCGCGAAATGGACCATATGTCTGCGGCAGTAAAATCAGCGGACGCTTTTCCCGCATGACAATCTGTTTTGGTCTACTGATCAACTCAAAACGGTGCGAACCATATAGATCGGTAAAACTGTCTCCACCACTGATATCGAGCACTGCACTGGATTGCGCGATGGTACGCACGCCGTTATTCAGCAACTGCGGAAAAATTTGGCTGAGCCGCATGTGTGCGAGGCTTTCACGGCGGTATATGCGTCGACTATTACTCAGCCCGCACAGCCGCACAAACCACTCGTCATCGCCGATCCGCAATTTACTGCGACGCAGCCCGCGGCCATTGTCAAAGATGCAAAGATCTGCATTCGGAATGCGCTCCCGAAGCGCAAAAGCGACCGAATGCGAAAGTGCGCTGACGCCCAGATTTCCGGTATCGGGAGCCGCACCAAGCAGAGAAATGGACGTCACTATTCTTTCTCCTCGATTTATACGTACATTTTATTCATGCGAGGGAGCCGGTGATCTTTGCAGCTGCAAGGGATCTAGCGCCTTATACACGCTGTAACGCAGTGGCTTCTACTGAAGGGAAAGGTAGTATATGCGCGCTAAACCTGTTCCCATTTCACAGGAAATGGCGCATTTTTTCGTCATAAGAACAAATAATCTTTTATGCGCTAACGGCAATATTTGTAGCCCATACCTAGCGGCCCTTACTACACTGTGATGGCTTTTCGTTGAGGGCGTTACGGTGCCCTGCAGAAGCAGACTTATCATAATTATGCGGCGCACTCAGCACTCGCGATACGGTGAACAGGGGGTTGGCTTGTCTGTCCGAAATAAAATCGTAAAAGGCGCTTCTGTACTCGCTGCAAGCCAGGTACTTGTAGCCCTGTGTTCATTGCTCCGAAACATCATTATTGCCCGTCATATCGGCACCGAAGATCTAGGTATTGGCACCACATTTGCTCTGACCATCACGCTGGTGGAGATGACCAGTAACCTGGCGCTCGATCGTGTTTTGGTACAGGATGACGAAGGCGGCAGTGATGCAATGCTCGCATCCGCCCACCTAATGCAATTCTTCAAGGGTGTGATCCTGGCACTCATATTGCTGCTAACAGCCGCACCAGTAGCAAACTTGTTCGGCCTTCCGCATCTGGTCCGCGGATTTCAGTTGATGGCATTGGTACCCTTGCTGCACGGCTTAATGCATTTTGACCTGGTGGTGCGCCAACGACAGCTGGATTTTTTACCGACCGCATTGTTTGATATCTTGCCGGAGTTGCTGACACTGCTGGCGGCATTTCTGGCCTCACTGCTGTTCGATGACTACCGCCTGATGCTCACGGTTATTTTGCTGCAGGCGATACTGGCGGTGTTGGCATCACACATATTGGCGCGCCGCCCCTACAGGTGGACGATCAACAAAGTTCTGGCACAACGCAAACTGCATTTCGGTTGGCCATTGCTCATCAATGGCTTCCTGATGTTTGGCATTTTTCAGGGAGACAGGGTGATCATCGCCTCGCTCTTTGATATGCACACCCTGGGCTGGTACAGCGTGGCTTTTTCCCTTTGCATGCTGCCGACGATGATTTTTGCGAAACTCAGCGCGATATTGCTGATGCCCATACTGTCGCGAAATCGTGAAAATTTTGAGCTATTCGGGCGCTGCTCGTCTATGGCGCTGACGGCCTGCGCCTCATTTGGGCTGCTGATGGTGTGCGGTTTCACGCTGGCGGGACCTGCGCTGCTCCAGTTAAGCTATGGCAGTCAATTTATGCAAGCAACCAGCGTGATTGGCCTGCTGAGCGCAATGCAGGCATTGCGCGTTTTGCGTATAGCTCCCTCGATCATTGCCAATAGTCAGGGACATACGGAAAACGCGATGATCGCGAATATCTTTCGCAGTTTCTCCCTTCCGTTAGCGGTGTATTTTGCGACAGCCGGCTATTCAGTCCAGGCTGTCGCGGCCTGCGGGATTGCCGGTGAGGTAGTCGCGCTCGCGGTATCGGTAATTCTCACACCACTCGCCCAAGGCAAACGCGCGTTTGTTGGCCGCCTTCTATTGCTGTTTGGCACTGCTGCGGGCGCTGCGGCGGCAGTCAGCTTGCTCGCAGGCGAAGCACAGCAACCGACCACTACGGTCGGCGCACTACTACAACTATTGTACGGTGCCGGCTGCGCACTGATCCTATCAGGCCTCCTCGCGCTGACAGATGCCCAACTCCGTGAAGAATGCCGGCATCTGTTGCGCCGGTTTAATGCTGCCAATCGCAACCAATCTCTTGCAGGCAATGACACATGAAGATATGCACGCACGGAATTTGGCCGGCAAGTGGCTATTTGCATAGCGCCCGGGCTCCGCGGCATCGGCAGTGGAGGTCGAAGTGGCGAGAGCGTGGACAAATTCGGAGGTAGCATGAAAAGCTTGGTTATGGCGTTAGCACTATTCATCAGCGCGGGTGCATTAGCTTTCAATGACAAGCCATACAATCAGAACTACGACCCCAAAAGAGACCCGTTTGTCGATTTCAGGCTGGCGCAGCAAGATGCACATGCAGATGGAAAATTAATACTAATCATTCTTGGTGGTAACTGGTGCGGCTGGTGCCATCGACTGAGCGCATTCATCAAGAAAAATGAGTCGTTAAAAAAGAATCTAGACGAAACATTCGTCGTGATGAAACTAAATGTTAGCGGCGAAAACAACAATGCGGACTTCTTGAGCCATCTCCCAGAACCAAAGGGTTATCCATATTTTGTTATCGTCAACCATGAAGGCAAGGTAATTGGCGCGCAAAACACCAGTGGCATGGAGGAAGGAAAATCTTACTCAGTCGCCAAGTTTTCACGTTTTATCGATAAATGGCGAGGTGCCGAGAGATAGCGGAAGAGACTTGTGAATACCCTTTCACACCCAGCGGTAAGTAGGTTCGCAGGACATTGTGAGAATACCGATATTGCTGCGCCTAAACACCAATTTTTTCCGGCTTCCTCCGGACGAAAAACATACACTAGCCTGTGTGCGGTAACTCCAGAGCCCATGATTTTGGCTCCAGTTAACTCTTTCGTTTTCATGCGGTCTTGTTTACGCCATGTACCCAGGACTATGTACTGTTGCTCGGGGTAATTTCATGGGCAAGAGCATTTCAATCATTGCCAGTTCGGAACGTCATGCGGGCAAGTGGAGGTTGCTGCTATGCGGCATCCTGCTCGCTTGCGTTTATGCAGGCCTAAGGCCCACCCCGTTACCTCAACCATTTCTTCATTTCGACCTGGTTCTACACTTTAGCGCCTGCCTGGTGATCGCCTATATATCGGTATTTGCCTTTCAACCGCCCTCCCGCAAATACGCAATGGCAGCACTGCTGCTTGCCGCCATTGTACTTGAGTTGGCACAGGGCGCTTTCCTGACACGCCGGTCCGCGTCACTGGCGGATTTTTTCGCCGGCGTTTCGGCCATCCCGCTGGGCTGGCTGCTCGCACGCTGGGTACGGCGCCACATGCGCCGCTGGTGTAAAGAAAAAAATTGGCGCACTCAACGTATCCGAAAGCATTGGTGACAATATTTGAACAAACACCTTGCACTGTTGTGATACACAGCCCACCTTATGAGCAAAAGATGCTCAATAAGGTTGTTTTGAAACCACCCCGAATAAAGCATCGAAGTTGAGGTTTAAGTAGGAATCCTGGAGGTATGGTTGTGCAGCAGGGATGGATTCGCACGCATCAAAGTGATTTGGCGGCAGTTTATCGATTTTTGGATGGTGCGTTGATTCTGGGGGCGCTGATGATTTGCACGTTCTGTGCAGGTCAGGAGCTCAGCAAGGATTGGTTGATCGCGGGCCTAGCCGCGGTAGTGCTGTTCGCATTTATTGGTGAGTCATTAGAGCTATACCGCTCCTGGCGCACCGACAGCTTTCGCAATATGCTCTCGACCACGGTACTCGCATGGTCTCTGGTATGCTTATTGTTACTGCTGATGGCATACTTTGCCGCCCGGGGTGCCACTTACTCCCGCCTGATAGTGGGCAGCTGGTTTGGCCTGACTCTACTTTGCCTGGCCTTATGGCGTTACGCACTTCGCCGGGCACTGACTTACCTGCGTATTCACGACCACAACACTCGCACCGCGGCCATCCTTGGATTCAATGAAGCGGCCCTGAAACTGGCGCGCGAGCTCCAACAGAACCCGCAACTAGGCATTCGCCTTCACGGTATCTATCGCCTGCCTGGTGACGAAAGTAATACTGACGATAATACCCTCGAGCATCGCTCACTGCTGGCAGGTGAGCTGGATCAGGCGCTGGAGTCGGCGCGCAGCGGCAAACTTGATTTGATCTATATTGCGCTGCCGATCAGTGAAGCCAAGCACATCGGTCAATTGTTGTCTGCACTTGCAGATACCACTGCCACAGTATTTTTATTACCAGATATTTTCGGTAGTAATCTGTTGCGCACTCGATGGCAGCACATCGGTGGCAGCGTCGTATTGAGCATTTACGACAGCCCCATTCAGGGAATCAACAGCTGGTTAAAAAGGCTGGAAGATCTGGTCGTGTCGACGCTAGCTCTGTTACTGCTAAGTCCACTGATGCTGCTGATTGCAATTGGCGTAAAACTTACCAGCCCCGGCCCGGTATTATTCAAACAGCGACGCTATGGGCTGAACGGTCTCACCATCGATGTGTGGAAATTTCGTTCCATGACCTGTACCGAAGACGGAACGAATATTCGCCAAGCAAGCCGCGATGATGCCAGGGTTACCCCTTTCGGACGTTTCCTACGCTGCACATCGCTCGACGAACTACCGCAGCTGTTCAATGTGCTCGGCGGCACCATGTCCATTGTCGGACCGCGACCACACGCCATCGCCCACAACGAACAATACCGCTCCATTGTCAGCGGCTATATGCTGCGCCACAAGGTCAAGCCCGGCATTACGGGCTGGGCGCAAATCAATGGTTGGCGTGGCGAAACCGACACTCTTGAAAAAATGCATAAACGGATCGAGCACGACCTGGACTACATTCGCAACTGGTCGATTCTCCTCGATATTTACATCCTCTGCCTGACAGTGGTACGCGGCTTCGTTGGTAAAAATGCATATTGAAACAAGCGTGCGCCTATTGCAGAAACTTTTTCATGCAAAGGCGTGCACTCTTTGTGAGTACTTCTAAACTCAAGTCTCGAACGGCAATGTAGCCGGGATTTTACGGACGGGTTATAGGCAGTCCCCGCCTGAAAGCGATATCGCAAGCAGGAAGGCAGAACATGCTAAAAAACCCCTTCTCTACCGCAGCCAAAATAACCAGCTTGGCAATCAGTGCACTTTGGTTACCGGCATTGGCCGAGCCCATTAAACTGGGCTCCGGATTTTTGCTGTCGCCCGCCATCGGTATGGATATGCGTTACGATGACAACATCACCAACGCGCCGGAGGATGGCATCGATAGTTTCCTCCTCCTGACCAACCCTAGCATCGGACTGGAATACGATCGCGGCATAATCATCTACTCCCTACAATATTCGCTATCCCACGGGGATTACCTGGACAGCGATCGCGACTCCTTCACAGACCATGCGTTGACCGCCGCAGCAGACTGGCAAATTAGCGACCGGCATAGCTTGTCTGCCGGCGCAGCCTATCTGAATATCAACCAAGAATTCAACGATCAGGTCACAGAGGATCTCGATAGCCTGATCTTTGAGCGGGACCGCTATCACCAATCTGACCTGTTCGTTACCTACGGCTATGGCGCCGAAGGCGCACGCGGCCACCTCGACCTCACGCTCGGAACCACAAACCGCAACTACGTAGATGAAATCGCTGCGCGCGATCGTCGCACCCCCTATGGCAGTGCACTCTTTTCCCTAAACCTTGGAGGAAAAACCGCACTACTCACCCGCCTGGAGGGGCGCAGAATACGCTACGAAGACAATCTGCTGAACCTTCCCGACCGCGATAACGATGAAGCCACACTGATGCTCGGTATTGAGCGTGAGACGGAACAACTTACCGCGCTATTGATGGGGGGCTTGGTCAGAAAGCAGTTTCTCGAAGAAGGAACACCCGACTACCAACGTCCGCGCTGGATCGCGTCTTTCGCGTGGCGCCCCCTGGAAACAAGCAGGCTCTCCTTTACCGCGGAGCGGCGCCCAATCGACTCCGCTGCCGGTATAGCAAACTTCGTCGATGCCACTTCGGGGCTCCTTGATTGGCAACATTCCTGGAGTGAAAAAATCAGCAGCAACGCCTTTTACCGCTACACCGATGCCGAATATGCCGGTGCCGAGCTAACGGAAAATATACGTCGATGGGGATTGACGTTGCGCTACCAGTTTCGGCCCTGGCTGGACTTCCGCACCGGTGTGTCCGCGCTTGAGCAGAACGCCAGCGCCGAAATTCTCTCTTATGAGCGCAATCAGGTTTTTCTCGGTTTTGATGCATCCTATTGAAGGTGCAAGGAGCTTTCTATGCAGAAGAATAATTTCCGTTGGGCCAAAACGCTGATGGCATGCTGGTTACTGGCGGGTGCAACTGGCTTTAGCAGCGCCGAAAGCACTACATCGGTACTTGAAGATCAGTACCAATTAGGCGCTGGCGACATCATAACGATACGAGTCTATGGTGAGGAAGATTTATCCGTAGAAGTACGCTTGAGTGACAGTGGCGTAATCAACTACCCGTTCCTTGGGGAAGTAAAGATTGCCGGGCTCAGTGCATCGTTGGTCGAAAAGAAAATCGCTGCCGGCCTCCTGAATGGATATCTGGTGAATCCGAGTGTGGAAGTAACCATCAAGCAGTATCGCTACTTTTTTGTTGATGGAGAGGTCAACACACCCGGTAGTTATGCCTTCCTTCCGGGCCTCACCATCAACAAGGCGGTCGCAATGGCAAGTGGCTTTACGCCCCGAGCCTCCCAGCGCAATATCGTGATCAAACGAGGCCAGGGCGAAGAGCAGGAAATCATTGACGCAGATCTGGATACAAAGCTGTATCCGGGCGACATCATTACCGTTAAACAAAGCTTTTTTTAATAGAGAAACGATATGAACCATGCAAATGGCAATGAAGTCGATGAACTGAATCAGGAGCAGGGAATCGATCTGCTACGCTATTGGAAAATTATTTTCGCCAAGCGTTGGATGATTATCGGCCTTACGGTGGCGATCACCGCGGTTTCCGTTGCGGTCATTCTCGCGCTACCATCGCGTTATCAGGCAACAGCTTCTCTCGTTTTTGAAGTCGATCAATCAAACCCGGTTTCTGTAGAAGAAATCTACGATCTTGGCTCTCAACGCCGGGACTACCTTCTTACGCAGACTGAAATGCTACAGTCTAGACAGTTGGCCGAGAGGGTCATTCTGCGCCTGAACTTGATGGACAACCCCGAGTTTTCAGGTCGGACCTCCAGCAATAAACCTCTGGAAGCGATCACGGGGTTATTCAAAAGTGATAGCACTTCAACCAGCGATAGCCTCCCCCCCTTGAATCTTGACGATATCGCTACAGCATTCCTAAAACGGCTAACTATCGAGCCATCAAGGAATACCAACCTGGTACGGGTAAAATTCGAAGCTAAATCTGCAAAACTGGCAGCGCAAGTTGCCAATGCTACGGTTGAAGAGTTTATTGCTTTGCAATCTGAAGCAAAAAACCAATTCACCAGTCGAGCCACTTCCTGGCTCAACGAACGACTGGAGAAGCTCCACCAAAAGCTGGATGCATCAGAGAAGAACCTACAGGCTTTCCGCGAAAGTGAAGACCTGCTTGACATCAGTGGTGTAAACGGCCTTTCCGAGAGGGACCTGAATACGGCAACAGCACAACTTCAGGACATGCGGCGTGAACTCAAGCAAATCGACAGCGTATTTGCGCAATTCAAAAGAAATCAGGGTAACGAGATAGCTCTTGCCAATCTTCCCGAGGTCATCAGCAACCCCCTAATTCAGGAAATAAAACGCAATGAGGCCGTCGCAGAAAGAAACGTAGCCGAATTGGCTCGCCGCTATAAGTCAAAACACCCAGAGATGGTCGCCGCCAGTAATGAATTGAAAATGGTTCGCAGCCAACTTGCCAACGAAGTACGCATTATCGCCAAGGCAATCGAAAGTCAATATAACACCGCTCTCGCGCGCGTACAGGCACAAGAGCTTGAAGTGGAACGCGCTAAGGAGAATTACCAGAACGTATCCCAGAAGGAATTCCGTTACCAGGAATTGGTCAGGGAGGTCGAAGTTAATCGGCAGCTCTATGACACATTCTTTACGCGAGTAAATGAGACTCGGGAAGCCTCTGGATTCGAAATCTCCCCAGCAAGACTGGTCGATTCTGCCGTAGCACCCCGACAAGCCAACAAGCCGAATAAGAAATTACTCGCTGGTATGGCTCTAATTGCAAGCCTGGTGTTTTCGACCGCACTAGCGCTGCTGCTCGATTTCCTGCACTTGGGTGTTCGCAGTCCTGAAGACGTGGAAGTCTACCTTGGGCAACGCCTGATTGGACTTCTGCCAAAAGTCACCAATGGGAAAGATGGAGGCCTTAAATTAGGCACATATTTCGACCCAGATCAATATACCTTCAGTGAAGCGGTGCGCACTTTGCGGACGGGAGTGGTGCTTACCGGTCTTGGGAAGACCATACGCGTAATCATGGTGACGTCGTCCGTACCCGATGAAGGTAAATCGACCGTCGCAGAAAATCTTGCCTTTGCGATGAGCCAAGTTGAACGGGTTCTTCTCATCGATGCAGATTTACGAAAACCTACAATTGGCACGGATTTCGGAATCGGTCGTGAAAGCCCAGGGTTAACAAACCTAATACAGGGCACCTGTTCGGTTGATGAGTGCGTGCATGCATATAGCAGCAGCGGCCTTAGCGTGATGTCAGCTGGGACCTACTTGCCAGACCCGCAAAGACTTATCGTTGCACATCAATTTAGTGATGTCATCACGCAACTAGCCGAGAACTACGACCGAATTATTATTGACACACCTCCGATCCAGGCTGTCAGCGATGCCCTGATTATTTCGCACCTGGCAGACGCCATTCTTTATGTTGTGAAATATGATTCAACCAACAAACGCACTGTAAACCGGGCCATTGGTCGGCTTACGCAAGTTGGTTCAAAAATTGATGGCGTAGTGCTAACTCACGTAGACACAAGCAAAGATGCCATCTACGCAGATGAATACTACGACTACAATTATGGTAAAGGGTTGCCTGCGTATGGCTCAGCGGAGCATACGCAAGCGAATCCGGAGCAGCCCTCGCCAGTTAATATTGATGAAGAGTCGCCGATGTCCAATGTGGATCATGCCCTACCTGTGTTTAAAGAAGAAATATACCCAGATGAATCGAGCGTTGAAATGCTTGAATCATCAGAACTGGAATTGAAAGACAAGCCTCAGGAAGATAATTCGCTAGAAACCGAAAATA
>NZ_DATCMV010000189.1:0-18805 GCF_036563125.1 Microbulbifer sp.
TTTCCATAGTTACACCTTGATAATTGTTTTCATCCGGGTGCAAGTTCTCCGGCACTGCGAGGTAAAACCTGCATCGCGCTAACATGCCGGAGGTTGTAGGGAAGCCATAGAACCAGCTGTGGCACTGGGGTGGATCCAGATCGAGAAACTTACCGGCGGGAGGCATGACGGGGTGACTTCGAATGGCCGCAGGCATA
Organism: Microbulbifer sp.; assembly: GCF_036563125.1. GTDB lineage: Bacteria > Pseudomonadota > Gammaproteobacteria > Pseudomonadales > Cellvibrionaceae > Microbulbifer. The sequence continues at coordinate 198 of NZ_DATCMV010000189.1, forward strand.
CTCAAACGGCGCAAGTCAGTCAGTGGGGTGGTGATTAAATCTCATCCGATTTTACAGCGATGCGAAAAACGGCGAGCATAAGGCCCGCCGTTTTTCTAGCGCTCGGAACACGTGAACACTGCGGCGGAGAAAAACTGAAAAAAATAAGGAGTAGGGATGTTTGCTTATCGCCCAAAGTCAGCACATTTTGCGGTTCTGATTTTTCTGTTTTTGTCCTGGAGTATCTTTGGCATAAATGCTCAGGCTTCGGGTCTGGGGGCTCTGTTCAAGGACTACCAAGCCGCCCTGGCAGAGGCCGATTCCGATGCCATCATGGAAAAAGCCTCCGCGGTGTATGAATACGCACGGCAGAATCTTCCGCAAGACAGTAAAAGCCGGGCCGCAGCGACACTGAATTATAGCAAGGCACTTTTCGCTGCTCGTAAGTTTCAAGCGGCAGATGATCTGTCTGAGGAAGCGCTGGAACGTTTCATAGCGTCTTATGGTGATGTCGCGCAGGAGTTGCTTGATCCTTATCTGGAGCGCGCGCGCACAGTTGCAGGTAACTTGGGGGCGTCCTCGGGGCACCGACAGACCCATCGCCACTATTTGCGAAAAGCGCTGAAGATCGCCGAGCAGTTGCAGGGAAAAGACTCGCAACTGTTTGCGATTATCTCACTCGAAGCAGGACGGATCGCGCTGGATAATGCCGGGTCAAACACCGCCTTCAGATACCTGGAAGATGCGCACGAGGCCTTTTCGGGTCCTTATAAAGATTCCACTATCTATCGCTTTCAGGCTAACTTTTATATGGGGAAATACCTGATGGCGAGGAAAAAATATCGCACTGCCCAGCCCTACTTCGAGGAAGCGCTGGCTGTGGCCGATACCGAAGGTGCGCCGGACAGCAAACTTGAAATGACCGTGCGGGCGTTTCTGGTGGATATTTATGAATCTGTGGGTGAGAGTGAAAAATCCATCGCCCAGTGCCGGGCCATCGGTAAGATGGTCCCGTTCAACATGGATCAGGAACCACAATCCCTGTTCCGCAGAATGCCCACCTACCCGGCCGCTGCCCTGCAAAGTCGGCGCGAGGGTTACGCGGTGGTCAGCTTTACCATCTCAGACAGCGGAATTCCCACCGATATCGAAACCGTTGAAACAGAGGGATCTGACAGTTTTGGTGTCGCTGCGGAAGATTACATCCGCGGTTTGCGTTATGCCCCGCGCTTCGAAAATGGCGAACCGGTGGATACGCCGGACCGCAAGTTTAAGGTGTCCTTCAGCCTCGCCAAGTAACGCGAAGCTCCCGCAGGTGGCTCAGGCCACCTGCCGCAGCCGCCGCCGGGGTGTACTCGGGCGCGTTGGATAGTTGGGGCCGGTGGGAACCGAGCTCTGCTTGAGGTACTCCAGTATCGCGTCCCGCAGTTTTGCGGTGCCGCCCTCGATACCCTGATTGCCGAACAGCCGGTTGAACTCGAACACGTAGGGATGCTCGCCCACCATGGCGATATCCCACCCCGCGTGGTTGATGTCGAGGGTGCGCGCCAGGTGCAATGCCAGGTCAATGGCTGCCTGCGGCACCGGTGCGCGATCGACGGTGCCGCCCTTGGATACGTTGTTGTAAAACCCTTGTTCCGCCTGCAGTCGCCAGTAGGCCGTCACCACCTGGCCGCCCACGATCACAATGCGGATATCGCGGTCGATCGGCAGCCACTCCTGCACGTACAGCACGTCGGTTTTTTCCAGGTAGCTGCGCCAGTCGTCCCGGTTTTCGATCAGCCATACACCGCAGCCGCGGGCGGCCTTCGGCAGTTTGGCCACAAACGGATGGTCCATGGCTTCCCACAGATGCTCGGCATTTTCCGGAGTGTTGGCGAGGATGCGGGTGCTGGGGGTATTGCCCGGTGCAACCAGCTCGAAAGCTCGGGTCATTTCGACTTTGTTGTGCCCCAGCCGATAGCTGGATTCACTGGGAAAGACGCGGGCCTTGAGGGCGTATGTGAGTGCGTTCAATTGCCAGTACTCGGGGAATAGTACCCATTCCGCTTCGGCAATCTGCGCTTTGTATTTGAAGACTTCTTCGGGTTTCAGTTGCAGGGTATCTGCGAAACCGAGGGTTCTGAATACGTCAAAAGAGATCCAAGCCACCGGTTAAAACACACACAAGTTGAGATGCGCGTTTTTACGGTGGCCCGGGATTTCCGTCAAGCAAATTTACACGGGGCGTGCAAAAAATCTGCTTATTTTGGTAACCGTGCGGTCACCTGGATTTCAATTTTCATGGCGTCGTTCAGCAGGCGCGCTTCGAACACGGTGGCCGCCGGGCGCACGTCGCCCAACCACTTCTGGAACACCGGCCAGCAGGGCTCGAAGTCGTCGCGGTTCGGCAGGATATAGGTCACGCGCACGATGTCCGCGACCGCCGCGCCGGCCTCTTGCAGGGCCTGCTGGATATTGGCGAAGCACTGGTCCGCCTGCTCCACCACGCTGTCGCTGATGCTGTTGGTGGCATAGTTGAAACCGGTAGTGCCGGAGACAAACACATAGTCGCCGTCCACCACTGCGCGGGAATAGCCGATCTTGCTCTCAAACTCCGATCCGCTGGAAATCAGTTTTCTGCTCACAAAATACTCCTTGTGGATAAGGCCCGCGATCGGGGCCTTGAGATAGTTGGGGGCTGGATCATGCCATAGGCCACAGAAAACCCATAGCGGATGTACGTAAGCGACCGGCCTGCTCATTGCGGCCGATCGCAACGGTGAAGTGGCAGCGGCCCCTGCTGTAGCGGGTGCTCTACTTATCCGCTTCCGGTAGGTGCGATTCTGCTTCCTTACGCAGGAAGCCCGCGGCCTCCTCATCCTGTGCCAGGTTGTGGTCGGTGGGCATGGCCCGGGTCTGCTGGTTCAGCTGGTGAATCTGCGAGGCGTTGCCCAGGTCGCGGTTGCTGGTGATGGAGGCGATGGACTCGCGATCCTTGAGGAAATTCACCACGTCGTTCTTTATGCTCTGCAGCTCGCGTTCGTCCCGGCGCATTTCCAGGATGTGGCGCGGGTGCTCCAGGTTTTTCATGCCGGTGGAGGCAAAGGTGCTGGAGACGATGCGGGAGACCACCACCCACGGCGTAATACTGCAGCGCACCAGGGTATTCTCGGAACGGGTGCTGTCGTGAATGCCGGTACCGGTGGAAATTTTCGACTCGGTAAAGGTGCCCTCGCACTTGAAGTACACCAGCAGGGATTCAAACTGGATCTCGGCAAAGTGCAGGTGTGCGGCATTGGCCAGCAGCTGGCCAAAGGATTTCATCAGGAAACCGATCAGCAGGATATGTAGCGCGCTCATACCGAGGCCGAGCAGCGTAAAGACCTGCTCGCTGTTCAGGATCTGGGTGAATGAGCCGGTGGCAGGGCTGGCAATGAAGCTGTAGATATCCACCACCTTGTACGCCAGCATCAGGGTGAAGGCGATGGCGATCGCGCTCAGTACATTGCCCGCAACCAGTGCGGCAAAGCGAGCCTTGCGGAAGGTCTCGCCCAGATCCATGGGTTTCACCCGCGGCTGGACTTCCTGAATCATTTCGCCGCGAAACCCGCCCTTGCCATCGGTCTGCTCCTGCAGCTGCGGATCGAGCTCGCGGTAAACGCGATTGGGCACTTCCTTGTAGCGGCGGTTGGCCATTACCAGGTTGTCGAGATTGATGAAAATTTCGTTCGGGTGCACCGACTCCTGCCAGTTCTCGCGCAGTTCCGATACTTCCGCCACCGGGTCGGCGACCGCGAGGCGCTGGCGCAACAGCACGAAACACAGCGCGCCGCTGGCGGCACCGAGCAACAGCGCGGAAACGATATACAGCCCCGGGTTCAGGTTGGGCACCTGGGCCAGGAAGTCGTCCAGTTGCTGTGGCGTCACGCGGCTTTTGGTCAGTATCCAGGAGGCGGCGAGGCCGGCCAGGACCGGCACAATCAGCGCCAGGGTGATGGCGCGGGACAGTGTGCCGCCGCCGAGGGATTCGATATTGTGTTCGGCACTGCGCTGAATCGGTTTGCCCGCGCGCCGCCAGATCACCAGCAGATAGACCATCAACAACACGGAATACACCGGGAACAGCAATTCCCCGGCGCTACCGGCAAAACCCGCCAGCGACACAAAGGCCACCAGCGCATACGCCACCAGCGCGAACAGCGTGCTGGTCCAGGCACCGAACAAACGCTGGGCGAAGTTGCGCACCGGATAGGGCATGAACAGCAGCTTGGGCACAAAGGTGTGCAGCAGGCGCGCGAGGAATCCCTGGGGCTCGGTAAACGTTGCGTTCTTGCGGCCGATCAGCATTTCTTCCAGTTGCTGCGCGTTGTAGGCCACATAGGCCGCCTCTTCCTTGGCGGTGCTGCTTTCGGATTTACTGCGGTTTGGTGCCAGCGAGGTGGGGTGGTTGCGGCCGACGAAATAACGCAGCACTGCGTAAATTCCGCTCGCGAGTACGCGAATCCCTGCACCCAGCAGGTACAGGCCGAACGCCATCAGGATCCAGCCGGCACCGGCGTTTTGTTTGACGGTGGCGGCGGCGGAAATCAACAGTACCAGGCCGGAAATGGTCTGCAGGCCACCGCGGATGGCGGTAACCCTACCCTCGGTCTTGAATGGATTTTTTAGTCCGAGGTCGATCGATCCGTAATCGAACGCCATGCTTCCCCCTGATGTTCTATACGCACACGAATCCGCAGCGGGAAAGTTGCGAATTGTCGGTGCTATCTGTGAAAAAATTTCTGCTTGCTTGTGCTGGAAGTTGTGACGTTCCACGCAATTTGCTGGCGGAGGGGTTATACCACGCTTGGTATGCGGGAGCGAGATTAGCGGCGCTGTCCAGCGCGTCGAAAACGGTGGGCTTCATGGCCGGGTTTGTCGGTCAGTCCCCGGCGTTCCGGGGACTGACCGAATGGCTTAGTGGCTGGCCGATTGCTTCGCGTTCATGGTTTCACACCATTCGCTCTGCTGTCGGCGCTCCTGCAGTACGCGGCCGAGCGCGGGCATCAACTCGGCGTTGTCCTGCAATACCGCGCGGTAGCCTGCAATATCTGCCTCGCCGCATACCACCGGGAACAGGCTGGCATAGGCCTTGTTGTACAGGGTGTCGCCGGTGGCGCTGACCTCGGGTACCGCATTGAACAGTTCCGCACTGAACTGGCGGTACAGCCCGAGTTGTTCGGCGGGGAACAGGTAGCCGGCCGCGGCGCGGATCTGGCTCAGTTTGAACTGCTCGCGTTTTTTGAGGATGTTGTCCAGCCACTCGCGCTTGGCCTCTGCGGTCGGGCGCACTGCGCGGGCGCCAATGGCCGCGAGCTGGGCGCGGTCGCTGTTGTCGGTCTTCAGCTGGTCGTCCACGCGCTTCTCGTAGTCCCCGTGCAGGTGGCGGTTCAGCAGCACAATCAGCGGCCAGCGGCGGTCCTGGTCGAGCACTAGGCCATCGATCGCCAGCTTGCCGTCCAGCATCTGTTCCGCGCGCGCGAGTGCTGCTTCGGAACCGGCGACATCGGCGAAGGCACCGAACCAGGTTTTCTGCACGTCACTGCCTGCGGGCGCCTGTTGCAGCTGCTGCCAGGTGAAATTCTCGATGGCGTTCAGGTACTGCTCGCGCTGTGCCTGTGGCAGGCTCAGGCGGAACAGGTAGGCGTGTGCGGATTGCAGGCGGCCGCTGATCAGGCGGATGACGTTGATATCGCGCTCGCCGCCGGCATTCTGCAGGGCGAAATCGATCCACTCGGTAAGCGGCATCTGTGCATCGGTGACCGCATCGAACAGGCTCTGCCACAGCATCAGGCGGGTGAAGGTGCTGTCGATCTGGTTGATGTGCTGTTTTGCCTGCGCGATGGAATCGGCATCCAGGCGGGTTTTTACATAGCCCCAGTCTTCATCGTTGAGGTTGAGGATCTGCGGGCAGGGCATGCCGGCGGCATCCTTCACTTCGGTGCGCGCGCCACCATAGGTGACCGGTACTCGCGCCACGCGCGCCATCTTGTCGTCCTGCAGCTGGTAAATACCGAGCTGCACGCGCTGCTCGCGCAATACCGGGTATTGTTCCGGCGCGGTCTGCTCGATGGTCAACTTGCTGAGCTTGCCGTCGTGGCACTGGAAGTCGGCACTGATGGTGTTGACGCCGGCCTGGTACAACCACTTCTGGGTCCAGTCGCCGAGATCCTTGTTCGCCGCCTTGCCCAGCGCGCCCATGAAATCTTTCAGTTCGGCGTTGCCGTAGGAGAAGGTTTTCAGGTAGTCGCTGACGCCTTGTCGAAACTCCTCTTTGCCCAGGTAGTAGGGCAGCTGATTCAGCACCGAGCCGCCCTTGCCGTAGGTGATGCCGTCGAAATTGGAAAAGGCTTCATCGGTGTTGCGCACGGTCACTTCGATCGGGTGGGTGGTCGGCAGCTGATCGGCGCCGTAGGCCCACTGCTTGGAGCCCAGGTAGAAGTTCTGCCACACATCGTCGAACTCGCTGTTTTCCGACAGCGCCAGCGAGGCCATGTAAGTGGCAAAACTCTCTTTCAGCCACAGGCCGTTCCACCATTTCATGGTAACCAGATCGCCGAACCACATGTGGGCCATCTCGTGGGCGATCACATTGGATAGGCGCTGGCGCTGGGCCTGGGTCTGTTCACCGCGGGTCACGTAGTTTTCGTTGAAGGTCACCGCGCCCACGTTTTCCATCGCACCGATGGTGAAGTCCGGCACGATCAGCTGGTCGTACTTACCGAACGGATACGGAATGTCGAAATATTTCTGGTAGAAGGCGAAGGATTCCTGGGTGAACTTGAACCAGTCCTCGGGCTTCACATATTCCGCCATGGCCTTGCGCGCGAACAGGCGCAGCGGAATGCCATCGGCACTGTTTTCCCACACCACGAAGGGGCCGGCGTGCAGCGGGAAAATATACGAGGAAAATCTCTTGGTCTGCGGGAAGTGCCAGCGCTTGAAGCCGTTTTTCAGGTCGGTGATCTTGTCTTCCCGCGCGGTGGTTACCACCTGCCAATCCGCCGGCGCAGTGACGTCCACGGTGTAGCGCGCCTTCAGGTCCGGCTGATCGAAGTGCGGGAAAAACCGGTTGGCCTTGTAGGGTTCGAAATGGGTATAGAGGTAGGCACTGCCGTCTTCGGTATCCTGGAAACGGTGCAGACCGGAGCCATCGGTGGAGTAGGGATGGCTGTACTCGATGACGATCTTGTTTTCGCCCTTGCGCACGTCGCGCGGCGCAATGCTGATGAAGTGGCCGTTGTAATTGAACTTAACCGGCTTGCCATTGGCGTTGACAGACTTCACTTCGCCGCCGGCAAAGTCGATGGTCAGCGGCTGCTTCAGGTCGCGGGCGAGGGTGGTGTCGGCGGTGACCACGCCGGTGAAATTGTCAGATTTGCCGTCGAGTTTCACCGCAATGGTGTAGTCCACATTGGCGATCTGCTCACGGCGCAGGGCGGCGTACTCTGCCGTGAGCGAGGATGCGGCCGCGCGCGAAATCACACCGCTGGTGTTTTTTCCCTGGTCCTGAGGCTTGGCCGGAGAGGTGGCCAGCGCACTGTGGGCGAGCAGTGCGGTGATGGCGGTGGCCAGGACCTTGTGGCTCGCGCTTTTCTGGTTGTTATGGCGGGGCATGCAATTCTCCCGTGAAAGTTTATTGGGCTGTCTGGCGTTATTAAGTGGGATCAATATACGCAAATAAAAAAGGCCCCGCAGGGCCTTTTTTATTGGTTTGCCGATCAGCCAGCGCTATGGCCGTTCATGGCGGCAGCCATGTTCAGACAGCTCTGGTTTCTGAAGCGGCGATTTTTCAGCGCTTTTTCCAGCAGCGGGTTCAGGGACTTGCCGCTGTTGAGGATTTCGCTCATCTGCTGAACACCCTTCTCACTGCAGCTCAGCGGGAACAGACGGGTGTAGGTGCCGACAAACTCGGAGGCATCACTGGAGTTGACGTCATCCAGTGCGCCGATGATGCGCTCGGCATTCGCGTCGTACAGTCCGCCCTGTTCGGTGGGGAACAGTGCTCCGGCGGCGTACTTCAGCTGGGCCAGCTTGAACTCATCGCGATTCTGCAGCAGGTTTTCCAGCCACTTGGCCTTGATTTCCTGTTGCGGGCGAATCGCTTCCGCGGCGATCGCATTCAGCTGCGAGCGGTCGGAGTTGTCCTTGGCCAGCTCGGATTTGATCGCCTGTGCATAGTCGCTGTACAGGTGCTGGTTCTGCAGGGTGATCAGGCCCCAGCGCATATCCGGGTCCAGCTTCAGGCCGTCGATGGTCAGCTCGCCGCGCAGCAGGTTGCGGGCATTGGCCAGCGCCTTGTCGGTGTGGGCTACACCGGTGAAAGTGCCGAACCAGGTCTTCTGGGTATCGCTGCCCGCCGGTGCTTTCTGCAGCTGCTCCCATGCAAAGGTCTCAATCGCGAGTTGCAGGCGGGTGCGCTTGGCGCTGTCCATCTGGAACTGGTTGAGGAACGAATAGGAGGTGGCAAGGTAGCGGGATACCAGGCGGATCACGTTGATATCGGTTTCCACACCGGCATTGCTGATGGCGAAGCTCACGAACTCGTCCAGCGGCAGTTTCGCATCAGTGACGGAGTCGAACAGGCTCTGCCACAGCATCAGGCGGGTGAACGGCTTGTCGATATCATTGATGTGCTTGGACATGTTATCCACAGACACCTTGTCCAGGTTCACCTTGGCAAAGGCCCAGTCGCCCTCGTTCGGGTAGACGATCTGCGGGCAGGCTTCGCCCTTGGCCGCGGTCACGTCGGTGGAGGCACCGGCGTAAGTTACCGGGATGGCCTTGCTCAGTACCATTTTGTCGCCAGCCATGTTGTACAGGCCCACCTGGGTGCGCTGCTCGCGCAGAACCGGGTATTCCTCCGGCGCGGACTGCTCGATGGTCAGGCTGGCAATCTTGCCGTCTTCACACTGGAAGTTGACGGCGATGGTGTTGAGGCCGGCCTTGTACAGCCACTGCTGCTGCCACTGGTCCAGGTCCTTGCCGGCGGACTTGCCCAGGTGACCCATAAAATCGTCCAGGGTGGAGTTCTTGTAGGACAGGTCCTTCAGGTAGTTGGAAACGCCCTTGCGGAACTCCTCTTTGCCCAGGTAGTAGGGCAGCTGCTTGAGGATGGAACCGCCCTTGCCGTAGGTGATGCCGTCGAAGTTGGCAAACGCCTCATCGGTATTTTTCACCGGCAGCTGGATCGCGTGGGTGGTGGGCAACTGGTCTTCACCATAGGCCCACTGCTTGGTGCCCAGGTAGAAGTTTTCCCAGGCGTCGTTGAACTCACTGTTCTCCGCCAGCGCCAGGTTGGCCATGTAGGTGGCGAAGCTCTCGTTCAGCCACAGGTCGTCCCACCAGTTCATGGTGACCAGGTCGCCGAACCACATGTGCGCCATTTCGTGGGCAATCACGTTGGCCAGGCGCATGCGCTGGGCCTGGGTTTTTTCGCCGCGGGATACATAGCCTTCGTTGAAGGTGACCGCCGCCACGTTTTCCATCGCGCCGGCATTGAAGTCGGGCACGATCACCTGGTCGTATTTCACGAAGGGGTAATCCACTTCGAAATACTTCTGGAAGAATTCAAAAGACTGCTTGGTGAAGGTGAACCAGTCGTTCGGCTTCACATACTGAGCCAGGCTCTTGCGCGCGAACAGGCGCAGCGGGATACCGTCGGCATCGTCTTCCCACTGGGTGAACGGACCCGCGTGCAGGGAGAAGATGTAGGAGGAGAATTTTTTTGACTGCGGGAATACCCAGTGATTCACATCGCCCTTCTGCGCGATGTTTTTCTCGCGCACGGAGGAGATCACGCTCCAGTCTTTCGGCGCGGTCACGTCCAGGGTGTAGTGCGCCTTCAGGTTGGGCTGGTCGAAGTGCGGGAACAGACGGTTGGCATCGTAAGGTTCGAAGTCGGTGTACATGTACACCTCGCCGTCCACCGGATCCTGGAAGCGGTGCAGGCCGGAGCCGTTGGTGGAGTAGGCGTGGGTGTAATCCACCGCGATCGCGTGTTTGCGGCCTTTCAGGTGCTCGGGGGCGATGGTGATGAAGTGACCGTTGTACTCGAACGGCACGGTTTTGCCATCCACCTGCACGCCCTGTACTTCACCGCCAGCGAAGTCGATGGTGAGGGGCTGCAGCAGGTTACGGCGGAACTGGGTATCCGCGATCACACGGCCGGAAAACGCCTCGCCGGTTTTGGCGATGGTAACGGACAGCTTGTAGTCCACCTGGGCAATCTGCTGCTTGCGCAGTTTCGCATACTGCTCCGACAGGCCCGGAGCGTTGTCGCGCGCGACGGCGGACTCGGCCAGTGCCTGGGCGGTGCTGGTGCCGGCAGTGGCTTGCAACTGGTTCGGTTCCAGGCTGCAGGCGGCGAGCACCGCGCTGCACAGGACACCGAGGGCGAATTTTCCGGATCTGTTCATGAGAACCCCTTGGTCACTTTTATGAGTATTTGTAATCGCGGGTGCCCGCAAACTGCGCCGGGACTCCCACTTGGACAAGAGGCACCTTATATCACGGGGCTGGCAAGACCGCGGGCGCTTTATCCCGCCTAACCAGCACTTCGTCGCGGTAAGGTTTTTATGGATATTTTTCACCGCTGCTAGAGGTTTTTTTTATTTTTTATTTTGCCTGGGGTTTTTTGCTTGGCGAATAATCCTGTCGCTCAGGAGCCTTTCCGTTTCAGTTCCCCGGCATTTTCCTCCCGAGTGAGTGCGCGCAGCCCCTGCAGCTCGTATACCCGGAGCAGGTTGTTTTTCGCTGCGGTATTGCGGCCGTCCAGATTCAACGCCTGGGTATAGCTCATCTCCGCCAGTTCCAGCTCGCCGGTCAACCGGTACAGGTAGCCGAGGCTGTTCCACACCATGCTCGAATCCGGATCGATGGCAAGCGCCTCGCGCAGCAGCACAAAGGCTTCTTCGTTGCGCTGTTCGTGGGAGAGCTCCAGCGCGCGGTTGTTCAGGTAATACGTCTGGACGATGGCATCCGTCAGCTTGCGCTGGGGGAATCGGGAATAGGGGCCGAAATTGAACTCGATTACCCGCGAACTCCAGCCAAACGACACTTCCGCATTGATGTGCAGGACGTTCTGCGTCAGCCTCCTGCCGTTGCCGCCGGTGGTGCTTTTGCGTCCCAGCGGTGCCTCCACCAGATTGAAATTTGCCTCCAGCCCCACTTCCCGCGCCAGCGCCACCATCAGCGCCGAAAACGAGATGCAGTTGCCGCGCTGCTGGGCAAATGCCTCCGCCGCGGTGGTGGTGGTATTCAGGTCGTAATCCAGCGCGAAACGATCCATCTTCAGGGTGCGCAGAATCCGGCGGAAGCGCTGGTTGGGGGAGAGAGTTGGGTCGATCGAATCCACGAACGCCCGCATCTCAGGGCTCACTGCCAACAGCGCCTCGGCGTGGTTGGTGCTTGGCGGGGCGGTAGCGTGGGTGTCGGGATTCGTCGCTGTATTTGCCACGTTGACGGTGGCTGATATCAGCGTGGCGGTATCCACTTCCAGTGCCGCGCGGTTCACGTTGGCGGGGCCGCTGGCGCAGCCAAATTGAATTAGAGTGATCACAAGTGCTATCCATCGCATCAGAGGTTCCTCCTGTTGATGGATAAATAGATGCACGAAAATATGGAGATAGATGCGTTGTATCGACAGATGCACTGGATCTGTCGTTGAGCGGAGGCGGGTGACGCGGGGGCCTACGGATAAAAAGAAAGCGGCGCGGCGAGCGGAAATTCTGAGCCGGTGACCGGTTTCGATTGGGAGGTATTGGAGGGTATTTGGCGACGTACGAGGGGAGCGTTGAGTAACCGCGGGAAGCTGGTCGAGAATGTCTTCGCTGCCAGAGCCTGGCAGGCCCCGCCTGCCCAAGTAAAAAGCCCCGGGGAATGCCGGGGCTTTTTTTATCTGCTAGCTAGCGTTGAATGGCAAATCAGAATGTACGCGACCAGCCGAAACGCAGGATATCCTGGTCCATGCGGAGCTCGGCTTCACCGCCGCCGAATGCGTCAGGAATGGAGTTATTCCCCTGCACGGTATTTTCAAAGGCGTGGGTGTAGGACACGGTGAATTCACCGACGCTGGTGTTCCAGTCTGCGCCCAGGCTCATGTGATCCTCGATCACCCCAGGGGCGAGAATATTGATGAACGCTTCGGTCGCGGGAATTGGCTGTTCCGCATGGCTGATACCTGCGCGCAGGGTGAGCGCGTCGTTCAGTCGGTAGGCCGCGCCAAGTTTGGTCACGTCGACATCCTGCCAGCCAAAACCGGGGCCGCCGTCGGCCCCCAGGGGCTTGCCCTCAAACAGCAGGGCGAGGGAGTTCCCCACAGATCCGGTATCACTGTAGAGAATACGCTGCCAGTCTGCGGCCAAGGTCAGGCGAGAAGTGGTGTTCCAGCTCAGACCGGCGCCGTAGCTTTCGGGAATGTCGAAGCCGCCACCATCCGCAAACAGTCCCTGGTAGCGATCAAACTCACCGGTTTCGATCTCGGAGGACCAGGTGAGGCCGAAACTCAGGTCTTCATGCAGGCGACCGATCCAGCCGAGTTTGACGCCCCAACCGTGCGACGTGTCGTGGCCGCGATTGGTGACGTTGCCCGCGCTGGCGGAGACGTAAGGGTTGTCGAAGGCCTGTAGGCCTTTCGCTTCAAAGCGCTGTACCGCAAATGTGGCGGCGATGCCGAACGCGTGGTTCGGGGTGGCACGGTAGGCCAGCGACGGGGTGATAAACAGCTGGGACAGATCGACCCCGGCTGCACCGCTAGAGCCGAAGGCGGCAAACGGATTGCTGGCGTAGCCGGTGTTCATGCCGCCATTTCCATACACCGCCACACCGTAACTGAGGTTCGGTGACAGCATACGGGTATAGCCCAGCTCCGGAATCACAAAGCCGGATTTGTCATTGCCGTCGTAACTGCCATCCGCACCGGCCTGGTTGCCGCGGATCTTTGCACTGCGATCGGGGCTGAACCAGGTCATGCCGATATCCAGGCGATCCCCCACCAGTGCGGTGCCCGCCGGGTTGTTGGCGGCCGCCAGTGCGTCTTGCGGCAGCGCAATGCCCACGCCGGCCATGGCCTGTGCCTTGGGGCCGGCACCTTCAATAAAGTAGCCATTGGTGGCGTTGGCGGAAACCGCGGTGAACAGGGAGGTGGCGGAAACTACAGCGGCGGACAGCCGGGCAAATTTGGGGCTCATGGGTCCTACTTTCAGGCTAAGCGACAGGTAAGAAATCGTGTGAAGGCGGGGAGTTTAAGAGCTCGGTCTTATAACCGGGAAATACGATTTGTTCCTATGCTTATGCCAAAAGCAACAATAGAGCAGGGGGGAGACTCCCCCGGAAAAACCGGGGGAGTCTGTTTGCGGATCAGTGGCTCGGGAAGGAGAACTGCGCACCCTCGCGCACGCCGCTGGACGGCCAGCGCTGGGTGATGGTTTTGCGGTTGGTGTAGAAACGCACACCGTCCGGGCCGTAGGTGCCGAGGCTGCCAAACAGTGAGCGCTTCCAGCCGCCGAAGCTGTGGTAGGCCACCGGTACCGGCAGTGGCACGTTGATGCCGACCATGCCCACCAGGATGTTGTCGCTGAAGTAGCGCGCGGCTTCACCGTCGCGGGTAAAGATACAGGTGCCGTTGCCGTACTCGTGATCGTTGATCATCTGCATCGCCTGCTCCATGGATTCGGCGCGCACCACCAGCAGAACCGGGCCGAAGATTTCCTCTTCGTAACAGGTCATGCCGGGCTTCACCTGATCGATCAGGGTGCCGCCCACATAAAAGCCTTTCTCGTAGCCGGCGACTTGCGGGTTGCGGCCGTCCACCACGATGGTGGCGCCCTGCTGCTCGGCGCTGGCGATATAGCCGTTCACCTTGTTTTTGTGTGCCTCGGTAATCACCGGGCCGAAGTCGTTGCTGCTGTCGGTGTAGGCGCCCACTTTCAGGCCGGTCATGGCGGCGGACATTTTTTCGATAAAGGTATCGGCGGCCTCATCGCCCACGCAGACGGCAACCGACAGTGCCATGCAGCGCTCGCCGGAGGAGCCGAAAGCGGCACCGGTCAGCGCGGCGACGGTGTTGTCCATATCCGCGTCGGGCATGATGATCGCGTGGTTCTTGGCGCCGCCCAGTGCCTGGCAGCGTTTGCCGTGGGCGGTGGCGGTAGAGTAGACATATTCGGCAATCGGGGTGGAGCCGACAAAGCTCACCGCCTTTACCGCCGGTGCAGTCAGCAGGGTATCCACCGCCACCTTGTCACCGTTGACCACGTTCAGCACGCCGTCCGGCAGGCCGGCTTCCTGCAGCAGTTGCGCCAGCAGCAGTGAACAGGAGGGATCGCGCTCGGAGGGCTTCAGTACGAAGGTGTTGCCGCACACGATGGCCAGCGGGAACATCCACAGCGGTACCATGGCCGGGAAGTTGAACGGGGTAATACCGGCAACCACGCCCAGCGGCTGCATCTCGCTCCAGGAGTCAATCCCGGGGCCCACGTTGCGGCTGTGTTCGCCCTTCAGCATCAGCGGGGCGCTGCAGGCAAATTCCACGTTCTCGATACCGCGGGTAAGTTCGCCCATGGCGTCGTGGGAGATTTTGCCGTGCTCTTCACCGATCAGCGCGCAGATTTTCTCCGCGTTGTCTTCCAGCAGCTGCTTGAAGCGGAACATGATCTTGGCGCGCTTCGCCGGCGGCGTGTTACGCCACGCCGGGTAGGCGGCCTGGGCCGCGGCGATGGCTTCTTCCACTGTGCTTTTTGCCGCGATCGCCACCTGCCTGGTGACTTCGCCGGTGGCCGGGTTGAAAACGTCCTGGGTGCGCTCGGCGGTTTCCACCACCTGGCCGTTAATAAAGTGACCCACAATGCTCATGTTTTTTCTCTCTCTCTCTGAATTCTGTATTTAATTAGCCGTTCGCGACTTCGGTAATCGCATCGCCCAGCGCACTCACCAGGGTGTCCACCTCTTCCGGCTGTGCCACAAACGGCAGGCCCAGTTGGATGGTGTCGCCGCCGTAGCGCACGTAGAAACCCTTTTCCCACATCTTCATTGCGATCTGGTAGGGGCGCAGCAGCGGCTCGCCGGGTGCCGCCTCGATGGTGAGGCCGGCGGCCACACCGCAGTTGCGGATATCGCTGATCAGCTGGGTGCCTTTCAGCTGGTGCACGCGCTCTTCCAGCACGACCGCCAGTTCCGCGGCGCGCGCAAACAGGTTTTCTTTTTCAAGGATATCCAGTGACGCCAGCGCCGCGGCGCAGGCTACCGGGTGTCCGGAGTAGGTGTAGCCGTGGGGCAGTTCCAGCAGGTACTCGTGGCCGCCCTGCTGCATAAACGTGTCGTAGATTTCCTGCTTCGCGATCACCGCGCCCATGGGCACCGCACCGTTGGTGAGCTGCTTGGCAACGTTGATGATGTCCGGGGTAACACCGAAGGCCTCGGCACCGGTGGCGGCGCCCATCCGGCCGAAGGCGGTGATCACCTCGTCGAAGATCAGCAGGATGTTGTGCTGGGTACAGATCTCCCGCAGACGCTGCAGGTAGCCCACCGGTGGCGGCAGCACGCCGGCGGAGCCGGCCATGGGTTCCACGATCACCGCGGCGATGTTGGAGGCGTCGTGCAGCGCGATCATTTCCAGCAGTTCGTCCGCCAGGTGCGCGCCTTCCTCCGGCATGCCTTTGCAGAACTTGTTCTGCGGCAGCACGGTGTGCGGCAGGTGGTCGGCATCCACGGCGGTGCCATAAAGCGCGCGGTTGGCGCCGATGCCGCCGACACTGATGCCGCCGAAGTTCACCCCGTGGTAGCCCTTGGCGCGGCCGATCAGCTTGGTCTTGCTGGACATACCCTTCTTGCGCCAGTAGGCGCGGGCGATCTTCAGGGAGGTCTCGGCGGATTCGGAGCCAGAACCGGTGAAGAACACGCGGTTCAGGCCTTCCGGCATGAACTGGGTGATGCGCTCAGCCAGCTCAAACGCCTTGGGGTGGCCGAACTGGAAGGCGGGGGAGTAATCCAGGGTACGCAACTGCGCGCTCACCGCGTCGGCAATCTCCGCACGGTTGTGGCCCGCGCCGCAGGTCCACAGGCCGGACAGGCCGTCAAAAATGCGGCGGCCATCGGCACTCAGGTAATAGCAGCCCTCGGCACCGGTGATGATCCGCGGGTCCTTCTTGAACTGGCGGTTGGCGGTATAGGGCATCCAGTGGGCATCCAGTTGAGACTGGCTCAGCCCGGCAAACTTGTCGCTCACTCTTCTTCTCCGGCTTGTTCGACTGTTGAGTTGCGGTAACTGTAGATGAGCTTTAATGTTTCATAGACTGCAATTAATAGATGTTTGGTTTCATAAATATGAAACTAAGTCCTGAGAGGTAAGGAAAGGTTATGGCGCGCACCCAAACCGCGCTGCTGGGGCAGCTGAGCGATATCGACCTGCGTCTGTTGCGGGTATTCCGCGCGGTGGCGGAGGCGGGCGGCTTCTCCGCGGCGGAGCTGGAACTGAATGTGGGCCGTTCCACCATCAGCCGCCATATCAAGGACCTGGAAGTGCGTCTTGGTGTAACCCTGTGCCAGCGCGGCCGCGGCGGCTTCGCCCTGACCCGCGAGGGGCGCCAGATCTACCAGGCCACCCTGCGTCTGCTCTCTTCGCTGGACACCTTTCGCGGGGAAGTGGCGGACGTACACCGGCGCATGACCGGCCACATCTCCATCGCCCTGTTCGACAAGATGGTCACCAACCCCGCGGCCCACGTGGGTGAGGCTCTGCGTCGGTTCGACGACCTGGCGCCGGAGGTGAGCCTGGATATCCACATCGAGCCCATCAACGAAATCGAGCGCGGGGTAATGGAGGGGCGCTTCCAGCTGGGGGTGATTCCCGCCCACCGCAGCTCCCCGAGTCTCGAATACCAGCACCTGTTCTACGAACAGATGTACCTCTACTGCGGCTACCGCCATCCGCTGTTCGGCACCGCCGATATTTCCATCGACGACGACGCCATCCGCGCCAGCAAGTACGCCGGCCTCGGCTACCACTCGCCGAATATGGAAGTGGGCAACCGCCTCGGCCTCGAGCGCGATATCACCGTCAACGACCAGGAGGCCATCGTCCACTGCCTGCAGTCCGGCCGCTACATCGGCTACCTGCCAGACCACTATGCGGAAACGTTTCTGAAGAAGGGCGAGATCCGCGCGATCTGCCCGCAGCGCTATCACTACGAGTGTGATTTTGTGGCGATCCAGCGGGTTTCTCCGAAGCCTTCACGGATCGTGAAAACACTGTGGGATTGTCTTGTGGAAGCGCACGCGTAATGCGAAAACTACGGTGAGTCTTTGACGATATGAAACCGGCTGCGGCGCGCCATCGCGTCTTCCGCGCGCCTGCGTACCTGGCGCTCCAGCCGTTTGCGCAGTTTTTCCTCATCGCTGGGCCAGCGGTCGGCCTCGGTGAGTGTGTGGCGCACCGCTTGCCACAGGTGCTGGCAGTTCAAACGCAGCGGGTTTTGGATGATGGGGTAGCGGTGGGCGGCATCGCACACTTTCAGCCAACCGTGCAGCCGGTGATGCACCATCAGCGTCGCCTTGACCTCACCGCCCAGGGTGGCGAGATGGACAAAAGCGGCATGGAGTTGCGCACGAAAACTGCTCTCGCCGGCGGTGAAATCCGCCGCGTGGTCGCGGAATTGCAGTTTTAATTGATACCACTGACACGGAAGCATGATGGTGCTGATTTATTGGAATTTACTGGCGTTCCCGGGCGTCGGGATTTGAGACGGCGATGGGGGGAACAGTTGCCCGGAACTCTACCGGAAACCGGGATTCAAGTACATTTGGCGCGAGAAAGTACGAACGGATTTCCAGAAACTTTTACGGGAACGAAACGCACACGCCGCTGCGCACCCTCAGCACAGCCCGTTGCTGAAACTGTTGCTTGTAGGCGGTGATGATTTCCTCAATCGCCTGGTCCTTCGCCAGGCTGTAGGGGTAGATAAGCGACAGTACATAACTTGGCTCCCGCACGATGTCCCCGCTCGCTCCCTGCCACTGCCCGGACCCCGCCAGTACCGTCAGGCCGTGGGGAAATTTGGGGGTGATGACATTTTCCACAAACGCCGCCCACTCTGCCTTGCTGACGAACCCCTGCGGCGTGTGTGTGCCGAAGTAAAGGTACTCCTGGACCTGCCGGCGCTCGTCGCTCCGGCAGTGCAGGTGTCCTGAGTCCGTGTTGTCGCCAGGGGTTGGTGCGGCACAAGCGGCGAGCAGCAGGCACAGGGTGGCGCCGGCAATGTGCCGGAATTCTCGCGGGATATTTTGGGGAAACGGCCGCCGGAACGGGCGTCGAAAATGGAGCAAGCACCCTCCGCATGTCTCTGCTGCCGATAAAGCGACAGGTCAGAGTATAGAGGGCGCCCGCTTCAGTTAGATCGGGCAGATAGGCCGATCAGAAGAAAATGAACTTGGCGGTGAACAGCGCTGCCAGCGCATAGACACTGATGCTCACGTCGCGGCCGCGACCACTCAGGGTCTTGATTACCGCGTAGGAAATGAACCCAAGCGCGATGCCGTTGGCGATGGAGAACGACAGCGGCATCATCACTGCGGCGATCACCGCCGGTGCGGCTTCGGTGATGTCATCCCAA
>NZ_DATCMV010000054.1:0-23264 GCF_036563125.1 Microbulbifer sp.
TCAAACCGCGTGTATTTGCCCACAAACGCCGCGCGGCAGGTACCAATCTCACCGTTACGCTGCTTGCCGATAATCAGCTCGGCAATGCCCTTGTCCGGGCTGTCCTCGTTGTAATACTCGTCGCGGTAGATAAACAGGATCACGTCCGCATCCTGCTCGATCGCACCCGATTCCCGCAGATCCGAGTTCATCGGCCGCTTGTTCGGGCGCTGCTCCACCCCCCGGTTCAACTGCGACAGCGCAATCACCGGGCACTCATACTCCTTCGCCAACCCCTTCAGGGATCGGGAAATCTCGGAAATTTCCTGGGTACGCCCCTCGGTGCTGCCTTTCACCTGCATCAGCTGCAGGTAGTCCACCATGATCATCGCCGGCATCGCACGGCGCTCCGCATCCTCACGGGGAAGCCTCGGGTCGGCCTGCATCAGCTTGTTGGTGTGATCGCGCACCGTGCGTTTCACCCGCGCCCGCACCTCACTGGGTGACAGGCCCGGCGTGTCATCGATGTACAGGCCCTTGCCCTTCATCTTCTGCACCGCGCTCGACAGCTTCGGCCAATCCTCCTCCTGCAACTTGCCGTTGCGGATACGGCCCTGGTCGATCTTGCCGATGGACGACAGCATCCGCATCACCAGGCTG
The DNA here is from genome assembly GCF_036563125.1 of Microbulbifer sp. Taxonomy (GTDB): domain Bacteria; phylum Pseudomonadota; class Gammaproteobacteria; order Pseudomonadales; family Cellvibrionaceae; genus Microbulbifer. The sequence continues at coordinate 640 of NZ_DATCMV010000054.1, forward strand.
TCCGATGGCATCTCCATACTGAACACCATGGTTGGCTTTTCCTGGCTCAGCATCGCCGCCTCGACGAAGTTCAGCGCCAGTGCCGTCTTACCCATGGAGGGACGCGCAGCGAGAATGATCAGTTCGCCCGGCTGCCAGCCGGAAGTGCGCTGGTCCAGCTCGGTGAGCCCGGTGCTGAGACCGGTGAGGTCGCCCTCTGACTTGAACAGTTCGTCGATACGCTCGACGGTCTTCTTCAGCAGTGCATCGACACCGACAAAGCCGCCCTCTTTCGCGCGGCCCTCGGCGATCTCCGTCACCCGGCGCTCTGCCATCTGCAGCAGATCGATGGAACTCAGGCCACCGGGATTGAAACTGGTGCGACTGATCTCCCCCGCAGCGGCAATCAGCTGGCGCAGCATGGAGCGCTCGCGCACGATCTTGGCGTAGGCGACGATGTTGGCGGTAGAGGGGGTATTTTCCGCGAGTTCGGCGAGATAGGCGGGACCGCCCACGTTCGCCAGCAGGTCGCGGCTGGCGAGTCCTTCGGCGAGGGTCACGATATCCAGAGGCTGCTCGCCACCGGAGAGCTCCAGCATCACCCCGAAAATGGCGCGGTGGCTGGCGACAAAGAAATCCGACTCGCTCAGCTGCTCCGCCACCGCATCGAGGCGGCTGGCGTCCAGCATCAGGCCGCCGAGCACCGACTGCTCCGCCTCCACCGAGTGCGGCAGGGGTGAGCTGGTGTGGGAATCCTGGGTTGCCTCTGCGGGCGGGGCGTATTCGTTCATCGTGTGTGTAGGGACAATTTACCGGGCACAAAAACAAATCGGGCGCTGCATTCGCCGCCACCAGTCAGAACCGGCAGGGGGAATCCAGCGCCCGATTGTAGCGCGGCTAGACCGTAAACGGGCAATTCCGTTAGCGGCAACCGCGCATGACTGCAGCAATCGCTTATTCGGCGACTACAACAACCTTAACGGCAGCAATCACGTCGGAGTGCAGCTGTACGTCAACGTCGAACTCGCCCACGTCACGCAGTGCACCTTCCGGCAGCTTCACTTCGGCCTTGTTCACTTCAACGCCAGCAGCAGTGATTGCTTCAGCGATGTCGCGAGTGCCGATAGAGCCGAACAGCTTGCCTTCGTCGCCAGCGTTGGCAGCGATGGTTACAGTCAGTTCAGCCAGCTTGGCTGCGCGCTCTTCCGCGGAGCTCAGCTTGGCAGCGGCAGCGGCTTCCAGCTCAGCGCGCTTGGCTTCGAACTCAGCGACGTTCGCTGCGTTGGCCAGAACGGCTTTGCCGGTAGGCAGCAGGTAGTTACGGCCAAAACCGGCTTTAACTTCAACGCGGTCGCCCACTTTGCCCAGTTTGCCTACTTTGTCGAGCAGAATAACTTCCATCTCGGAACCCTCAGTTTCAGTTCTTGTGCGCAGCTCAGCGGTTGTCGCTAGAGCGTGCGCGAATATCAATCCAGCTATCGATCAGTGCCAGCCCACACAGGAACCCGGCCAGCGGCAGCGCGGCGATCACCAGTGTGATGTACATGGCGATCAGCGGTCCGCGCCCCCAACCCTTGCGGGCTACCAGCCAGTGGATCAGGCAAATGCCCGCCACCATCATCGGGAAGGCCGCTACCGCACCCCAGAACACCAGGTGTTCATTCACGAGGCAGTAGATCCACAACAGCATGCCTACCGCAGCTACGGGAACCGGCATACGCAGCGCATGCAACTCCTCCCGCAAACCGCCGGGGTTGTACAGCATGGCCTGCCACCAGCGCCCGAGCACCAGCGCCAGCGCGGCACTGATCACCGATACCCAACTCAGGTATCCGGTGGCCTGAGCCTCACTGGCAAATGCCTTGCTCAGCTGTTGCGCCTCGGGACTCTGGGCCCCGCCCGCGGCCTCGGTAACCGCCTGCGTCAGCGCGGCGACCACACCCCCGGCGGCCTGAGAGGTCACCAGTATGCCCAGTGCGGACACTCCGGTGAGCACAACCAGCGCCCAGCTCCAGGAGCGGGTCGAGCGCAGTGTCAGCGCTCCGGCCAACACCCCCACAAAGTGGGTGATGGCCAACCCCGCCATCAGCGGCGTCATGTAGCCGGCACCGGCAGCGGCAACCAGCGGCAGCAGTGCCCAGGCCAGAACAAACAGGCCGTCGCCACTGCCGCGGCGCAATCCCACCAGTGCGAGCACCGCGGGACTGATCAGCGGGATTCCCACCAGGGTGAGGATCACCGCGCGTACACGCGATCGCATGGCAAATTCAGCGATAGCGCGCACTAGATAGCTTCTCTGTTAATACAGTGCTAACGAAGCAATTAAGCTTCGTGGCTGTCCGTGTACGGCAGCAGCGCAATGTAACGAGCGCGCTTGACCGCTACGGCCAGCTGACGCTGATACTTGGCTTTGGTGCCAGTGATACGGCTCGGTACGATTTTGCCAGTCTCAGAGATGTAGGCTTTCAGGGTATCGAGATCTTTATAGTCGATACGCTTTACGCCTTCAGCGGTGAAACGGCAAAACTTACGACGACGGAAAAAACGTGCCATCTGAATATCCCCTTACTCTTCGTCTTCGGTTTCATCGGAAGACATGTCTTCCTCAGCGCCGTCGGAGGAGTCGTCTTCATCGCGCTCTGCGCGCTCACGACGCTCGGAACGCTCTGCACGTGCAGCTTTGCGCTCGCGGGACTCTTTCTCGGCCTTCATGATCGGGCTTTCTTCGGTGATGGCTTCGTCTTCACGAATCACCAGATTACGCAGCACCGCATCGTTGTACTTGAAGTTGGTGGTCAGTTCCGCCAGTGCTTCTTCAGTACACTCGACATTCATCAGAATGTAGTGGGCTTTGTGGATTTTGTTGATCGGGTAAGCCAGACGGCGACGGCCCCAGTCTTCCAGACGGTGAACGCTGCCACCGCTTTCTTTGATGGTCGCGGTGTAACGCTCGACCATACCGGCAACCTGCTCGCTCTGGTCCGGGTGAACCAGGAATACAATTTCGTAATGACGCATTTTTGCTCCTTACGGGTTAACACAGCCTCCCGGTTCGCCGCTGTGCTATTACAGCGACTGCCCAGTGAGGCAAGGAGTACGCAATCAGACCGACAACGGGCCTATTGCGGGCGGCGTATTCTATGCGCCTCCCCAACTGGTTGCAAGTTGATCGATTGCACCAGTCCGTCGGCGACTGGCGCCATTGGCACCGGCCTGTCGAAGCGGCCCAGCGCCGGGAGCGATCTGGTCATGGGCGGCGCACTGGCCGGCAACTTATAGTCAACGCTGACGCCTCACCCGGTAACAGCATTTCATGACCACAGAGACACCCAGCACCCTGGTGCGCAACCTCCAGCTCGGCGAATTCCGCATCCCCCTCACCATGCGCCGGCTGGCGACCGATGGCCCCCTTGCGCTGGTGCTACCCGCACTTGGGGTTCCCGCCAGCAAGTACCACCAGCTGCTGGACTCCCTGACCGCGCGCGGCTACCACACCGCCATCTGCGAACTGCCCGGCACCGGTGAAAGCCGGCCACAGCCGAGCCGCGCTGCCGACTATGGCTACAACGACTTGGTGTTTGCGTGGATTCCCCTGGCGCTGGAGGCGGTGCGAGAAATATTCGGCAAAGCCCCGGAGCTGATGCTCGGCCACAGTATCGGCGGTCAGACCCTCACCCTGGCGGCGCGCGCCGGACTGACTGGCAATGCCCAGGTGGTCAGCGTCGCTGCCGGTCATCTGGACAGTCGCAGCTGGCGCGGTCTCAAGCGCGCATCGGTGCTCGGTGCCGCCGTCGCCGCCCACCTCAGCACTCGCCTGCTGGGCTACTTTCCCGGTCAGCAGCTGCGATTCGGCGGCCGCGAGGCATCGACACTGATGCGCGACTGGGGCAACGGTATTATCCGCGGCCGTTTCACCCCCGAGGCGCGCCTCCCCAGCGCGGCCGCACTGCCCCGCCAGCCACTGCACCTGTGCATCGAGCGGGACCCGTTTGCGCCCCTGAATGCTACGCGCCGCCTCGCGGAATTGGCGGGGGGCGCCGTGCGCCAGATACCCGCCACTTACCACAAGGGCAACCCGCACCTCAGCTGGATCAAGAACCCGGGGCCGGTATTGGATATAGTGCAGTCCTGGATGGACGCACCCGAAGCCAAGGCGACAATCTCCTGAGGGGTTGCCGCCGGCAAACGTCCAACCCTTTTCATCCGCGTGCTCCCATTTTTTTCACAGGTTCCGCGCGGGCACACCCAGCGGTAATGGGAGAAACACCGTGGACCCAATGATTGTTCAGTTTGACGACGCCGTACCTCAAGACTACTGCGCGCAAGTGATCCAGCGCTTCCAGCAGTCTCCCGACAAGGTACCGGGGCGGACCGGCGCCGGGGTAGACACCAGCAAGAAAGAGAGCTCCGACCTGTATATTTCCACCCAGGAGTCCTGGCTGGATGTCTGCCGCGATATCAACGGCGTGGTGTACCAGGCGCTTACCGATTACTGCCGGCGCTACCCGCACATGCTGACCGGCGCGGTATCCCCCGGTATTCGCGACGAGTCGGGCCAGGGGATGCGCACCCTGACGGCGGCGGACATCGAAAGCCTCGACGAGCAACTGCTCAAACAGCTGGTCGCCAGCTTTTTCTGCTTCGACGGCATCAACTTGCAGCACTACCGCAAAAGCAGCGGCGGCTACCATCACTGGCACTCCGAACACTTCCCACACCCCACAGATCCGCAGCAGAAATCCCTGCACCGGGTGCTGTTCTGGCTGCTGTATCTGAACGACGTGGAAGAAGGCGGGGAAACCGAGTTCTTTTACCAGAAGACCGGGGTCAAACCCCGCGCGGGAAGGTTGCTGCTGTCGCCCTGTGGCTTTACCCACACGCACCGCGGCAATGTGCCGGTATCCGAGGACAAGTACATCCTCACCTCCTGGGTGATGTACCGCCCGGCGCAGCAACTCTATGGCAAGGCCCCGGGCTGAGCCCGCGCACAAGCCAGACTCGGAGCACCGGTCACAAATTTCTGCAAATTTGTATTGAGGGGTTCGCCGCGCGCGGCGTTATACAGATGTGTCGCGTGATAACCCAGAAACAATAACAATAAACATAAGGGACCCAAGAAAAACAAACGGGATCACCTAGGTTGAGGGGCTCCTCCGCCCCCTCCTCTTTTCCTTTCGCCTCTTTCCGCTCGCCTGCCCTCTCAGGCAAATCAACCCCGCTGACGCACCGCTTCGAACAGGCATACGCCGGTCGCCACCGAAACGTTCAGGCTGCTGACCTCACCGGCCATCGGGATCTTGATCAGGTGATCGCAATTCTCGCGGGTAAGGCGGCGCATACCCGGCCCCTCGGCACCCATGACAATGGCGATAGGTCCGGTGAGCTTGGACTGGTAAACGTCCTGCTCCGCCTCGCCGGCGGTACCGAAAATCCAGATCCCCGCCTGCTGCAGCATCTGCATGGTGCGCGCCAGATTGGTAACGGGAACGAACGGCAGCACTTCGGCGGCACCGCAGGCGACCTTTCTCGCCACAGGCGTGAGGCCCGCGGCATTGTCCTTGGGAGCGATGACCGCGTGCACACCGGCGGCTTCCGCAGAGCGCAGGCAAGCGCCCAGGTTGTGCGGGTCGGTGACACCGTCGAGGATCAACAGGAAAGGCGCCACGCCCTTTTCTTCCAGTTGCTGCAGCAGCGACTTCAGAAACTGCTCGTCATACACCTTGGTCTCGCCGGCACAGACGGCCACCGCGCCCTGGTGGTTGCCGTCGTCGCCCACCTTTTCATCCAGCGCGCGGCGATCGACGTAGCGGATAACGATCTCATTCTGCTCCGCCTGGCGGATGATCTTTTGCAGTTTCTGGTCTTTGCGCCCGCGCAGCAGCAGCAGTTCCTGCACCTGCTGGGGAGCGCTCTTCAACAGGGCCTGCACCGCGTGCAGGCCGTAAACTAATTGCTGTGCCACTGGTTATTTCTTCTTGCCAGGTTTCTTTTTGGCAGATTTCTTGTCTGCCTTCTTCTGTGCCGCCTTTTTCGCAACCGCAGACTTGGCCGCCTTGTGTGCCGCCTTGCGCGCCGCTACCGCCGGGCGCTTGCCGCCCTTGCGGGTCGGGGTTTTGCTCGGGCCGCGTTTCTTTCTTGGGACTTCGCCCGGCTGCTCGCCCGCGGGCTCCGCGCCATCGTCGGTCGATACGTTCGCAGATGTACCCCACGCCGATGCTTTCGCCGCGGGCCGCTCCTGTTCAGACTTTTCCCACACGGACTTTTTGGGCGCAGGCGCAATCACTTCCGCCTCGTCATCGCCCACCCGGCGCTTGCGCACCGGGCGCGGCTCCTCGTCCGCAGCGGTGACCGCTTTCTTCTTCAGACCCGCACCCCAGGGACTGTTCTTTTCTGCAGCGGCACTGTTGCTGAAGTCGGATTTGCCGCGGCGGGTGCGTTCCTGCTGGAACTCCACCGCCATTTCCATGGCGCGGCCGCTGACATTGGTGGACTCGGCACCGGTGCGGGATTTTTTGGCCGCGGTCGCAGCGCGTGAATTTTCACGTGGCGCTTCATGCGATTTTTCACGTGGCTTCTCAATGGATACTTCTGACACTTCTGCGCCTTTCTTTGCCGCTTTCGGCTTGCGGTATTTGGGATTCTTGTAGCTGGGGCGGGGATGCAGTTCCACGAAGGTGAAGTCCACCTTGCGCTCCTCCAGATCCACCCGCGCCACCTGTACGGTTACGCCGTCGCCAAGATGGAAACGCACGCCGCTGCGCTCGCCCACAAGGCGCTGCTGCGCCTGTTCAAACTGGTAGTAGTCCTTGGGCAGGGCGGTAACGTGGATCAACCCTTCTACATACAGGTCGTCGATCTCGACAAACAGGCCAAAGCCGGTCACCGCACTGATCACACCGCGGTACACCTCGCCCACATGGTCCTGCAGGTATTCGCACTTGAGCCAGCTGACCACATCGCGGGTGGCGTCATCGGCACGGCGCTCGGTCATCGAGCAGTGCTCGCCCAGCTCCGCCATCGCGGGAGGGCCGTAGGGCAGGATTTCCTCACGTTCCAGCGCGTGGGCACCGGGTGCCTGGCGCACCTTTTTCGCCACGGCGGCCGGATTGGCACTGCCATTTCTGATCAACCAGCGCAGCCCGCGGTGCAACAGCAGGTCCGGGTAGCGACGGATGGGCGAAGTGAAGTGCGCGTAAGCGCGGTAGTCGAGGCCGAAATGGCCGCGGTTTTCCGGCTGGTACACCGCCTGGTTCATGGAGCGCAGCAGCATGGTCTGGATGATGTGGAAATCCGGGCGCCCTTCCACTTCCTGCAGCAGGGTCTGGTAGTCGCTGGGCTGTGGCTCGCTGCCACCTTCGAGGCGCAGGCCGAGCTCACCGAGATATTCGCGCACGTTTTCCAGGCGCTCCTTCTTCGGAATATCGTGCACCCGGTACAGCGCCGGTAGCTCCGCCAGCTCCATCAGCTCCGCCGCGCACACGTTGGCGGCAAGCATGCACTCCTCGATCATCTTGTGCGCATCGTTGCGCACCACCGGCACGATGCGCTCGATCTTGCGCGCGGCGTCGAAAATGATCCGCGTCTCGGTGGTTTCAAAGTCGATGGCACCGCGGCGGTCGCGGGCACCGCGCAGCGCCTGGTACAGGTCGTGCAGGTTGTCGATGTGCGGGGTGAGCGCGGCATACTGCTTGCGCAGCCCACTGTCGCGATTGTCGCGTTCGTCCACCATCTCACCCACCTGGGTGTAAGTGAAACGGGCGTGACTGCGCATTACCCCTTCAAAGAACTGGTAGCCGAGGATGTTGCCAGATTCGTCGATGCGCATTTCGCACACCATGCACAGGCGATCCACTTCCGGGTTCAGGGAACACAGGCCGTTGGAGAGCTTCTCCGGCAACATCGGCACCACGAAATCCGGGAAATACACCGAGTTGCCGCGCTGGTGCGCTTCCACATCCAGTGGCGTGCCGACCGCCACATAGTGGGAGACGTCGGCGATGGCCACCAACAGCTTCCAGTTGCCGTCCGGCAGCAGCTCACAGAACACCGCGTCGTCGAAGTCGCGCGCGTCTTCGCCGTCAATGGTAACCAGCGGCAGCTGGCGCACGTCGATACGCGCCTTTTTGTCGCCTTCCAGCACCTCGTCGGCAATGCCCTCCACCTGTGTCAGCACGGACGCGGGCCAGACGTGCGGGATGCCGTAGTTGCGGATGGCGACATCGATCTCCATGCCCGGCGCCAGGTGGTCGCCGAGCACTTCACTCACTTCGCCCTGGGGCAGGTTGTCGCGGCCAGGCTGCAGGGTGATGTCCACCACCACGTACTGGCCGCTCTTGGCCTCACCGCACTTGCCTTCCGCGACCATGATGTCGAGGTTGATACGCGGGTTGTCCGGGCGTACGAAGCACACTCCGTCTTCCCGGTACAGGCGCCCGGCGAGCTGGTGGGTGTTGTGTTTGATCACGCGCACCACCGCGCCTTCGCGCTTGCCACGGAAACCGCCGGGGGTCTCGCGCACCAGCACTTCGTCACCGTCGAACACCTTGCGCATCTGGCGGTGGGACAGATAGAGGTCGTCGCTGCCGTCGCCGGGGGAGACGAAGCCGAAACCATCGCGGTGGCCGATCACACGGCCGCGCACCAGGCTCATTTTGTCGAGCACGCCGAAGTCCCCGGCGCGGTTGCTGGCGATCTGGCCGTCGCGGCTCATGGCGATCAGGCGGCGGCGCACACCCTCGCGGCGGTCCTCATCCTCGAGACTGAGCAGGTCCGCCACCGCTTCCCAGGAAACCGGGCCGGGCTGCTGCTCCAACAGGTCCAGCAGGAATTCACGGCTGGGGATAGGCTTTTCGTATTTTTCTGCCTCGCGATCCGCGTGGGGATCTTCCGCGACGACAGAGGGATTGGGTTTGTCTTGATTCAAAACAGCTTCCATTGTTCTGCGATTGACCGCACGGTCTGCACGGCCCCGGGATACGTCCGGGGCAGTCGGGTGATTGGGTGCAACTGTCCGATCCATTCAATTGGACGGGGTTCTGGAGTGGCGAATGCCGATAGCGGCCACAGGCCACCGGTAACGTTGCACATTGCCGCGAGTATAAGCGATTTAGCGGCCAATTCCCGACCGGATTTACAGGTCCGGTGTCCGGCGGCAAATTCTTCAGGATTTTTGTCACAAAAGGCGTTGACACCCCCGGACCGAATCAATATAGTGCGCGTCCTCAGCGGAGCACACCGCTGACTTGCCCAGGTGGCGGAATTGGTAGACGCGCTAGCTTCAGGTGCTAGTGGCCTTACGGTCGTGGAAGTTCAAGTCTTCTCCTGGGCACCATATCCGCAAAAAAGGCCGACTCGAAAGAGTCGGCCTTTTTTCTTTATGCGCTCCAGCACTCCTTAGTTCACTCCAGCAAAGTTACTGTCACCCGCAGGGTATCTCGGTACTGCCCCGCCATCTTTCCGCGTGTATCGCCGATTTGCACGCTGAGGTTCCTTATCTGGTTACCATCACCTGGCGTCGAAAAATCGCGGGTATCGACTCCATTCTGCAAACTCAGCGGTTGCCCATCGAGCGACGCGGTATAAGGCACAGCAGTGTTTTCCCCCTCGAGGGAAACATGCCGCATCTGACTGTGATTTTCCGAGGACACCACCAGGTTGTAGGCACTGTTGGTGCGAACTGCCAGCAGCGACGAGAGTGTCTCTCCGGTTTCCAGCCTGCCAAAATTCATCACCGTTGACCTGCCCAACTGCCCCTCGCCATTACCGGCCACATGGATATCCGCCTGGGCTGCAACGTGGACCGAAACCTGAAAGTCGATATCCTGCAGTGGCCGGCCATTGGAAAAAATGCGCGCGACAAAGTTATTCCGGTAGTCGCCCGCCCGGCGCGCCTGCCCGCGCGGAAGTTCGATGATCAGACTCGCCTCCCTGCCTCGCGCGCCATCCTCAAACAGGACTCCCCGTTGTTCATTGCCATTCAGTGGAATGACCTGGTCGCCGCGATTGCGGAAGGAGAAAGCGAGTGGCTTCCCCGGCCCCATGAGCAGGGCATCGGATGTCGGTAGCAGAGCAAAACCAAAGCGACATAAACCACGAGCGGCAACCACCAGCCGCAGCTGGCCAATCTCATCTCGATTCGCAAACGGGTAATACGCCATGTCGGCCTGCCCCTCGATGGACACCGCTTCAATCGAACAGGCGCCCTCGCTATCGTCGGGCGCCGATATCGCGACACCGCTCAAGCTGGTCAAAACCGAGGTCGCGAAGGCAGCCATCCATTTCATAGCGAAACCTGCTCTTTGATAATCCCCAATTCCACAATACCGGAAGCCCCCTCCTCGATAGTGAATGGGATTTTCAGACCACCGCGATCCGGGAAGACGATCTGGTAATTTCCCGGCGCCAGCCCCTGCGCAACAAAACGGCCCGCTTTATTGGTAAAGGTGGTTACCATTGGAAAATCCCGCCCATCGGTCGCGGTGATCTGGCCGACCTTCATACTGACCGGCGCGCCCCGGGTATCCTGTACCTGGCTAATCACAGTAATTGAAGCTTCCGACCCTGCGGTGTAGGCAATCCCGGATCGGTAGCGCGGGAATGAGCTGGCGTCGATATCGCCCATGTCATAACCGAAAGGCGGATTCTCCGCTTCCCAGTGAATTCTTCGCGACACATAGCTGTTCACTGCGGGCACCACCGCAGGACCCAGACCGTCGGCAACCGCCGTGAACCCTCCCTGCCGCTCATCGACCAGGATGCGACTGCCGCTGAGGGACTCATGGCGCCGCACCATGATGAATGAGTCTTCTATTGGGCGAGCCCAGGCCACCGTGCCGTCGGCATAAACCAGGCTCGACCCAAGCCTAAGAGTGCTCAACTGATCCGGCTCGCGCTCGACCTCATCAAACTGCACATAGTTGTGATCCAGCCCCAACTGGAACCTGTTCCCCTGGTAGAAAGCGCCCATGTCCGCGCGGTAGTTCTCCACATCGGAACGCAGTGCCAATCTTCCGGAAAAATCACCGACGGTGCCCCGCTGCATCCGCCCCAGCTCGAGGTCACCGGTTTCAGAGAGGGTGTCCCACCTGGCCGTCGCCAGCTGCCGCTGCCCGAGCGGGGCCGAAAGGCGAACCAAGGCTCGCGTCTCCTCTGTGAGTGAATTTTCCTGCTCCAACCGGAGAGAAAAATTGAACAGACCAAACCGGCGCGTGACATTAAAACCGTACACCGTATCTACCGGATCGGTTTCGACAAAACTTTCTGCCTGGCGTGCGCTCAAACTGAGATAACTGCCGAAGGGCCCAGGTGCCGAATAGCGCACACGCAGTTCTGACTTGTTCTGCAGGCCAGGTCTAACCTGGCCCATGTAGGTGTAAAGGTCGTCTCTGGCAACAGCGACGACATCCAGCTCGTGGGCTCGCCCTCCCCAGAGGAAAAAATCATAGGACCAGCGCAACGAAGCCGCTGTGCCACGTCCGATACTCTCCTGCTCACTCGCACTCACATTAGCGGCGAAGATACCAAATGGCGTGGAGAGAGAAAGCTCGCCACCGGCCACCTGCTGTAGCTCGGTTCCCTGAACATTGGCACCCAGCGTGAGGTAATCGGTAATTCCATAGCGGTAAAAGCCGGATATCGCCGGCATATCGTAGTCATAGGCGATGCCTGCGGTTTCACTGACGCCACGCTGGTAACCGGCGTTAAAGGAAAATTCGGACATCCCCCCCTTCAGCAGGGTCGGATCAGTAAAGAGCGAAAACTCAATACTCCGCTGTTGCCCCGACGGATCCGTAATCAATAGTGAAACCTCGTTGACCCCGCTATTCACCGCAAAGTCACTCAGGTCGTAACGCCCGGGATCGAGATACAACGTATCCTGGTACAGGCCGTTTAAGTAGATCTCCACGGTCGAGCGCTGGGAAACGGTAAAACTGCGCGTTCCGGTGGGTGTGACATTTCGCAGGGGTTGGATTTCCTCGTAGGCTCGCTCGATGGAGAAGCCGAGTAGTGGTGGCGACACCTGAAACTCGGTTGTGCGATAGAAAATATCGCCCAGTGAATAGCGCACTGCCCGCGACAAATCGTCGTGCACCAGACGAACTTCGCGGCGCTGCCACGTGGCATCATCACTCGGTGAGGAATCAATAAATGCACCGCCTTCGAGCGTCAGGTGCGGGCTGCCAAAAAGCGTTACTGCACCATCGACATTGACCAAGGTGGCAAGCCGTGAATCCGTGCCGAGCGTATCATTCCACCGGTAGTCCTGCTGCAGGTTGATATTCAGGTAGGCAGAGCGTCCCGGCAGGTCATGATTTGAAAGGTTTTCGTAATCGACAGATTGACGGCGCAGCGACAAGTCCTGAGTCTGGCGACGAGAATCTGCCAGGTCGATTTTTATTTCAAGCGCGGAGGGATCAAAAAAGATATCAATAAATTCTTCGATAAAACTCGTTACCGGGATCGTTTGACCGTCACCAGCCGCCTGCACTAAACGCCCTATAACATCCGCATCAAAATATCCCTGGGCCAACCCCTCCCAGCTTGTCCGATCAACACTGTAAAGGGATGTACCGGTAACACCAACCTTGAGGTCGCCAACGATACGCCCGTCGATCGAGACGGGTAAATTTACATAGACAAGGTTGGGCACAGAACTCTGCTCATCGGCTGCAAACGCCACAGTTGCGCCATGCGGAAACAATACACAACTCAGCAACGCCCCGAGACACAGGTAATTCAAACGATACATTGATGCTACTCCTTCCTGACCAGCCTGGCGCCCTGCAGCCCGGCCGCATCAAGCCCGATTAGCCGCAGGGGGATAGACACCATCTGACCGGGCAATATGGCATCCCGATTCAACAGCCGCGCGAAATCGAGACCGTCAAAAAGGATCACCTCAAGATCGTGCGTCACCCCGATCTCGTAGTGCGACAGCAGTGCGTACTGTTCACCGGTGTTGTAAAACTCCAGCGAAGCGCTGCCATCGACTTGCGGTGGAGAAAAGGCGAGTTCCGCCTCGCCACTGGCATGTACATGTATGGGAAGCCTGAGGGTGGTTAAAAGCTGGATCGCCGCGCTTACCTCTCGATCCTTGACGGCGAGGGGTAGCTCATCAATGGCCAGATAGTAAGAGGCGCTGCGCCGCAATGTGCTGCTGCCGCGCCAGCGCACCATCACCTGCTTGGTCTCACCAGGCCGCAGCAACATCTGTGGCGGAATCACTTGCAGCGGTGCTTCCATGTCGGCAAGGGACGCCGAATAACCCAACACCGAAAACTCTATAGCAACATCAACCGGCTTTACGGAAGACAACGTCAGTATTGCCTGAGGGGAGTCCTCAAGATTGATCTGGACCCGGGTCGGCGTAACCGACTGAGCCAACGCGAGCGGAATGAATCCGGCCAGTAGCAAGCCGACCAATAGAGAGAATATTCGTGCCAGCATTATCGTCTATTTTTTAAATTGCAGTTCCGGTGTTCCGTGAACACCGCCTACGGTGAAAGTCCTGATTACACCGGGAGGAAGCAGAGTGCGGCCAGCCGCATTGGCGAGAGCGGAGCCGCCGATTTCCTGGTTTTCAAACTTGAGTCCAAGGTCGTTGATATACAGATATTCAGTACCGCGATTGGCAACAGATACCACCACCCCATCTCTCCCCGGGCGATAGCTAACAAGCTCCGGTTTCGATATAAAGCCGCGCCCGGTAACATGAATCGTCGCACCAACACGCAGGACCGTTTTGACTCCTGTTTTTTCCTGACCAGAGAGGCTCAGAGGTAGCTCGCGGGCAAACAGGATAAAGGAACGAGACTGGGACAGCGCTCCCCCCACCCACTGCACACGCACTGCCTGTGTTTTTCCCGCGGAAACCACTGCTTGCGGGGGAAAGATCACAAAATTGTCGTCGGCGGGCAGCGTCTCCTCACTGCCATCCTCATTGACCTTGCGCTCGACGATCTCAAATATGACAGGCAAATCAGATTTGCGCGGATTGTGTAATCGCAGCGTCTCGCCACCCATATCCGCCGGCAGCGTCAAAACACTGCGCATTGGTGTCAATGTGAAGCCAAAGGTATATTGCGCAGAGAGAGTGAAAATTAGCAGGAGAATGCAGAGGCGAAAGGGATTGTGCAGCATGATTTATGTCCTTATCTCATATGCGGGGCCACCGGACTGCTGCAAAATGCCCGGGACCCACGCGCTATTGCCTAGTCAACAAATACCGTTACCGTCACAGTGTCCGTATAGATACCTGCCAAAGGTCCAGTGCCGTTAACGCCCACGCTCACATCCTCACTTCCATCAAATGGCACCGGCGTGGAAAACGCTACAGGAAGTCCTCCCAGGCGGATATCGTAGGGAATCAGCTCTACTCCGTCCTCGTGCAGAAGACCGCCGTTTAAGGATTCAAAAATAATGTTGAGATCGTCATCTGTGTTACAGGTGACCGAGAGATTTTGGACACCACTTACAAAGGTGTCGATCAAAGACAAGTTTAGAAATGCAACGGGCTGATCGAACGAAATTTCGCACGAGCACGCCACCTCGCCAACGAGTTGTATCTCAATTTCATCCGAGCACTCGTAGCAGTTATTGCCATAGTCGTGGTAGTCGCCTGCGAATGCGCTTCCAGCAACAATAAGTGCGGCGGCAGCACCGAGACCAAGTAGGTGTTTCATACAACAGTTTCTCCATTACCGACGAAACATGAAAAAAAGGGTTAACCACTTCAGCCCCTCGCCTTGCATACACTGCAATGCAAACAGCGGGAACCCCTCACCATAGACAGCAACCTGACAACCAAAAAAGAAGTGTCTAACTCTTGATCATCCACGCGCTGGACTAACTGCGGCGGGACTCTTGCCTCTCCAATTATTCGAGCGGTAGAGCACTTTGAGTCTATCGAAGATTGCTTATTTTGCGAGCAACGCTCTGAAAAGTGACGCGCGCTGCGTTATTCAGGAGTGAACTGTCGGCAGATTAATTTGGCCGGCGGGATTCGCGTTTTCTGTCTCGATGAACGCAGCGGCAGAGGAAAAACTAAATTAACGAATATAAAAAAAGGCCGACTTTAACAAGTCGGCCTTTTTTCACTGTCACTATTTTCGGCTTGCGCCGCAACGGGTTTCACGGTGCGTAAGACTGGGAACTATTGCTACCCCGTATTGCGCATACCCGCAGCGATACCGGCAATGGTCACCATCAGCGCACTTTCCAACACAGGATCGTCCTCGCGGGTGCGCAGGCGCGCCATCAGTTCTGCCTGCAGCAGGTGCAACGGATCGGTGTAGGGATCGCGCACGCGGATGGACCAGCGCATCACCGGGTTGTTGTCCAGCAGATCCTTGCGCCCGGTGAGCTGGCTCAGCGCGGCGACGGTGCGCGCCAGGCGGCTGCGCAGTTCGATGCCGAGGCGCAGCTGCTCCGGGTCGTCGGTGAGGCGTTCTTCGTACCAGGAAGCTACGCGGGTGTCGGACTTGGCCAACACCATCTCCAGCATATCCACCACGGTCTGGAAGAAGGGCCACTGCTCGCTCATGGCACGCAGGGTGTCCGGCGCTTTTTCCAGGCCGGTTTCCAGCGCGGCGCCGGTGCCGAGCCAGGCCGGCAGCATCAGGCGCATCTGGGTCCAGGCGAACACCCAGGGAATCGCGCGCAGGGTTTCCACCCCACCGCCGGGCTTGCGTCGCGCCGGGCGACTGCCGAGCGCCAGGCGGCTGAGTTCGGTTTCCGGGGTAACGGTGCGCAGGTAGGACACCAGTGCGGGGTCGTCCCGCACCACTTCGCGGTAGGCACGCACCGAGGCCTGGGTCAGGCGATCCATTTCCGCGCGCCACTCCGGGCGCGGTTCCGCCGGCGGCAACAGGGTCGCCTCCAGGGTCGCCGCCATGTACTGCTCGAGGTTGTAGGCAGCAACAGACGGGCGACCGTATTTGAAACGGATCATCTCGCCCTGCTCGGTGACGCGAATGCGCCCGGCCACCGATCCCGGGGGCTGTGACATGAGCGCCATACGGGTGGGCGAACCACCGCGGGAAATGGAGCCGCCGCGGCCGTGGAACAACGTCAGCGGAATACCGTGCTCGCGGAAAATCCCGGTAAGCGCCTCCTGCGCGCGGAATTGCGCCCAGGCCGCACCGAGGAAACCCGCATCCTTGGCGGAATCCGAATAGCCGATCATTACTTCCTGGCCGGACTTCACACGCTCACGGTAGAACGGAATCTCCAGCAGTGCGCTCATGGTACCGAACGCGTTGTTGAGGTCGTCCAGGGTTTCGAACAGCGGCACCACGCGCATCGGCTCGCGCACGCCGGCGATCTTCTGCAGCAGCATTACGGCGAGCACATCGGAGGAAGTTTTCGCCATCGAGATCACATAGGCACCGAGGCCTTCCGGCCCCTGCTCGGCGATCACCCGGCAGGTGTCGAGCACTTCGCGCACCTCGTCCGTACAGAATTCGCTGCGGTAGAAGGCACCATTCACCAGTGGGCGGCGGCTTTCCAGCTCGGCCAGCAGGAATTTCTGCTTCACCTTCTCACCCCAGCTGGCGTAGCTGCCCAGGTCCAGGTAGCGGGTGATTGCATCGATCACATGGGCGTGGCGAGTGGATTCCTGGCGGATATCCAGCTTCAACAGGGTAATGCCGAAGCAATTGAGGCGGCGGAGGGTGTCTTTCAGCTGGCCCTCGGCAATGGCAGCGAGGCCCACCGCGCGCAGGGAGCGGTCAATCAGGCTCAGTTCCTGGTACAGCTCACTGCCACTGGCATAGATCGCCCCTTCTGGTTCCACGCCGCCATTTACCCGCGCCTCCATCAGCGCGCGGGTATTGCGCAGACGATCGCGCAGCTCGCGCAACAACAGGCGGTAGGGTTCCTGGCTGGGGCCGGTGCGCGCCAGCAACTCGTCGCTGGCGCGGTGCATGGACAGGTCCGCGAGCAGGTTTTCCACATCCCTTAAGTACAGGTCGGCAGCCATCCAGCGCGCCAAGGTCAGCACCTGACGGGTTACCTTCGCAGTCACATTGGGATTGCCGTCGCGGTCGCCCCCCATCCAGGAGGCAAAGCGCACCGGCACCCAGTCCGCCGGCAGTGGTTCGAGCCCGGCCAGTGCCAGCTCTTTCTCGATATCGCGCATACCCTGCGGCACCGCCTGCCACAGGGATTGTTCGATGGTAGCGAAGCCCCACTTGGCTTCGTCCACCGGGGTCGGACGTTCACGGCGAATTTCGTCGGTGCACCAGGCGGAAATGATCTGCTCACGCAGCAGGCGGCGCAGGTGCTCCTCCTCTTCCGGGGTCGTATCCGGGCGATCCATCTCAGTGAGCAGGTCGGCGATCTGGTCGTATTTGCGGATCAGGGTGCGGCGGGTGACCTCGGTGGGGTGGGCGGTGAGCACCAGCTCCACCGACAGTTCGGACAGTGCCTGGCGGATCTTGTCCTGGCTGACGTCGGCATTCTTTAGCTCCGCCAGCACCTGACGCAGGCCGCGGTCGGTATCCGGGTCGCCCGGGAAGCGCTCGTGGCGGCGATGCAGGCGCTCGCGGTGGCGCTGTTCGGCAATATTGGCGAGGTTCAGGAACTGGCTGAAGGCGCGCGCCACTTCCAGCAGGGTTTCGTCATCCAGCGGGTCCAGCAGCTCCCGTAGTTTTCCTACAGGCATTTCCCCGTGGCTGCGGCTCTCTACCGCCACCTGGCGAATGGTCTCGACGGTGTCGTACAGGGCGCCGCCGGCCTGGGCGCGCAGCACCGTACCAAGCTCTTCGCCGAGCAGCCGAACATCTTCCCTCAACGGAGCATTTTGGTCTTGATCCATGAAATACCTCCCTTCTATTGAACTTATTTGCGCGACATTTTTACATATTTCACGCTAGAGATTGATGCCTCAGCAGCATTTTTTGTAATAAAACTACAAGAATGCTTGTATCACTATACGTCGCTACCCCTTTCCCGGTGGGAAAACGCCGACACAGAAACGGCTGGTCGCAAATAGGTCACAACTGACAATTGACACGCCGTAGAAAACGGCTATAGTGCGCAACCTCAGCGGAACGCACCGCTGAATGCCCAGGTGGCGGAATTGGTAGACGCGCTAGCTTCAGGTGCTAGTGGCCTTACGGTCGTGGAAGTTCAAGTCTTCTCCTGGGCACCATATCCGCAAAAAAGCCGACTCGAAAGAGTCGGCTTTTTTATTGCGTGTATTTTTTTACCAAAGCACGCCAGCAAGCGACTGCTCATGAAGGCGGGCCACCGGGACAATACACTTCCCGGCAGCCCTATCCGATCAGTTACCTCCCGCCGCCATCGGCTGTTTCCGCCGACGCTCATCTTCATCACTGTCCATCGGGACCAGCTCTCCCCCAAGCAACTTCAGCTCAGGCAAGTTCAGCACGTCGATCCCAAAACTGTAGGGTGTCACTTCACTGAAAATGCCCGGATCCAGCTGCGCGATATCGTCCACCGGATTCTGCATTGCCGACTTCAGCCCCTGGGAGGTCTGCGCACTGGCGATGGAGGCGTTGCCGGTACCGATGGCGTTAAACACTGGCTGCCCACCGACAAATGCCGGTTCAAAGTAACTGATGGCAACGATATCTACCGACTGGCTGACGTCCATGCGCAGCGGGTTGATCAGCGTACCGATATTGCCCCACAGCACCGGGTCATACCCCAACTGCACGGTTCCGGCCGTAATATGGATATCGCGCGCGTCTTGCGCGGTTAATAAACCGAAGCCGGAGCTGGCCAGGGTCAGATTGCCGCGCCCGACATTGATCGTCCCGATCTGCAGATCGTCTTTCTCGACGATGGCCACGTCGATATTGCCTGCACTCGAGCGCAGCGACAGGGATTCAAGATCAGACTCGATATCCATATCCCCCGCCAGCGTGAGATCCGCATTATGTGCCTTGAGTACACCACCGATGGTGGCAGTGGTGGTACTTACCAGTACCAGACTGCCATTGGGGTCATAGGCCAGCGACATCCCACCCGCAGAGAAGTCCACTCCGGCACTGCTACCGGCGGCGGTAAAGTTCATCTGCTGGCTGGAAGCCAGATCCAGGCCACCTGCGGTGTCCTGCAACTGTTCGAAGCCAGTGAAGTCGAAATCGCCAACGCTGTTAATCGCATCTACACCGCCACTGATCTGCCACTGCTGTCCGGACAGCTGCATCAGCAGGGTGTCAGCTCCGGTACCCGCAGACATCACAGTCGGCTGACTGCCCGCCAGTAGTTGCACTTCATCATTGCCAGCACCCAGCGCCAGACTTTCCAGCTGTGTTCCGCTCATCAACACAATGTCATCGCCGGCACCGGTGTCCAGGGTGCCCAGGGAACCGCCTTCCAGAGTGAAACTATCGGATCCAGCTCCGGCTACAATATGTTCAAACCCGCTGAATACTACGGAAGACTGGCCATCGGTGTAGCTGCTGGATGACGCTCCCAGGGTCCAGCGCAGATCCACACCGACGCCGTGCATGGTGTCACTACCGCTGCCGGCTGCAATGGACTCAACCGCGGCAAAGGTAACGCCACCGATCTGGAGGCTGGTGGGTGCCGTCATGAAGTAGTCGGCACCGAACGAGGGGCCAGTGTAAGCACCGGTGTTTTGTACCTGCTCGATGTTCTCAAACAGCACGGTGATACTGTCGATCTGTGCAAGCGCGGCGCCTTCCACCAATGCAGAGTTGCTTTCTACCGAGGTCCAGTGGTCGGCATCCCCATCCACCGAATCGGCGCCACCACCAGCGTCTATGCTGGCGATACCGTCGAAGTCCATACCCGACACTGAAATTCCACCATCGGCATAGAGCGTGAAGGCTTCATCGGCAGCAGAGCCGAGCAGAGAATCGGCACCTCCGTTGCCCTCCACTTCGCTGATACCGCTGAACTGAATTCCACCAGTACTCAGCTCACCCGCGGTACCGGTCAGTGAAAATTCATCAGCAGCGCTGGTTCCGGTCAGCACGGCGTTATCCGCAAGCACCCGGTCGATACCCTGGAAGGCGACCCCGTTGGCGCTCACCTGCCCGCCACTGGCAAGCTGCCAATTGCCCGCACTGCTGATTACCTCGTTGCCGCCTTCACCGCCGGCTAACACCTGCGCAACACTGTCGAACAGGAAGCCGAAGACCGAAATCTCAGCGCTATCCGCACTCAGGGCGAAACTCTCGGATACGCTGTTCTGGCTCGCATCTACCACCGCCGCATTGGTGCCGATCTGCTCAATAGCACTGAAGGCGATTCCCGAAGCGGAAGCACTGCCCTCGTCGCTACCAAGTACCCAGCGCTGTCCGCTCTCTGTCTCCACACGGTCGATACCGGCACCGGCGTTAACCGCCTGGATATCCGCAAGCGCAATCCCGCCCGCCCGCAGTATTCCATCGCTGCCAAGCACATACAGCGTATCGCTATCCGCACCCTGGATTACGCCACTGCCACCGGTGGCCATCTCGAGGCCGGTGAAGTCGATCGCAGCATGGAACAGCGATCCGGATTGCTGGCTGAGCAGCCAGTCGTGGCCGGCGTCACCGGCGACGGTATCGGATCCCGCGCCTGCAGCTACCGTAGAAACTTCACTGAAGTTCATTCCGCCAGTAGACAGCGCATTGGCACCGGTAACGGTAAATACATCGTCGCCACTGCTTCCGGTCAGCGCACCGGTATCGGAAACCGAGGTCACACCGGAAACAAGGATTCCACCACTGGTGACGGCACCGGCCCCCTTCACAGAGACGCCATTCCAGGCCTGTAAATTGGTATTGCCGTCCAACGCGAGGCTATTGAGCCCAGTGAAACTGGAGGAACCAGCGACGACACTGCCACTTGCAGTAATCTGTGCATTGGCCTGCCCAGTAACCGCGAGGCTCGCATCCTGCCCCTGGAATCGCTCGACACCGGCAAACTGGATACCTTGGTGCAGCACCCCGTTGTCAGCACCGAGTTCATAGCCTTGCCCGGTAAGGGAGAGGACTTCGTCGTCCCCGTCACCGGCAGATACCGAGCTCAGGCCACTGAATGCCATACCATTGACGCTCAGGGCGCCCGCACCCGACATGACAAACTGATCGGCACTACTGGAACCCACCAGCGCCGCCGCGGTTACGCTATCGATTCCGCTAAAGTCGATACCGCTGGTAGCGAACGCGCCGGCAGTTGCCGCGAGAGCAACCTCGCCGACCGCAGTTACGTGGTCGGAACCATCATCGGCACCAACTGAATGAATGCCATCAAACGTGGCGCCACCCACCTCAACCTGATTATCGCCAAGCACCGCGAAACTATGCCCGCTGGCGTGCCCCTGGATATGCTGACCGCTACCTGAGTAGTGCTCTACATCGGATATTTCGAGCGCCCCGTAGCCGACGCTTGCCGCGCCGGATGCCAGCACCCAGTCGTGCTGCAGCTCGCTGTGGAAGCTGTCCTCTCCTGCACCACCAGCAATCCGCTCGGAAATACTGAAATTCACGGTATTTGCAGTGACCCAGCCATCCTCGCCCTGTACAAACTGATCGGCTCCGGAAGTGCCAGCCAGGCTAGTGGCGGTTGCCTGTTCAACTCCAGTAATCCTCAGACTGCCCGCAGAGAATTCTCCTGACGCAGTACTCAGCGCAAGGCCATCAGCGAAGCCTGCGGCTAACAGCTGATCGACACCGCCACTGCCGTCGAGTGAGGTCATACCAGTGACGCCGAGGGAACCGACGGTAATACTGCCATTGCTGTTCAGGGTGAACACATCACTCTCACTGGAGCCAACAAGCCCGGCATCAACCGCCACAAGCTTTTCAATATTGGCAAAGGTAACGCCGTTATTCTCGGCGCTGCTGTCACCGGCGATGGTCCAGTTCAACCCAGTCACACCAGTTACAGTGTCCTCACCGCCTTTGGCGTCGACATAGGTGCTCTGGCCGATATCGTAGCCGTTGATGGTTACATTGCCATCTGCGCTGAACGACAGCAGGTCATCTCCGTCAGTGGCCTCGAGAATGTCGGCGATGATTTTGGCAATGTCGTAAAACTGGATGGAACCACTCTCGACATAGCCGTTTTCATTTAGCGTGGCGGTACCATTGGCAATCAGACTGTTGGCTCCGCCTTTGCCGAGCACTTCGTCCAGTCCGGAAATCGTCAGCCCGGCAACCGAAACAGTATTTGCCGCCATCACCTCGAAACTGTCATCGCCACTGTGTCCCTCGAGACTGGTGACCTCGGCAGAATCGAATCCCTGGAACAGCAGCGTATTGTCCGCCTGCAGTTCCTGCGCCACGCCAGTCAATGCCAGGGCCGCACCGAAGCCAGAGGCATCGAGGTGATCCCCATTCACAGAGCCGTTCCCGGCAACCGAGGTGAGCCCACTGAATACCATCTCGTGGACCTGAACCTCGGCATCCGCCGCGGAGCTGCCGGTCAGGGTGAAGTCGTCGTCACCCGTCGTACCCACAAGGCCGGCATTGTTGGCGACGAAGTTGCGGAAGCCGTGGAACTGGATATTGCTGTTGCTGGCACTGTCCGTGTCTTGCAACAGCCAGTCGACCAACGTCAATCCGGTGGCGATATTGGCAGTGCCACCGGCAGTGACCGCGGACACACCCGCAAACTGGATGTCTCGCGCCGCAACCTGGTTAGCGCCCTGTACGACAAAATTG
>NZ_DATCMV010000194.1:0-19248 GCF_036563125.1 Microbulbifer sp.
CGGCGTTGCCCGGGTGGGACTGAATAGCAGCTGGAATGATCGCGACCTGTGGGCATACGATGTGTCGCAGCAGTTTTCTGCGGAGGCCGCGGAAGATGACTATTACCTGGGCAGCCAGACCCGTGTGGCCGGCCGCCGCGGCTACCTCACCTCGACCCTTGCCCATCGCAACAATCGCGATTCGAATATGCGCACCACCAACTATCTGGGCAGTTTCAGTACTTCTCTGATGACCTCGGGTGACGCGTTTTCCTGGGGCGGTGAACGCACACTCAACAGTGCAGTGATCGTGGATATCAACGGCTCCGAGGGGCAGGATTTCGAAATCCTGGTCGACGGTACCCGCAGGGGCTATGCCAAGGGCGGCAGCCAGTCGGCCATCAGCCTGCCGTCATTCCGCACTTATGAGCTCTCGCTGCGCCCACTAGCCGACGGCTTCTACGACTACCGGGAGTCCCGTGAGACCATCACCCTGTATCCCGGCAATGTCGCTACCACCGGCTATCAGGTACAGACGCTGATTGTGGTGCTCGGCCGTCTGGTGAACGGCGATACTCCGCTGCGCAACACCCGGATCTCCATCGGCGACTATTCCGCGGTAACCGACGACTACGGCGTGTTCCAGATCGAAATCCACGGCACGCCGCAAACCCTGCGGGTACCACCGGTACAGTGGGGCGACTGCCGTGTGGATATTCCGGAGCAGTCCGCCGCGGACGACTGGATCAACATCGGTATCGTCGATCTGGCAAAGGCACACTGCCCGGCGAGGGGAGCCAGCTATGCGCGCCAGTAATATCTGTTCGCTCCTCACAATTTGCCTGTGCATTCTCGCCATGACAGTGGCCGCGCTGATGCCCAGTGCTGCCAGCGCGCAATCCTCCAATCAGGACCCCTGCGGGGATGGCTCGGGCATCATGCCGGTGGCAGAAAAGTCTCTGGGTGTATGCGGTCTCGACGACACAGAGCAGGCCGTGGTTTACGACGGGGATCTGGCAATTCCATTCAGTATCCGCAGCTGCTGGGCGGACTGGGAAGGCAATGAATGGTCCACCGCCTATTGCAGCCAGTCACGCGATTACACTATGGAAGTCACCGGACCCGCGCAGGGGCAGAAATTCCTGTTGAGCGGTCCCAGCGGGAATGTGGCGGTGACACTGAAATTCCACCACCCGTCGACAACGGCCACCACGATTACCCCCGGCCAGGTGACCAGTACGCGATTTCGCGGGGCCGCCAATGGCCAGCAGACGCCGGTGTATTTTTCACTGAGCCCCGATACCACCGTAGCGCCGGCACCGGGTATTTACCGGGGCACACTGCAGTTTTACCTGTACCAGTGCAATCCCTGGGGCGATCCAAACAATCCTTACAATCCGATCATCTGCAAAGGGTCAACGGCATCAGACAACCGCACGGAGCTGAATCCACCCCTGAGTGTGGACATTGCCCTGGTGGTGGGTTCCAGCATTCGTATCAGCGGGCTCGAGGATATGGTCCTGCAGATGCCCAACCCGCTTGTCGACATCACCGCACAGCAACATTTCTGTGTGTACACCACGGCATCTTCAGACTTCAGCTTGAGGGCCGACAGTCAGAATGGAAACGGCGAGTTCCTGCTGGGAGGGGTATCCAGCAGCGACACCATTGCCTATGAAATCAATATCCAGAGCGAATTGCCGCCGAAGAAAAAAGCCAAACTGACGGAAGGTGTATTTACCAGGAAGGATTGGAAGGGGCATGCCTCCGTCGACTGCAGCGGCTACAGCGACGAAAACATGCTTCTGGAGCTGACGATTCCCGCGGCCAACCTGGCCAACCCGCAGGATTATCAGTATATGGACACCCTGACCCTGACAGTGGAAATGAACTGACGGGCGGCAGAAATTTCGCGGGAAAATTAAAGGGCCAGCCTGACTTTCTCTGATTCGCTGGCGCCTTTGGCAATGAGCTCGATGTAACCTCCGGCCGTAAAATCACCATCCAGCGCCAGTCTTGCGCCGCTGTAAATTCGGCCTTTTTGTTCCAGCGGAACGCACTGATCTTCCCTCTGGCAGTATTGAACCCCGCTGATTTCGGCGTTGATATTGCCGTTATTTACAATCGCCAGTGTATCTGTATCTGGAGCGATCCTTTCCAGCTTCAGGTTGAAGTTTCCCGTTTTTGGCTGCACGAAGATAAGCGCCTGGTACGCCACCAGAATTTTTAGCGCCGTCTTGTCGGTTTTCAGATCGCCGACCACAGGCTTGAACGTCACCCGGTAGACTTTTTCCTTATCCAGCCCCTGTTCCAGAGACATCAAGCGGAAACGTTTTTGTTCACCCGCGGGAATGACCGCCTTAGACGGGCTTACCAGCAGCCGGAACTCCTTCGGATCCACCACTCGCACGCGCTGTTCATCGGGCATACCGGGATTATCGACACGGTAGATTTCTGTCTGCAGATACAGGGTTTCCGCATCGGGATTGGTCACCACAATATCTTCACGAGAATTGGGCTGGTCATTCAGGTAAAGAATGATCTTATCCAGCGACATGGCGGCAAAAACAGGCTGGGCCAGCAGGAGCAGTGCCGTGGCAAAAATGTGTTTCATAATCCGTTCGCAGGGTAAAAGAAGGTGCTGACGCCATTTTAAGGGCACGGAAGGGATACGCAACCAGCCTGCAGGGCATTGAACACTTGTCAGATTTTTATTGTGCGGCGACCAGCACGGTGGCCGTGGATTCACTCTCCTGTGGTGGGATTCCGACATCAATACAGCCCGCTGCCGCAGTGTCACCCGTGAGAGTCGCTATGGGAGGCGCGGGTGCTGACATGCCTCCCTCCGGCAACCAGCTGACCACCAACTGACTTGCGGGTATCCGGCTAAGGCAGAGTTTGTTGGAGGATTCGGCGGCTTCCACCAGCTGTGTTCTGGGGGGAATAGTCAGGGTGACGCGCAGCGAGGCACTGGCAACGCGGCTGGAGGAACCCTGTCCGTCTTGTGCACTGCTTGCGCCTGACTGGAGCATCAGCATCAGTGCCAGGGTCGTGTGGGCGACTCCTCTCCAGGAATTTTTGGATGAAAACGTTCCTGCAAAAATCCCCGTCAAACTCCACTGTGCCAACGGGCCAACCTCTTACACCGTATTTGCGATCCATTCAGAATAGACCGGCGGTTGGACCGACCCGTAGCAGACAAAAAACCCGAGTATCCTTTAACGCCACCTCCTTCTTGCAAGCCGCTGCACAGCAACTATTTTCAATTAGAGATTTTGCGGTATCTCCCCACCGCCTCCCTACAATAAAGCTGGCCCGGCAGGACTCGATTTAGATGTTGATTGCGCATTCAGGCGACAAAATCCACCATCCCGAAAATACCCTGGCGGCCTTTGAGGCGGCCCATGGTCTCGGCGCCTGCGCAATCGCCACGGAAGTGCAGTTCAGCCAGGAGCGCACTCCCTGGTGCTGCAACGGCAACGCTCTTGAATTTTCTCCTGCCGGGATCACGGCACCACTGCACAAGTTGAAGGACCGGGACCTGAGGACACTGCCTCTCAGCACGTTTCGACAGCTGGTGGACTGGGCCAACCGCCATCGTCATCTGGAATGGTTTATCGAGCTGAACCCGCAGACGCTGCAGATGGTGGGCGCGGAGACCGCGATCCGCCGGTTGCGGGACGAAATTTTCGGCTTTGCCGACAATTTTGTGTTGCTGACGGCCGACCTGCGCAGCCTGCGCCTTGCCCGCAGCCTTGGCTTTGACCTGGTGGCGCTGCAGGTACCGAGTGTTACCCGCTGCCTTTCTGTGGACGTGGTGACGCTGGCGCCGGATTACCTGTTCATCGACCAGGTTTCGGTGGACTGTCAGGAGCTGCCTCCCGGCCCCTGGCAATGGGTGGTCCACGAGATCAATACCGCGCAGGGCGCGGTGCACTGGCATCACCGCGGCGCGCATCATATTCTGACAGGGAATCTGCCGCTGTTGATGCGCTCCCGGGAGGCCAGCAATGTCTATGGAATATGATGTTCTCGTCGTCGGTGCCGGTATTCAGGGTGCCGGCGTGGCGGAGGCACTTACCGCGGCCGGCTACCGGGTGGCAATTCTCGAGCAGGAGTCCGTTGCCTACGGCACCTCTTCCCGTTCCTCCAAACTGATTCACGGCGGCCTGCGCTACCTGGAAAGCGGGCAGTTTTCCCTGGTGTACGAGTGCCTCAGGGAGCGCAAGTGGTTGCTGGCGAACAAGCCCGATCTGGTGCATATGGTGCCGTTCCTGATCCCGGTTTACCGCCACAGCCGCCGTCCGCCCTGGAAAATACGCCTGGGGCTCAGTATCTACGCACTGCTGGCTGGGCTGTTTTCCTCCCAGTCCCGTTTTCGCTCCATCAATGTGCAGGATTATGAAGCGCTCAATGGCCTTAACGGCGACGACCTGCTCGCGGTCTACCGCTACTACGACGCCCAGACCGATGACACCGCGCTGACTCAGGAGGTAATCCGCAGCGCCCTGCGTGGTGGCGCCGAACTGATCTGCCCCGCCAGCCTGGTTGGCGCTGAGGTAACAGACAAATTTGTGCGCGTGGATTATTTTCACGAGGGCAAACTGAATACCCTGCACTGCCGCACACTGGTGAACTGCACCGGCCCATGGATCGAGGACACCAACAGCAAGTGCACCCCCAGGGCCAAACTGCCACCACTGGAGCTGGTGGCGGGCACCCATATCCAGGTGCCACTGAAACTGGCCAATAAAATTTTCTACGTGGAAGCGGAAGACGGCCGCGCGGTGTTTGTGATGCCCTGGCAGGGCGAAACCCTGGTCGGCACCACCGAGCGCCCCTACCACGGCGACCCGTCGGAAGTCGCGCCGACATTGGAGGAAAAGGCCTACCTGCTGCGCACGTTGAAGCAGTACTTCCCGGAAACCCGCCCGCTGCAACTGAACGAGCTCTCCGACAGCTTCGCCGGATTGCGGGTTCTGCCCCACGCCAGCAGCAACCCCTTTTCCCGCAGTCGCGAAACCATGATCTGTTGCGACGACGACAAGCAACCGCACATTGTCGCGGTGGCGGGCGGCAAGCTCACCAGTTACCGCGCCACTGCGCGCAGCGTGCTGAAAAAGCTGCGCCCGCACCTGGCCGCCAGCGGCGACTGGTCTCCCAATGCCAGCACCCAGGCCGCCAGTTCTCCTGTGGATGCCAAGGAGCGCAATATCTGATCCCAACATGAAGACAGCGAGCGGTACCCCCGGTCGCGCCGGTTTATGTTGTTATAATGCGCGCTGTTTTACCGCCTGATCGCTGTTTTATGTCTTCCACCTCGCCCGAATCCCGTCCCGAAACACCCGCCACTGCCGGCACCGCCAGGGCAGTCTCACACCGCTTTTGCACTGCCCCCCTGATGGATTGGAGTGACCGCCATTGCAGGTATTTCTGGCGCCTGCTGAGCAAGAATGCGCTGCTCTACACCGAGATGGTCACCACCGGTGCCATTCTGTTCGGCGACCGCGCGAGCCACCTGGATTTTGACGCGGCAGAGCAACCGCTGGCGCTACAGCTTGGCGGCAGCGACCCCGACGATCTGGCGCGATGTACGGAAATTGCCGAGCAGTGGGGATACAGCGAAGTGAACCTGAACTGCGGCTGCCCCAGCGACCGGGTGCTCAAGGGCCGCTTCGGTGCCTGCCTGATGGCGGAGCCGGACCTGGTGGCGGAATGCCTGGGCGCCATGCAAAGTGCGGTTTCGATCCCGGTGACGGTGAAACACCGTATCGGTATCGACGATATGGAGGATTACCCGGGGCTGACGCGCTTTGTGGAAGCCCAGGCCCGCGCCGGCATCACCACGTTTATCGTGCACGCGCGCAAGGCGTGGCTCAACGGCCTGAGCCCGAAGGAAAACCGCGAGGTGCCGCCACTCAAATACGAGATGGTGTACCAGCTGAAGCAGGATTACCCGGACCTTGAAATTGTGCTGAATGGCGGCATCAACTCGCTGGAGGAGTGCCGGCAGCATTTGCAGCAGCTCGATGGTGTTATGCTCGGACGCGCGGCCTACCAAACGCCGAACATTCTTGCGGATGTGGATGCGGAGCTGTTTGGCGGCGCACCGGGACCAAGCCCCGCACAGGTGATCCGGGATATGCTGCCGTACATCGAGCGCGAACTCGGCAAGGGCCAACGGCTCAATCACATCACGCGCCACATGATGGGCCTGTTTCAGGGGGTGCCCGGCGCGCGGCGCTTCCGCCGGTACCTGAGTGAGCACGCACATACCGTGGGCGCGGGGCCCGAGGTACTGGAGCAGGCACTGGCGCTGGTGACCGACGCCGCCTGATCGAAGAACAAATCGAACCTGAATTTAAATAAGGAAGTGGGGAAGATGAATAAACTGGAACAACTCAAACAGCGCAGTCTGGTGGTTGCCGATACCGGCGATATCGAGGCAATCCGCCGTTACCAGCCGCAAGATGCCACCACCAATCCCTCCCTGCTTTTAAAGGCGGCACAGCTTCCGCAATACCAACAACACCTGAAAGACGCCCTGGCCTGGGCCGAGCAGCGCGGTGGCGATGTGATCGCCGAGGCAGCCATGAAGCTTGCGGTGGCGATCGGTCGTGAAATCCTGCAGATCGTGCCCGGTGTGGTCTCCACCGAAGTGGATGCTCGCCTCTCCTTCGACACCCGCGCCAGCGTCGAATACGCCCGCAAGCTGATCGCGCTGTACGAACAGGCCGGTGTAGAGCGCGAGCGTGTGCTGATCAAGCTTGCCTCCACCTGGGAGGGTATCACCGCCGCCTCGGTACTTGAGCGCGAAGGTATCCACTGCAACCTGACCCTGCTGTTTGCCCAGTGCCAGGCGGTGGCCTGCGCGGAGGCCGGTGTTACCCTGATCTCCCCGTTTGTGGGCCGCATTCTCGACTGGTACAAGGCCAGCACCGGGCGTAATGACTACACTGCCGAGGAAGACCCCGGCGTGCTGTCGGTGGCCAGTATCTACGAGTACTACAAGTCCCGCGGCTACCCGACCATCGTGATGGGTGCCAGCTTCCGCAATACCGGTGAAATCGAGGCACTGGCAGGCTGTGACAAGCTCACCATCAGCCCGCAGTTGCTGCAGGAATTGCAGGACGATGAAGGCGAACTGGCGAGCGGCCTCGGCAGCGATATCGCCAGCCAACCGCGGCCGGCATCGCCGCTCAGTGAAGCCGAGTTCCGCTACCAGCTGAACGCCGATGCCATGGCAACGGAGAAGCTGGCGGAAGGTATCCGCAACTTTGTCGCGGACCAGCTGAAGCTGGAACAACTGCTGCAACAGGCTCGCTGAGCGACTCACGAAGTCCGCTGCGCGGCATCACTTTAGCGAACGACAACATCAAGGGGCTCTTCCATGCTGCACCAGATACGTAAGCTGTTCGAGCAGATCGGCCGCGGAGACAGCGTGGAAGTGCACCCGGAAAAAGACGTGCGCATGATCAGCGCTGCGCTGATGGCTGAGATCGCCACTGCAGACCAGAAAGTGGACGAGCGCGAGCGTCAGGTGCTGGTTCGCCTGCTGATGGATCACTACCAGCTGGACAGCGAGACAGCACAAGAACTCATGGAACGGGCGCTGGTCGAGCGCCACGAGGCCACGTCTTTGTATGAGTTCACGCAGACGGTAAACGACAACTTCAGCGAGCGGGACAAGTACCTGCTGGTTAAGCAGATGTGGCAGGTGGCGTTTGCGGATGGCGAAATTGATGCCTTCGAGGAGCATCTGATACGGCGGGTCGCGGAGCTGATCTACCTGCCCCACGGATTGTTTACCCGCGCCCGCGCCGAGGCGAGAGACGGGAACGACAGCGAGTAGCGCGCTGCCGCCGCGAGACCTGTTTAATCCGGTGAAATTGAGGGCAGTTCCGCCGGCTCAGTGGTTGGCGACTGACTTTTGTTCCTGGGCCTTGTGTTCCTGGGCGCCCTGCTCGCTCTCCAGTACATGCACCAGGTCACGGAAGGTATCCGCGTTTTTCTCGTTCAGCCCCATGAGCACCCGATGGGCTTCCAGCACCATTGCGC
The DNA here is from genome assembly GCF_036563125.1 of Microbulbifer sp. Taxonomy (GTDB): domain Bacteria; phylum Pseudomonadota; class Gammaproteobacteria; order Pseudomonadales; family Cellvibrionaceae; genus Microbulbifer. The sequence goes on from NZ_DATCMV010000194.1 coordinate 8,038, forward strand.
GGGCGCTTTTTTCGTCGGGGGTATTGCACTTGAGGGGGGCGGGCTCGGCCTGGTAGGCGTCGTTATCCGCATCACTGGAGAATTCCATCAGTTCATCAAAGCCCATGGAGTCCAGCAGGTGCAGCAGACCGCGGTCCTCGCACAGCACCAGGGGTTTGCCGCCCTTGTGCTCTTCGCTGCGAATGGCGATCTTGGCCATCAACCCGAGCGTGGTACTGTCGACCCCGTGGGTATCATGCATATCGAACACCACGCCGCGAAAATCGTCGTGGGAAAACATCTTGCCGATATAGTTATCGAACGATGTACATAGATTGAGGCGCACATCTCCCACCAGTTTGACGACATAAATGCCCTGGTGGTCACCAACCATTATCTGCCCGGACTGCATAGTAACCTCAAACGCGCCCTGCCCTGTTCCCGGGTTCGGGTGCGAGATGGAAAATTTGCGGCATCAGCCGCGGCACAGTTCCTTGTGCAACTCAGGCCCGGCGAAGCTGATGAAAAAGCGTACGCCTAGTGGCCATAAAGTGGGCGGAGCTTACTCCTGCCCACTAGCGCTGACAAGACCGGTGTGAACGGGTTAGCAGGTTTGACCGGAAAGTCCGGACTTTGTAGCCCTGATTCCTTCCCGAGCACCCGAAAATCCCGTTTACCGCACCAGTCTCAGGCAACGTCGATGAACCCACCGTGAACAGCAAAGGGCTGTCATCGCGAAAAACAAGGCAAGAATCGGGCCGGATCTGAGTTCCCGGAGCGTGTGTGAGACTCAGGGATTGTCCTGGCGCAGGGTAAGAATGGTAATGTCGTCGGGAAAAGACTCGGCGGTATCCACCTTGAGGGCCGCACACAGACTGCCGAGGTCTCCGCGACTGCGGTTGATCATATCCAACAATTGCGCCTCCTTCTGCAGCAGATCGCCGCTGAGCAGCTCCAGCACACCATCGGAGCAGGCCACCAGCCGCCAGCTCGCGGGCAGACTGCTATGACGCACCTCCCACTCACCCTGCTTAAACAGCCCCAGCGGCCGGCCCTTGCCGGTAAGCCAGCGTGCACCGTCGCTGGTGACCAGTGCCGGCATCGGTACCTGCCCCGCCACCGCGTAGTGCAGCTGGCGCGCGCGGCTGTCCACAACCCCCACAAACATACTGGCGTGTTTGTCGAGCCCGGCGGAATTCAGTTCGCGGTTGATCATTTCCAGGATACTGGTGATGTCCTGGTCGATGCTGTTGAGCTGGCTGAACAGCGTGCGCTCCCGCAATAAGTGCATGATGCTGTGCTTGATCAGCGCGGTCACCAGTGCCGAGGACACCCCGTGGCCGGAGACATCCACCAGGTAAAACGCCACAAAACGCTCGCCGAACAGACCGTAGTCGACGAAGTCGCCACTAAGGTAAAGCGACGGCAACAGGCGGAATGCCGCCTCGATACCGGCGGGGTAGCGGTAGGGTGTACGCGGCAGCAGGTGCTGCTGTAACTGGCGGCCGGCTTCGTGGTCCCGCTGCAGCAGCTCGATATGCTCGTGCAGCTCGCGGTTGCGCTCTTCGAGTTGGTGGCGGTATTCCCGGTTCTGCGCGGCGAGATCCCGCGCCTCGGCAATCCGCATCACCGCGTGTTCGATTACGCCTTCATCGGTGAGGGGTTTCAACAGGTAGTCGCTTGCACCCAGACGCAGCGCCTGAACCACGTCGTCCACCTCGCTGTTGCAGGCGAGCACCACCACCGGCGTATCCGGCGACAGGCGTTTTATCTTGCGCAGTACTTCCAGCCCACCCATATCCGGCAGGTGCAGGTCGGTAATGACGAGATCGTATTTTTCCGGGGAAAAGTGGCCGATGGCGTCGACACCGCTCTCCTCATGGATCACGGTGTAACCAAGCCGCTTGAGTGTGGCGCACATCACGTCGTAGGACGGCTCGCCGGGATTACTCAGTAACAGGGTATGGCGGCCGGCAACCGCGATTGCGACGGCCGGCTGTGGGGTGCGGGCGTCAGAAATCGTATTCATCCAGGTCGCCGCCGAAGTCGTCTTCCTGTTCACCATCGTTGATCAGGAACTCACGGCGCTGCAGGTAGGCGTCGCGCAACAGCACATAGCGATCGCCCTGCAGCAGGGATTCCGCCTGCAACAGACTGGCGCGGATCTGTACCACATCAACCATTTTCAATGTGTATTCAACGGAGTTCTCGTCCACATAGCTGAGCGGGTTGGTGTACCACTCCACCACTTCGCCGGGAAAATCCCGAACGGTGGACGGACCCAGCATCGGCAGCACTACATAGGGGCCAGATGGGACGCCCCACACCGCCAGGGTCTGGCCGAAATCTTCGCCATCGCTGGGTTCCAGCCCCATGTGCTGGGCCACGTCAAACAGACCGACGAGACCCACAGTGCTGTTTACCAGGAAGCGACCGGTATCGTTCCCCGCCTGCCCCCACTTCCACTGCAGCACGTCGTTGAGGACGTTGTTGATCTCGGACAGGTTGGAAAAGAAGTTGGATACACCCGTCTGCATGAAGATCGGCGTGATCTGGCGGTAGCTGGTGGCCGCGGGCTTCAGGAACCAGCGGTCGGCGGTGTCGTTGAACCGGAACATCGCGCGATTGAATCCCTCCCAGGGGTCGCGATCTTCCGGTTCTTGCGCACTGGAAAATTCATCCGCAGGGTCAAAGCCGTACTCGTCTTCCAGCTCAGAGCCGAAATCGTCCGACGCCTCGCCTGCGGCCGCGGGAGTGCTGCCTTCGGCAAAGGGATCGCTCTCGGACTCGGCATCAGATGCAGGCGCTACATCTGACGCGGGCGCGGCGCCATCAACGGCATCCGAAACGGCCTTGTCGGTGGTACTGTCCGCGGGTGAAGTGACTACCGGAGCATTATCGGGCTGCTCGGCAAAAGGGTCTGGCGCATCCTGCGCCATGGCCAGGGGAGCTGACAGCAGTGCAGTCAGGGCCCAGGTAGTAAGCTGTGTGCGTTCAAGCAAATCCCTGCTCCTCGCAAGATAATTTCGATTGTTCAAACCAGGATCTTAGTTTCCGTTTGCGCGCGATTTTAGCACTGGCCGTTCTGGCAGCATAGCAGCTGGCACTTTTGGCCAATGGCATTGAACGCTCAGCCACCTCCGGACAACGCAACTTTTATACGGCTGAGCCGGGGTCAGGATGGCCTGAATCCCGCAATAATGTCCAGACTGAGCAATTTTCCCAGCAGTTCAGCACCGAAATCCAGCAATTGGTCCGGATCGGGGTGTTGCATGTCTCGCGCCAGCTGCAGCAACAACTGTCGCCCCGTTTTCGCCCCATCCGTGTCCGCTTCAGCAGCCAGCTGCAGCATATGTGCGGTGGCGGCGTTGGCTTCCAAGAAGCCCACCTGGTCTGCGCGATTGCGATAGACCACCAGGAATGTTGGTGACGGCGGCGGCTGTTGCGGCTGGAAATCCACCCCGAGCTGATGTACCGGAAACTGATAACTGAGGCTCCACGCCAGGGGTGATACCACCGGCACCCAGTCGAGCAATTGCGCGCGATCCAGACGGCGCTCCAGTCCCGCGGGGAATTCTTCCACGCTCACATCCAGCGCCAGCTCCACCCATTCGTAGTGCGCGAGTTCCAGCATAAAGGGCGGGTCATCTACGCTCGCGGGCCCCTCGCAGCGCTCTTCCTGCAGATAGCGCAAGAACTCCTCACTGATCTGCAGGAAATACGGGCTGCGGGATTGGTGGCGGTGCACGAAGTCCCGCACCATGCTGTGCCAGTGGTCGTCTTCCAGGATGCTGCGCAGCACTGGGAAACCGCTGGCGATAAAGGATTCGATGTTGTTGTAAATCAGATCCCTGTAAATACCCATGCGGCGGTCTTCAATCGATGCCGGCGCGGGGTATTCATCGGGGTTGCGCAGGTGGGCGGCAAATTCACGCTGGGTCTTACTAAGGCCCGCGCTGGAGCAGGTATCTGAATCCGCCCCTGTATTATCGGCCAACGGACACCTCCGCCGGTTTCTTGCCATCAGAGTTTGCCGCTAATGCAGACGGTGATACCGCACGTTGATATTCGCGGATACGTGTTATTTCCCCGCACAGCTCCCGCAATGGTGGAATATTGAAATCCCGCTCCAACAGCGTGGGAATAGCACCGAACTGTTCATAGGCGTGCTGCAGCAATTGCCACACCGGGTCGATCACCGGGGCGCCGTGGGTGTCCACCTTGAGGTCATCTGCCTCGTCAAAGTGCCCGGCCACGTGGGCGTACCGGATTCGCCCTGCGGGCAGGCCGCGCAGGAATTCCAGTGGATCGTAGCGGTGGTTGATGGCGTTGACATAGATATTGTTGACGTCGAGCAACAGATCGCAGTCCGCCTCCGTGAGCACGGCGTTCAGAAATTCCAGTTCACTCATTTCCGGCACCGGACCGACTCGGGGCGCCGCATAGTAGGACACATTTTCCATGGCGATACGCTGTTCGAGGAGATCCTGTACCCGGCGGATACGGCCCGCCACGTAGTGCACCGCTTCTTCGGTAAACGGGATGGGTAGCAGGTCGTAGAGATGACCGTGGTCCGAACAGTAGCTCAAATGCTCGCTGTAACAGCGAATATTGTGCTCACGCATGAATGCCTTGATGGACAGCACCAGTGCTTCGTCCAGCGGCGCCGGTGCGCCGATGGAGAGGGACAGACCGTGAATGACAAAGGGAAAGCGCTCGGTGTATTCACGCAGCCAGCGCCCGTAACGGCCACCCACGCCGATCCAGTTCTCCGGTGCCACCTCGAGAAAGTCCACCTGCGCAGGCTGAAGCTCTTCGCCCATCATCGAGCGCCGCAAGCCGAGGCCCGCGCCAGTTACCGGATATTCGCGCGTATTGTTCGACATGATTGCCTGGGAAAAGATTATTTTGCGTGTTGCGGAGCGCCCAGCAATCCGATCACAGCAGGGATTGCCGGGCACAGCGGGATGTCAGGTGGGATCGGTGCCGCACTTGCCCTCACCGCATTTGCCTTCTTTTTTCTTGCCTTCGTCCTTTTTACCTTCTCCGCAAGTCCCCTCTTTCTTTTTACCTTCGCCGCAAGTGCCCTCTTTCTTTTTCCCTTCGCCGCACTTGCCTTCTTTATCCTTGCCCTCTCCGCATTTTCCCTCTTGCTGCTTGTCATCCTGCAAGAATTTCAGGTTGTAACCTGCGGATAGTTCGGTGGCGCTGAACGGATTGGCGGAGGTGGAAACACTCAGGGTGGCAGAAGCTACAAATGCCGCGCCTACAGCGGCGGCCAGGGGCAGGCTCTTTTTGTTCATGACGATCTCCTGTAGACCAAAGCTTTGGACTCGGTGGGTTGATCTGGAAAAGTGAAACAAACGTCCAAGGCGGCGCGTAAACCGCCGCCCCCGGATTATAGTTTCCCATCAGCAACTTGGGAGTTCAGTCAGACCAACGGTTCACCGATCAAGTTCAACGGAAACCAAATGCGCTGCGAACGTTGTGAACCAGCGCGCGCCAAACAGGAATCAGCCCGCCTGCCTCTCGGCCCACAGATTGCGCAAGCGCTTGATCGACACCGGCATCAGGGTTTTCAGAGTCTGCGCAAACAGCGAGATACGGAACTCCTCCAGCATCCAGCGGTATCGTACCAGCGCAGGGTCGCCGGCCAGTAACAGGGGCTCATTCTTGCTGGCCTCCGCCTGGTAGGGCTCTTCCGCCTCCTGGTACTCGGCTGTGAGGCGGCGATCGCGATTCGCGTCGAGGGCGGCCTTCTCCAGGCGCAACTCGATACCTTTCAGGTAGCGGCCATACTGGCGCAACCATTCCAAGGGTGTGTGGAACAGGAAGCCGCGATAGAAGAGTCCGCCGAGCTGGCGATTGATATCGGCTACCGCCAGCGCCACCGCCAGATTTTTCTGTTGCTTGATCTGTTTACGCAGCGGCACCAGTTGCGCCAGCGCTTTCACCAGCAGCTCGCCGATCTCCTGCGCCGTCGCCACCAGCTGATCACGCTTTTCCAGCGCAGCGAGAAAATCCGCTTCACTGCGCGGCCAGTGTTCATCGGCCCAGAAACACTCGTGCACCGCCGCCATCAGGATATCGTCCGCCACCTCTTCACGGCGGCCGAGATCTGCGGCACTCAAGCCCAGTTCCTTGCCCTTGAGCAGTTCCTTGCGCAGGTATTTCACCGGCTCCGGCAGATGCAGAATGGCGAGACGGCAGATACCGGCGCGGGTCAGGCGCCGGGCCTCTTCCGGGTTGTCCAGCAAACGCAGGTCCACGCTCTCCTTGCCCGCAATCAACGCGGGATAGGCGCGCACCTTAAGCCCACCCTGGTCCAGTTGATGGGTTTCCGGCAGGTCACCGAAGTCCCAGCTGGTAATTCCGGTTCGTTCAAAATCGTCGCCGGCACTGGCGATTTCCTGCTGCACCCGATCGCGGTAGCGCAATTGCAGGGTTTCCAGATCCCGCGCCTGATCCAGCAGTTTGCCCTTCTCGTCGAGCACCTGGATATTGAAACGATAAAAATCCTCGAGTCCCTGCTCCGCAGATTTCCAGGCGTCTTCCGGCAGATCCAGCGCGGTCTGCCGTTTGAGTTCGTGGCCGAGTGCCTGCCACAGCGGTGTGTTTCCGGCCTGCAGTCGCGGCAGTGCCTTGTCGACGGCCGCCGGCACCGGCACAAAATGTTTGCGGTACTGCTTGGGCAGGCCTTTCACCAGCGCGATGCACTTGTCCCGCAAGATGCCCGGCACCACCCACTGCAGGCGCGCTGCAGGTACCTGGTGCAGGGCGCCGACGGGCACCAGGATACTCACGCCATCGTCCACGCTTCCGGGCTCGAAGTGATAGCTCAACGGATATTCGATACCGCCACTGGTAAGCGAATCCGGGAACTGGGCCTCGCCCACATGCCCGGCATCCTGCTGCATCATCAGTTCGCGGGGGATAAACAGCAGCTGCGGATCTTTTTGCTCCGCCTGCTTGCGCCATTTATCAAAGCCGGCGAGGTTGACGATATCCGCGGGCAGGCGCTCGTCGAAAAAGCGGAACACCACTTCGTCGTCTACCACAATGTCACGACGGCGGGACTTGGCCTCGAGGTCTTCAAGCTCCGCCAGCAGGTCTTTGTAGTGCTGGAAGAATTTGCCCTTGCCGCGGTAGCGCTGTTCCACCAGGGCCTCGCGAATAAATACCTCGCGCGCGGTGGCGGGATCGAGCTTGCCGTAATGGATGCGCTGCTTGTCCACCAGCACCAGCCCGTACAGCGTGACTTTTTCAAACGCCATCACCGCGCCTGAGCGCGGGTTGTAGTGCGGTTCGAAATAATTGCGCTTGACCAGGTGCTCGGAACATCCCAGCACCCACTCCGGTTCAATCTTGGCAACGGTGTGCGCATACAGGCGGCTGGTTTCCAGCAACTGTGCCGCCACCGCCCAGTGCGGCGGCTTCTTGAACTGGCCGGAGCCGGGGAAAATATGGAAGCGGCGGTTGCGACAGCCGAGGAATTCCTTGTTTTCGTCCTTCACACCGATATTGCCGAGCAGCCCGGGCAATATCGCCTTGTGCACGCTGGCGTAGTCCGCGGGCTCGCGGTTCATCTTCAGATCGAGGTCGCGGATGGCCAGCCTCAGCTGGTGGTGGATGTCTCGCCACTCCCGCAGTCGCAGCCAGCTCAGGTAATTTTTCTGACACCACTTGCGCAGCTGGCTCGCGCTCAGCTCCTGGCGCTGCGCCTCGTAGCCGTCCCACAGGTTCACAAGCGTCAGGAAGTCCGAGTGCTCGTGCTCCCACTGTTTGTGTTTTTCGTCCGCCGCCTGGCGCTTCTCCGCCGGGCGCTCGCGCGGGTCCTGTACCGCCAGCGCGCTGACAATGATCAGCAACTCGCGCAGGCTGCCGGTCGCTCCGGATTCCACCAGCATACGCGCGAGGCGCGGGTCCAGCGGCAGCCGCGACAGCGCGCGCCCGAGTTGCGTGACATGGCCCTCGCCGTCCACCGCCTGCAGCTCCTGCAGCAGGCTGTAGCCGTCGTTGATCAGGCGCTGGTCCGGTGGGTCCACAAACGGAAAATCGCGGATATCGCCGATACGCAGTTGCAGCATCTGTAGAATGACCGCGGCGAGATTGGTGCGCAGAATTTCCGCATCGGTAAATTCCGGGCGCTGCAGGTAATCGCTTTCCTCGTACAACCGGATACACACACCGGCACTGACGCGGCCACAGCGGCCGGCGCGCTGGTTGGCGCTCGCCTGGGAGATGGGCTCCACCGGCAGGCGCTGGATCTTGCTGCGGTAGCTGTAGCGGCTGATACGCGCAGTGCCCGGGTCGATGACGTAGCGGATACCGGGAACGGTGATCGATGTTTCCGCCACGTTGGTGGCGAGCACGATACGGCGGCCCTTGTGCGGAGCGAAGACCCGGCTCTGCTCGGCGAGGCTGAGGCGCGCATACAGCGGCAACACATCGATATGTTGCAACTGCGCATCCCGCAGCGCCTTGGCGCACTCACGGATTTCGCGCTCGCCACTCATAAACACCAGGATGTCGCCGCCGCGGCGCGGGGAGGACTTCTCCTCTTGCAGCAGCTCCTCCACCGCAGCGATCACCTGCTCGTTAAGGTCGGCATCACTGTCCGCCGATGGGCGGTAGTGGATATCCACCGGGTAGGTCCGGCCGGAGACTTCAATAATCGGCGCATCGTCAAAATGCCGGGAGAATTTTTCCAGGTCGATGGTGGCGGAGGTGATGATGACTTTCAGGTCCGGGCGCTTCGGCAGCAGGGTTTTCAGGTAACCCAGCAGGAAATCGATATTGAGGCTGCGCTCGTGGGCCTCGTCGATGATGAGTGTGTCGTAGTTGTTGAGCAGCGGGTCGCGCTGGATTTCCGCCAGCAGGATACCGTCGGTCATGAGCTTTACGTGGGTGTGCTCGGTACTCTGGTCGGTAAACCGCACCTGGTAACCCACGGAGTTGCCAAGCGGCTGCCCCAGTTCCTCGGCAATACGATTGGCCACGGTGCGCGCGGCAATACGCCGCGGCTGGGTGTGACCGATCTGGCCGAAAATACCGCGCCCCAGTTCCAGGCAGATTTTTGGCAGCTGGGTGGTCTTGCCGGAACCGGTCTCCCCCGCAACCACGACCACCTGGTTTGCCGCGATCAGCTCGGCGATTTCCTCCCGCCGCGCCACTACCGGCAGCCCTTCTGGCCACTCCACTTTCGGCAGTTTCTGCCGGCGCGCCTCCGCCAGTGCCACCGACTTAGCCACTTCCTCTTCCAGCTGAACCAGCATACGGTCCGCGGGCTTACCCTCTTTCAGACGGCGGCGGGCGTTGCTCAGGGTACGCTGCAGGCGCACGCGATCGCGCCCCATACACTGGGGCAACAATTGCTCGATGGGCTGCAGGGCCTTTGGTGAGCTGGGGCTGGCGGAATCTTGACTCATGTGTGACTGGTAATCCGGGAAAATACTGCAAACCGGCGATTATACCCGCTGGGGAGCGTAGAAATCTGTCCCTAAACTTGCGGGCGTTACGTCTGACCTATACTCAGGTCAGCGGCGCGCATTACAACCCCTTTTTCGTTACTGACGCGCCACAAATTTCCAACGCCTGAACCCCAGGCCGGCCTTCCGCAGCCTGTATTCGCCAGTGCGAGCTAGTTATAGGAGCGCGCCCATGCAAGATCTCAAACCAAAACCCCCAGCATCGGCCGGAGACATGATGGGGCACCCGAAGGGGTTGTTCCTGCTGTTCGGAACCGAGATGTGGGAGCGCCTCAGCTTTTACGGTATGCGGGGTATTTTTGTGTTCTACCTCACCTCCGCGGCCACCGCGGCGGTGTTTGGTTGGGAGGCGCTTTCCGATACCGAGCTGCAATCCAAGGCACTCACCTACCTGGGCTGGTACGCGATGCTGGTGTACCTGACGCCGATCATCGGCGGCTGGATGGCAGACAACAAGTGGGGGCAGCGGCGCTGCATCATGTTCGGTGGGGTGTTGATGATGCTGGGGCAGTTTGCCCTCGGCTTTCCACACAGCTGGCTGCCGAACGGTTCCGAGATTTACATGCTTTGGCTCGGCCTGGCCCTGATGATTATCGGCAACGGCTTCTTCAAGCCAAACATTTCCACCATGGTGGGCGACCTCTACGAGGAGGGCGACCGGCGCCGGGATACGGCATTCACGATTTTCTATATGGGGATCAACATCGGCTCGATTCTCGGCTATCTGGTGATTGGCTGGATCGGCGAGAAGGTCAATTACCAGCTGGCATTTTTCGTCGCCGGTCTCGGTATGCTGCTGGGGTTGATACTGCAGATGACGCAGTCCGACAGACTGCTCGGTGAAATCGGCAAGCAGCCGTCGGCCAAACTCGGCTTGCGCGCCAACCTGGACGCCGACAAAAAGCGCCCGCTGACGCTGGAGGAGCGGGATCGCATCAAGGTGATTCTGATCCTCGGCCTGTTTACGGTGATTTTCTGGGCCGGGTTCGAGCAGGCAGCGGGCTCCATGAACCTGTTCGCCAAATACAATACCGACCTGCACATTTTCGGTTTTGAAATTCCGGCAAGCTGGCTGCAGATGGTAAACCCGCTGTTCATCATCATTCTCGCCCCCGTTGTGGCAAGTATCTGGGTCGGCCTCGGTTCCCGCGAGCCGACGTCGCCCGCGAAATTTTCCATGGGTCTTATTTTCCTGGGTCTGGGCTTTGTCTCCATGGTGGGCGCGGCGCTGCAAATTGGCGATTCAGAAACCGCCAAGGCGAGTCCCTGGTGGCTGGTGGTGGCGTATATCTTCCACACCATGGGTGAGTTGTGCCTGTCACCGATCGGCTTGTCCATGGTGACGAAGCTGGCTCCGGTGCGCTATCTGTCGTTGATGATGGGTTTATGGTTTGCGTTTATCGGTATAGCCAACAAAGGCGCGGCGGAGATTGGTAAGTTGGTGGGCGAATCCGGCCCGCTGGCAACCTTCGGCGGCGTGGCCGCGGCGGCGATAATTGCGGGGATTATTCTGTTCTTCCTGCGTGAGAAGCTGGTGGACTGGATGCATGGTGCCGAGGAAGATCACACCGTGCTGAAAGATACTACCAAAGAGGAATTCGGTATCACCGCGGATCACGATGTGGCGCCGAAACAAAAATTCAGGGGGTAGTGCTCGAGTTTTTAGGGGTGCCCTGTCTTCCGATAGTGGCGGCCAAGCATCGGGGGTAGGTTTTCAGGACCGCTGTGAATACATCCCTGTACG
>NZ_DATCMV010000104.1:0-10669 GCF_036563125.1 Microbulbifer sp.
CGCTAGCGGGTGCCACGCGGTTTTTTTTAAGCGGAAGTCAGATCAAAGCGATCTGCGTTCATTACCTTGGTCCAGGCGGCGACAAAGTCCTTGGCGAACTTCTCGTTGCTGTCATCCTGGGCATAGACCTCGGCATAGGCCCGCAAGATGGAGTTGGAACCGAACACCAGGTCCAGTCTTGTCGCCGTCCACTTGAGCGCATCGGTCTTGCGGTCGCGAACTTCATAGATGCCGTTGCCCGTGGGCTTCCAGACATTGGCCATATCGGTCAGGTTTACAAAAAAGTCATTGGTCAGCGCACCTTCACGATCGGTAAACACGCCATGTTTGCTGCCGCCATGGTTGGTACCCAGCACCCGCATACCGCCCACAAGCACCGTCATTTCCGGGGCGGTCAGCCCCATGAGCTGGGTGCGGTCGAGCATCAGCTCTTCGGATTTTGCTGCGTAGTCCTTCTTGAGCCAGTTGCGATAGCCGTCGTGGACGGGTTCTAGGAACTCAAACGAATCGATATCCGTCATTTCCTGGGTGGCGTCGCCGCGCCCCGGGGTAAAGGGTACGGAGATATCAAAGCCCGCGGCCTTGGCGGCGGCCTCGACACCGACGCTGCCGGCGAGCACGATGACATCCGCCACGCTCGCGCCACTCTCGGCGGCAATGCCTTCCAGCACCTTGAGCACCTTGGCGAGCCGCTCCGGCTCATTGCCCGGCCAGTCCTTCTGCGGCGCGAGGCGAATACGCGCACCGTTGGCGCCGCCGCGCATATCCGAGCCGCGGTACGTGCGCGCGCTGTCCCAGGCGGTGGCAATCATTTCGCTGTTGCTGAGACCGCTGTTTTTTATTTTCGTCTTTACCGCATCTACGTCGTAGTCAGTGGGGCCCACAGGCACCGGGTCCTGCCAGATCAGGTCTTCATCCGGAACATCGGGGCCAAAGTAGCGGGCCTTCGGTCCCATATCGCGGTGGGTCAGCTTGAACCAGGCGCGTGCGAATGCTTCGGAGAGCGCGGCGTGATCCCTGTGGTAGCGCTCTGAAATTTCCCGATAAATCGGATCCGTGATCATCGCCATATCGGCGTCGGTCATGATCGGGTTGTGGCGGACGGACGGATTCTCGACGTCGTGAGGCTTGTCCTCTTCCTTGATGCTCACTGGTTCCCACTGGAAGGCGCCGGCGGGACTCTTACGCGATTCCCACTGGTGGTTGAACAGCATTTCGAAATAGCCGTTGTCCCACTGCGTGGGGTTTGTGGTCCACGCGCCCTCGATGCCGCTGGTGATGGCATCCGGGCCGCATCCGGTGCGCGTTGGATTGTGCCAGCCCAGCCCTTGTTCCTCTACATCGGCAGCTTCGGGGTCGGGGCCCAGCAGCGCCGCATCGCCATTGCCGTGGCATTTGCCGATGGTGTGGCCGCCGGCAGTCAGTGCGACAGTTTCCTCGTCATTCATCGCCATGCGCGCAAAGGTCACGCGCACGTCTGTGGCGGTCTTGAGCGGGTCGGGCTTGCCGTCCACGCCTTCCGGGTTCACATAGATAAGCCCCATCATCACCGCGGCCAGCGGGTTTTCCAGGTCGCGCTCACCGGAGTAGCGGCTGTTGGGGTTGTCGGTGGGTGCCAGCCATTCCTTTTCCGAGCCCCAGTAGGTGTCTTTCTCCGGGCCCCAGATATCCTCGCGGCCAAAGCCGAAGCCGAAAGTTTTCAGACCCATGGACTCATACGCCATGGTGCCGGCGAGGATAATCAGGTCTGCCCAGCTGATCTTGTTGCCGTACTTTTTCTTGATCGGCCACAGCAGGCGGCGTGCCTTGTCGAGGCTGACGTTATCGGGCCAGGAATTGAGCGGTGCGAAGCGCTGGTTACCGGTGCCACCGCCGCCGCGGCCGTCGGCGATTCGGTAGCTGCCTGCGGCATGCCAGGACAATCGGATCATCAGGCCGCCATAGTGGCCCCAGTCCGCGGGCCACCAGTCCTGGCTGTCGGTCATCAGAGCGCGCATATCTCTCTTGAGTGCATCGACGTCGAGCTTTTTGAGTTCTTCTCGATAGTTGAACTCGGCGCCCAGTGGATTGGTCTTGCGGTCATGCTGACTCAATATGTCGAGGTTTAGTGCCTCGGGCCACCAGTCGGTGTTGGACATACTGGTGTTAGTGGCACCGTGCATAACGGGGCACTTGCCACCTGTCGTTCCCTGACTCTTTGCCATTTCCAAGCCCTGCCGTTTGTATGTGGGTTGAAGGTCGAACTAAGAATATATGTCCCTGAAACCGAGTGTTCCAATTTTCCGGAAAATCACGCGCTGTGGATCGCCAGAAACAGTTCCGCGGTCGCCAGTGCGTCGGTGAGCGCATCATGGGCCGCCAGTTCCGGCAGGCCATATCGCTGGCGACAGGCACCCAGGCGCAGCTCGCCGGGTTGCAAGGCGTGCTTGCGTCTAAGTTGGCGCCGGTATTCCAGTTGCAGTGTGTCCTGCACCGGTGCCAACAGCGGCGCACCATATTGCCGGCGCAAATAGTGGTTGAGAAACCCCATATCCAGCGTGGCGTTGTGGAATACAAGTGTACTGTTGGCGGCCGCCGCCAGCAGATGCGGCGCCAGCGCGGCAAATTCTTCGCCCGCTTCCAGCGCGCTGTCGGTGAGCTGATGGAACGTGGCACTCTGACCCACGCCATGTTCTGGCGTGAGGTGAAACAAGCGCGCCTGATTGAGGAGAATCCGGCCGTTTTCAATTACCACCCAGCCGATACTGACGATTTCTCCCTGCAGCGGGTTGAGTGCGGTTGTTTCCAGATCGATCACCAGAAAACGCTGGCGCGCAAACGGTAGGCGGGTGAAGACCAGAGATTGCCGCAGCAATGCCATCAGCTGGGGTTCACGGGTCTTGCGCCGCCAAAACCAGCGTTTGAGAAGCAGCCACAGCATCGCTCACAATCCGCGTCGATAGGTCTGCTGCAGCGCTTCCTGGGAGTCGTGCACCACAGTGAAGGCATCGCGCAGATGTTTGCGCGCAAGATCCGGCAGATCTTTCGGGTTGTAGTAGTTGGTCGGCTTTTCGCCGCGGGCAATTTGCTGGCTGTGATTCTGGATGCGCAATTGCTGGATGTAATCAAAGGCATCCAGCAGATTGCGACCATCGGTTTTGGTGACGATTTTTTCCGCCAGTAACTGTTCGATACGTTCTCGGGTGTTCACCGCGCGGATGCCATTGGCCAGGGCTTTGATGCGCACCAGCTCCACAATCGGCATGACCCCGCGTTTTTTCAGATTGAATTCATCCCGGTGCTCGCCATTCCGCTCCACCAGAAAGCGGCGGAAGATACCCAGAGGTGGCGTCTGCTCCAGTACGTTGGCCGCCAGCGCCGCCAGAAAAATCGTGTCGGTTTGCGTGCGTTGCAGCATGTGTCGCTGCAATTTTTCACATAGCGATACATCGCCGTACACGGCACGCAGATCGAAAAAAATACTCACGCGCATGACCGCGTGTGGTGTCGGTGTACGAGTCCAGCTATCTACGGCATTGCGCCAGTCCCGCAGGCGCTGCCGCCATTCGTGGGTGGTCGCCATCACCTTGCCGGGACAATACACGTAGCCGCAGGCATTGAGACCATCACATACCCGCTCAGCGAGTTGCGCAAACCAGGCCATATCCTCGTCGCTGGCGCGGTCGTCGATCAGCAGGCCATTGTCCTGGTCGGCACCCAGCAACTGTTCGTCGCGGGCCTGGGAGCCGAAGCCGAGCCAGCAGAAGGGCACCGGTGCCGGGCCAATCTCCCCGATGGCGAGTTGAATCAGTCGATGGGTGACGGCGTCACTGATGGCGGTGAGCACATGGCTCACCTGATGGGCGCGCATGCCGCCTTTCACCACTTCCGACAGCAACACGGGCAGGGCGTCGAGGATGGCCTTCATCCCCGCGGTATCCTGCTGGCGGGAAATATGCTGCACCAGATATACCGGGTCGTCACGCCGGGCGAGCATCAGGTCCGACGAGGTGATGATGCCAACCACTTGCTGGTTGTGCAGCACCGGCAAGTGGTGCACACCGCTTTGGGTCATCTGCAGAATCGCGTCGAAGAGAGTGGCTCCATGGTCGATCTGTAGCGGTTCCGGGGTCATGATGTCGCCAATTGGCGTGCCGCTCGCCAAACCCTGCGCCAGGGCCCGGGTGCGCAGGTCGCGATCGGTGACGATGCCCAGGAGTCGTTCCCCCTCCATGATTAGCACCGACGACACCCGCAGTTCCGACATGGCCCGGGCGGTGTGCTTCAGGGTGGCGGTGGGGGCTAGCGCCAGCGGATTACGGCTGATCAGTGAGGCGATCGGCAGCATCATCATGTTGGTGTCGGGCTGGTAGCGGGCGGCGCGGCGCAGGCGACGGCTGCGCTGGGAATGGAAATGGCGGTCAAAGTCCCGGAACTGGGTTCGCAGTGCCTCATAGTGCACCCGTGGCAACTGGTAGAGCAGGCCGTCTTCGATCACTAATGCGCTGACGCCTTCATCGCCGATGTCGAGGCCGTGAATATTGAAGCTGTCTCCTTCCTCCAGCTTGTCCAGCAACTGGCCCTGGCTACTGCGGATTTCTACCGCGCCGCTGCGCAGAATACGCAGGGCATAATCATCCTCGGCAGTGATCCGGCTGCCCCGGCGCAAATAGACCACTTCGATCTGCCGGGCCGCTGCCTGTAGGGTATCGTGGGGCAGTAGATCGAACGGTACACAAGCTTGAAGAAAATCGGCCACAGCCTGGATTTCCGGCTGGCGGGGATCGCGGTGCATGGGGAGTTTTTCCATTATTCTGCCGGTTGTTCCCGACTCTAACCCAGTGACAGAAATTCATCGATTAGACTTTGGTGGAAATAATTGGCCCGACAGATCAATGGACTCCTGGTGTGCGATTTGGCTAATTTTTATGACGGCGAAAATACCTTTTTGCCCTCCCTGGCGTACCCTGGGGCCTTCGTATGTGGTTTGATGGCTTTTCCCTGCTGGTAAACGTCCGGCTGCCGCGACTCACAGATAATCAGAAGTAGAGTAAAAAAAATGACGAGAAAACGCTGCAAGTTTTTCCTGCCGGTGGTCGGAACACTGTTGGCCGGCTTCATCACTACCGCCGCGGCGGAAACGGCAAATCAACCCATTGCCATCGACGGCTTCTACGATGCCATCAAGCACTGGAATGACCGCACAGGTGAAAAGGATGTCGCGCACTACGCGCTCAACCAGATCGAATCCATCGCCGACAATCTGCTGCTCTACCAGCGCGACAGCGGTGGCTGGCCTACCAACAAGCACCCGCTGCGTGTTTTGTCCGCAGAGGAGCGCGCGCAGGCACTCGAGGACAAGTCTCTGGCGGATGCGAGCTTCGATAACCGCAACATCTACCCGCAGATTGAATATCTGTCCGAGGCATACCGAAAAACCGGCAATGCCCTCTACCGTGAGGCTGCACTGAAGGGATTGCGCTACACGCTGGATCGCCAGTACCCGAATGGTGGCTGGGCCCACTCGCCGGACCGTACCGACCGCGCCTACTACCGCCATATCACCATCGCCGACGAAGTCATGCCCGGCGTGCTCACCTTCCTGCGCAAAGTGGCAGCGGGTAAATATCCATTCGACTATATCGACGAAAATCTGCGCAATCAGGCCGCACAAGCGGTAGCAAAAGGTGATGCACTACTGCTGAAGCTACAGGTGCGCATCGACGGCCAGCGCACTGGCTGGGCGGGCCAATACCATGAGCAGACACTGAAGCCCGCCCAGGGGCGCGCCTATGAACTGCCAGGAATCCTCGCCTGGGAAACGGTACCGGTACTGGAATACCTGATGTCGATCGACAATCCCTCCCGGGAAATTGTCGAGGCGGTTGATGCTGGTGCTGCCTGGCTGGAATCGGTCAAGCTTGCAGGCTTGCGGGTTGACCGGGTTGCAGCAGATCGCCAGCGTTTTGATTACCACGCCGCCGATTACGATCTGGTGGTAGTGAATGACCCAGAAGCAAAACCCATCTGGGCGCGGTTCTATGACCTGACAACCAGTAAGCCGTTTCTCGCCAATCGCGACGGCAAACGGGTCTATCAATTGTCCGATGTGGATCCCGAGCGGCGCACGGGTTACAGCTGGTATGGCTACTGGCCACAGGGCTTCCTGCAGGCCAAATACCCGATCTGGAAACAGGAAGCCGACATTGCCGCGCAACTGGACGACTTCCACAAGGCCGCCGCCAATGCCGATTTCGACGGGTACTTTGATTTGTTCAGCAAAGACGGCGTGTTTATCGGTACCGATGCCAGCGAGCGCTGGACCGTCGATACCTTCAAGGAATTTGTAAAACCCTATTTCAGCCAGGGTAAGGGTTGGACCTATGTGCCGAGAGATCGCACGATCGTGGTCCACGGCGATGTAGCCTGGTTTGATGAACTGCTGGATAACGAGGCTTACGGCGAGTGCCGCGGTAGCGGGGTACTGGTGAAGGAAAACGGGGCGTGGAAGATTGCCCAGTACAACTTACATTTCCCGATACCGAATGATCTTGCCAAGGAGATCACCAAAATGATCAAGGCGCATGCACAAAAAGACCGCTAATGAGCGTCTGAGTTAGCGAAGATGCGAAAAGGTTATTTCTGGTGGGGGCTGGTTTTTTTGGGGCGGTCGAATAATAGCCGCAATTCATCCTTTGCTTCCTCCAGAACCTTTTTTCTTTCCTCGGGCAGGTTTTCCCCCGCGCGGTTGATATAAAAGGTGAGCATCGACATCGCTGACCGGAAAGGTTCTGACTTGCGTTTATGGCTCTGTTCCGCCGATCTTTTCAGTGACAGTGCAATCTCTCTGGGGTCGTGAAGCGTGAATACGCCTCCTTCCAGATCCAGCGCGTCGCTGGTTTCGGTGACCCGCTGGGACCACTTTTTGTCGCTGTCTTTTTTCTCCGGCGCTTTCATACCCGGGCCCTGAGGTGTCTGATTTACTGAGCCATTGCGGAAAGCGTAGTGATACCCGCGAGGCTCAGCAATCAATCTCCAGTCAAGCGGGGTTCGGCATGGCATCCACGGAGGTGCCGCGCTTCTCCACCAAGCGCCCGGCAAAAAACACCAGCATGCCGCTAACGGCCAGCACCGCACCTACCGGGCCGGTGATTGACCAGCCAAATCCCGCGTTGATCGCTACCCCCGCGAGCCAGGCCCCCAGCGCATTGGCCAGATTGAACGCCGCGTGATTGAGTGAAGCCGCCATCGTCTGTCCGCCCTCGGCCACGTCCATCAGGCGAGTCTGGATCGCAGGGCCAAGTGCCATGGCGGTGCCGACCAGACCGACAAAAATAATGCCCGGCCACACATAATCCGCCGCGAAATAGAATCCCGCCTGCACCAGGGCACACCAGCCCAGAATCAGCGGGAAGGCGCGCAACACATTCCAGTCCGCCACCCGCGCGCCGAGCAGATTGCCGGCGATGGCACCGAGACCGAACAGCACCAGTACAACCGGCCCGAGCGATTCCGCCATGCCCGCCTGCTGGGTCAGCGTCGGCATTACATAGCTGAACACCGAGAACATACCGCCAAAGCCGATGGCGGCGATGCCCAGGGTAAACAGTACCCGGTGTTTGACCAGCGCGGACAGCTCGCGCGCCGGGCTCGCATCCGGATCTTCTGGCTGCACCGGTACAAACCGCCACACCATCAGTGCGGTAAGCAGGGCCACGACACCCACGCCCATAAACGCTATCTGCCAGCCGAACAGATTGCCGGCCCAGGTGGCCAGCGGCGCGCCGATCAGAATCGCCACCGTGAGCCCCGACATCACCCGCGCCACCGCGCGCGCCCTCTGGTTGGGTGGCACCGCCGCCGCAGCCACCAGTGAGGCCACACCGAAATAGGCACCGTGGGGCAAGCCGGCCATAAAGCGCAGGCCGATGAACGACCAGAAGCCTGGCGCGAAGGCACTGGCAATATTACCCACGGCAAATACCAGCATCAGCGTAATCAGCAGTGCCCGCCGCGGTGCGCGCGCCGCCAGCAGCGCAATGATCGGGGCTCCCACCACCACACCGAGCGCATAGCTGCTGATGGCGTAACCCACCTCCGGTGCGCTGACTCCGAGGTCGGTCGCCACTCGGTTCATCAACCCCATGATCACAAACTCGCCGGTACCAATACCGAAGCCGCCCAAGGCCAGGGCGAATTCTGCGAGTCGGGAATGCGTGGGCGCACCGGTCGCGGCAGCCGCGGTGGTGGAAGAGGGTGAGTACATCGGGATTCCTTACTGCTTGAGGGTTCGGATGCCGCGTGGCGACCGGAAGAGCGGCAATTTAACGGAATGGGGCAGGATTGGCGAGGGTACGCGCTTAATACCTAACCAGGTTTGACATACGACCACCAGTGTTCGTTTTAATCTCCGTTCCTTGAAAAATACGTCGCAGCTTGCGGCTCAGCCGCGAAGTGCTGTCTCGATGGTGGCGATGTCGATTTTGCCCATCTGCATCATCGCATCGAACGCGCGCTTGGCGGCAGCGCGATCGGGACTGGCAATTGCCGCTGTCAACGCGATGGGCGTTATCTGCCAATTCAGTCCCCACTTGTCCTTGCACCAGCCGCAGGCGCTTTCCTGGCCACCATTGCTAACGATCGCGTGCCAATAGCGATCGGTTTCCTCCTGATCAGCGGTGGCCACCTGAAAGGAAAAGGCCTCATCGTGGGTAAACGCCGGCCCGCCATTGAGCCCGAGGCAGGGAATTCCCATAACGGTAAACTCTACCGTCAGTACATCGCCGGCTTTCCCGGAAGGGTAATCGCCAGGCGCGAGATGTACCGCGGTTACCGAGGAATCGGGAAAGGTCTCGGCGTAAAACCTCGCTGCGTCTTCGGCGCAGCCGTCGTACCAGAGACACACGGTATTTTTGGCCGGTGTTGTCACTGAGTTTCTCCCATGGTCTAACTTTCGCCCGTGCTACTGAGACTTTATTTCGCGCAAAATGTCTTCCGCCCGAATTGGCAAACTTCGCGCCCGCACGCCCACCGCGGCAAAAATCGCATTGCCGATCGCCGGTCCCACCACCGTGGTCGCAGGTTCTCCGAGACCCACAGGGTTTTCGGTGCTGTCGACAAACTCCATTTCGATTTCCGGTACGTCGCGCATGCGCAGCGGGGTGTAGGTGTTGAGATTGGTATCCACCACCTGTCCTTTGTTGAATCGGGTTCCCTCATGCAGCGCAAGGCTCAAACCCCAGAGTGCAGCGCCTTCCACCTGGGCGCGGGCGCCGTCCGGATGCACTACGGTGCCGGCATCGGTGACCAGTGTGAGTTTTTCGACTGTGGGACGCCCGGTTTTGCGGTCCACACGCACCCGCGCCACGCAAGCGGTCCAGGTCGGCATATTACGCTCCTGGCCGTAGGTGGTGGCCACTCCGAGGCCGGTATCCGGGGGCATTTGGCTGCCCCAGCCAGAAATCTCCCGTACCCGGCGCAGCACATGGGCCTGACGGCTGGCGCCGCCAACGGAATTGGGGGCGGAACCGGCGTTCTTGCCTTCCGCCGTGAGTCTCTCCAGGCGGAAGTCGATGGGGTCCTGGCCGGCTTTGTGGGCCGCTTCGTCCATAAAGCTCTCCAGTGCCCAGTTGACCCAGCCGGAACCCACCGAGCGTAACCAGCCCGGGCGAAAGGTTTGCTCGGCCAGGTCGTTGGAGATCGCGCGCAGGCGGTGGCTGCCCACGGAATACCAGTGCAAGGCGCCCTGAATGGCGAAGGGGTCGAACTTGCCCCCGGAAATTCCATCGACCAGAAAGGCCGGCACCATGACCTTGGTGGGCCAGCCCGCGGTAGCATGATGTTCCATGCCGGTCACCTTGCCGTTGCGGTCGAACGCCATGCGCATGCGCTGTACCGAAGCTGAGCGCAGCGAATCGAAGCGGACATCGTCCTCGCGGGTCATGACCATTTTCACCGGTTGACCCAGCGCCTTGGCGGCCAGTGCCGCGGGCACCGCGTAGTCGCCGTTCAGGCGGCGGCCGAAACCGCCGCCGAGCATATAGGTTTTCATCACCACCTGTTTTTCCGGTACACCGAGGGCGGTGGCGAGGACCGGGAGAATCAGGGACTGCCACTGATTGCCGGTATGGATTTCCCAGATGCCATCTTTTTCAAGTGCCAGGGCGTTGAGCGGTTCCATCTGGAAGTGCAGCAGGCTGTGGGTGATGTATTCGGCCTCCAGGGTGGAATCGGCATCGGTGAAGGCCTTGTCCACGTCGCCGTCGTTCACCACCACCACGCCGGCATCGCTTTGTTCGATCAACGCGCGTCCGTGATCGAAGATGGCCTGTTCGTCGATGTCGGCGGTCTTGCCCGGTAGCCAGTCCACAACAATGCGTTGCGCCGCTTTATTGGCCGCGTGGAAGCTGTCGGCGATGACCATGGCCCAACCGGGTACGGTATTGGATGGGTCTTCCAGCACGATGGTTTTCTGATAGCCGGGAATCTTTTTCGCCGCACTGTCGTCGATGCTTTTGATGCTGGCGCCGTAGCGGGTGGGAGGGATGAGCGGACGGGCATACACCATGCCCTCCACATGCGCATCCAGACCGTAGATTGCCTTGCCGGCGGTCTTGTCGGGAATATCCAGCGCCTTTGTCGGGCCACCGATCAGGCGCCGTTCGCGCGCGGTTTTTACCGGCATTTTTTT
>NZ_DATCMV010000010.1:0-6893 GCF_036563125.1 Microbulbifer sp.
CCATTGATATCCTCGCCACGGGCCATCTGGGCGATTGCCACCACCTCGTCATAGCCAAAGTTGCTGAGCGGCTCATTTTTCAGCAGCAAGCCAAACCCGGCTACCGCGGTGGCAAAACGCAGATCTGGAGAGGCCTGGTCCAATGACGCCATTTGTGGCTGCAAGTTCCATTCCTCCAGCGAACTGCTTCCCTGGCCAGGCTTTTTGTAACGCACCTTGACCGTGGCAAACTCACTCTCCTGTGAATCCTGCTGTGCCTGCGGCGAGCTATCGCCATAGCGCAGTGGATCGATACGCGGAGTGTCGTCCGCAAGTGTCAGTTCGTAGAGCGCAACCACCGAATGACCAGCGCCTATATCTCCGGAGTCCTTGGCGTCGTTGTTGAAATCCTCGCGGTTGAGACGGCGATTTTCATAGCCAAGCAAGCGATATTCCAATACCTGCGCCGGGTTGAATTCCACCTGCACCTTCGCATCTTTGGCGACGGTAAACAGGGTCCCTGCCAGCTGTTCCACCAGTACGCGATTGGCTTCGTAGATGGTATCGATATAGGCATAACTGCCATCACCTACATTGGAAATCTGCTCGACCAGCTCCTCGTGGTAGTTGCCCATACCAAAACCGAGGGTGCTGAACTGCACACCGCTTTTACGGCCGCGCTCGATGCGCTGTTTCAGGGTATCAACATCACTGATACCCACGTTGAAGTCGCCATCGGTGGCCAGAAGAATGCGGTTTACCCCACCTTTCTTGTACGCCTGATTCGCCACGCTATAGGCGAGTTCAATACCGCCAGCGCCATTGGTAGAACCTCCGGCCTGCAGGCGGCCGATGGCCTGCAGAATCTTCGCTTTCTGGTCGCCAGGTGTGGGCTCAAGAACAATACCTGCACTCCCGGCATAGGTCACGATACTGACGGAGTCTTGCGCCCGCAGTTGTTTTGCCAGTAGTCGATAGGCCTGCTGCAGCAGCGGCAACTTGTTCGGCTGGGCCATTGAGCCTGAAGTGTCGATCAGGAAGACCAGATTCACCGGCGGCACTTCGGCCATAGGCAGGTCTCGCGCCTTGATACCGATAGAAAACAGGGTGCGCTCCTTATCCCAGGGCGCCATAGATAGACCAAAATGCACGGAAAAATCCTTTTCTTCAGTGTACTGGTCGAGCTTTTTGGAGGTGGCGAAATCGTAGTTGAAGTAGTTAATCAACTCTTCCACACGAACCGCGTCCGTGGGAGGTAGCTGACCCGCGCTCAGAATACGGCGCACATTGCTGTAACCGCCGGTATCGACATCCAGTGCAAATGTGGAAACCGGCTCTTCGCGAACAAGCTTTACCTGTCGCTGCTTCAGCTCCTGGTATTTTTCCCGCTCTGGTTCGGGACTGGTCGTAATGACGCGACCGGGTTCGATCACGGGCTCTGCCAGTTCCGGCCTCCGCATTCTGGCGCTACTGACATGCACCTCTTCCATGACCTTGATGTCCGCCGACTGGGACGCCGAATCGTCGGAATCATAGGAACTACAAGCAGCGACGAATAGAGTAAAAGCGGCAAAAACAGGCAAATGACGGTTCATACAGGTCCTTCTTATATTTATTGAATGCATAACCAAAAGGCGGCGGCTTCCCACCAATACGGGAAGCCTGCAGCGGGTAGACCACCATGGATGCTTCAGGAGCCCTGTTTAACCACAAAGTATCGACGAATGGCAATCCCCTGGTCGAATTACACCGCTATTTATCGGCGCGATAGCTCCCAAGTGAGGGCATTAGCCGCGCTGTTCCACCCGACGCGGCAGCTCAAACCAGAGTGCGGTCACACCCTTGTCTCCTGCGCGCAGGGTTAACGGCTCGTCGATGGTACCGAGGCCATCACCAGCGCCCAGCGCGGTGCCATTGGCGTACACCTCGCCCTCGATGATATGCAGGTAGCCAACCCCATCTGTCGTTTCCAGTGCCTGGGTATCACCGGTAGGCAACTGCACCCGGTAGAGGCTTACATCCTGATGCACGGTCAATGATCCGTCGCGACCGTCCGGCGTCACCAGCGGGGTCAGGTTGCCGTTCTGTACAATCGCTTTCTGTTCGTAGCCCGGTGGCAGGTTGCGCTGGTTGGGGATAATCCAGATTTGCAGGAATTTTAGTGGCTCGGTCTTTGAGTGGTTGTACTCGGAGTGAGTAATCCCGGTTCCCGCAGTCATGCGCTGCACCTCACCGGCGGGCACCACAAACTGGTTGCCCATACTGTCTTCGTGCTCAATGGCACCCGCAAGCACATAGGAAATGATTTCCATATCCCTGTGGCCGTGGGTGCCAAAGCCGGCACCGGGGGCAACGGTATCGTCGTTGATCACCCGCAGCGCGGAAATCCCCATATGCTTCTGGTCGTAATAGTGACCAAATGAAAAGGTATGACGGGAATCGAGCCAGCCGAAGTTTGCCCTGCCGCGCTCGTCGGCGCGCCGTAGATAGAGCATGTTGCCGTCCTCGCTAGTGTTTGGATGGCGCCACTATACGAGGGGTGACGAGGGGAAAAAATCGAATTTAGTGGGATAAATCATTCGACAAAGCGAGACATGCCGCGTCAACTGGAAGGTGATTCATTTCTGACGGCCTATGTGACCGCTGGGTACACCGGTATCAATGGCGGCGAACAAGAGCCCGTCCATACGGACGGGCTCGCTAAGGCGCAGGGTTAATTGGCTTTAGTTTGACCAGGTCATTCAATACACCATCCAAACCGCCGTACACCGATATTTTATCAATCCGGGCGGTCACCCTCTCAAGCGCTTCAAGTTCTTTCAGCCTCATCAATACCGGGTTGTTTTCCATCATTTTCGCGGTATTGTGCAGTGATCGCATTGCATGGGTTTCCTCACGCCGCTTGATCAGGTTAGCTTCAGACTCCTTTTGCGCTTCCATAACCTGATTGAGGATCTGCTTCATATCACCAGGTAAAATGATGTCTTTCACCCCGACGGTAACCACTTCTATCCCGTATTGAGCCAGTTTCTCGCGAACACCCGCAGAAATACCCAGGTTGAGACTATCCTTGTCTTCCAGAATGCCATCAAGGCTTTGAGTGCCCACTACCTCACGCAGGCCCAGCTGAAGTTCGCGATAAACAAACGCGGTATAGTCACCGAGTTTCAGTACCGCTTTTTGAGGCTCCAATACCCGGTAACTCGAACTCAGGTTGATCCGCAGGCTTACCTTGTCTTTGGTCAGTATTTCCTGACCGCTGACCTCTACCGTCTGCAGCTTGAGGTCGATTATTTTTACATTTACCGTTCTATGGCTTGTCCAAAAACCGTAACTGCCCGGCGTCAGCTGCTGCTGCAGCCTTCCATTGACAGTCACAAGTCCGACACTCTCCTCGGGCACCTCGACGACGTTGATCAACGCAGTTGCCGAGACGCTATGATCCAGGAATGAATTGCCTCGCAGAAGTGCGACGAGTTTTTCATCGACGACATATTCCTCGCCAACATCGACTATTTCGATCCTGACCTGCTCAATGCCCTTCCAGACAGAAATGAATGCCCCGGGGGCAATTACGTCCGCCAGATGATCATCGCGATACAGTAGTCCCACCTCAGTATCACGCAGCTCATAGGTTTCGACGTAATCAGCAAACTCTTCCCTGTAAGTCTTGAGAAAAAATTTGGCGTTACTACGCTTGAACAAAACTTTACTGACATCGTAAAGCTCGACGCGAATCTCGCCCATTAACGCAAAAACCCGATGACGTCCTGGCTCGAGGACACGAACGAAATTGTTTCTACGAAACAGCAACGCACGCTCCGTGTCTGCTATGTCTATGCACTTCCATATCAACATACAATCCTCCTTAAATTGGGACGAGGCCCACCCGAGCGAATCGAGGGCAATAGATAGAACCAAGCAGGTCACTCGACTATTGGTCGAACCGGCGGGTAAAGGGCTGCCAAAAATTTCAACATCCCCTTACCGCGAATCCAACTTGGCCGAGCGACATGCAAAATTGCACACCATCGACATCTAAACGTCCGGCACACTGCTACACGACCACTTGTCCACCCGAAAGCGGGCATTACGACCGAGCAACAGTGCAAATGGGCCTCTTGGAACGAAATAGGGCCTAAACCCTTTGGGGATTCGAACCCCGGGCTTTCGCCTTTACCTAGAAAGTCGCATTCCGCACGACGTTACTTTGGCAGGAATTGAACCTGCGACATGTCGACAGCCGTCGACTGCTCTACCACCTGAGCTACAAAGCAATGTTCAGGCTATTTTCCGCTCGGTACACAAGCAGCTAAAAGCTATTGCGCCAGGCTGGCATACAGAACCAGCACCGCTGAACGAACAACAATCCCAAACCTCTTTGTCGTCATCCACATACTGCGAATGACGAGCATTTTTCTCTCCTGCCCACGCCCTGTGGACAGTCTTGCTAGAACTTTAAATCAGCGAACATGTGCCGGATTTTCACAACTTTGCACTTCAACGACCCACACGCGATTGCCTGTGTTTTTAATTTCAATTTCAGTACCGGTGAGCTGGCGAAGAATGCTGATATTCGTCAACAAATGCTGGCTCGGCTCAACGGTGGAAAACCGCCCTCCCTTGCCAAGCACCATAGGTAGCAAGAGTTGGTCCGCCAAATGCTCTCCGACAGGCACACCGGATTCCAGATAGCGGCTCAGCTGTTTAATCGCGCGCCCGGCAACCCTTTCCGCAGTAAGCCCCTTTTCTCCGGCAACTTCGAACATTTCTGTGATGTGTTCAGTGCAAACGCGTAAAGAAACCAAATTCCCGGGACCAACCGATTCCACATTTCGGTAAACAAGGTTTTCGTCCGGCCAATGGCATTTTTTCTTTACCTGCCTTAACTCGCGGTCACCGATATGTCTGGGCAACTGCGACGACGTCACCATCGCCTCGGTTTTGAGTAAGCGACCTCGCTCCGTAAGTTCCAGTGACTGCGGGTTATTCGCCGGAAAAATCCGCGCGCGCCATCGGCCTCCGCCCGCCGGGTAGAAACCGTATCGCTCCAGCGCCACATCTACCCGGAGTCCCATTTTTGCCAATACCGGCAGCAACGTCTGTTCCAGGAAGTCGAAGCTGGGCGCATACGCGTTGTGAGTACCACCTTCGAGACTAAGTTCGCTGGTCCCTTCCGCAAGTAACAGCGGCAATAGAATCGTCTGGAACACCAGAGTGGTACTACCGGCCGAACCTATGGCGAAATGGTATTCACCGGAGTTGACCTTGCCGGGCTGAAAAATCACCTCGGTCGATCCCAGTTCATCACCGGAAATCCTGGCATCGCTTATGGCCTGGCTCGCCCTTAGGCAAACGAGGTGTTGACGCAACAATCCCGGCTTGCTGCGACCGGCACGTATGTTTTTTATATGCACCGGTATTTGCCGGCACATCGACAGGGTCAAGGCGGACCGAAAAATCTGTCCACCACCCTCACCCTGTGATCCGTCCACTACGTGCATTTTCCTATCCTTTTACGCACACCACCTGCTTAAGGGTGTAGACAATTTCCACGAGGTCTTTTTGCGCCGCCATTACCATTTCGATGGGCTTGTATGCAGCAGGCGTCTCATCAATAACACCAGCATCTTTCCTGCACTCGACATCCGCCGTCGCAAGGCGGTGCTCTTCAAGCGACACCAGTTGCTTTGCCTTTGTGCGTGACATTACTCGCCCCGCACCATGGCTACAGCTACAGAAGCTTTCCGCATTACCCAGGCCACGAACAATGAATGAGCGCGCCCCCATGCTGCCCGGAATAATACCCATCTCACCCAGCCCCGCCCGAACCGCACCTTTGCGCGTGACGAGAACATCTTTTCCAAAGTGGTGCTCGCGCGACACATAATTGTGGTGACAGTTCACCGCTTCGGTACGCGCTTCGAAGTCCATTTTCAAAGCAGTTTTTACGGCGCCAATGGCACGGGCCATCATGACCTCTCGGTTTATACGCGCATAATTCTGCGCCCATTCGACCGCCTCAATGTACTGGTCAAAATGCTCGGTTCCCTCGGGCAGATAAGCGAGGTCGGAATCCGGCAAGTGGATGTGCCACCGCTCCATATCCCGTTTCGCCATCTCAATAAAGTGATTACCGATACGGTTACCGACACCACGGGAGCCGCTGTGCAGCATTAGCCATACGCTACCGTGCTCATCGAGACACATTTCAATAAAGTGGTTCCCGGTACCCAGCGTTCCAAGGTGATTGAGATTGTTGGTTTTTCGAAGTACCGGGTGTTTGTCCTGGAGCACATCAAACTGCACTGCCAAAGGTGCCCAGGCGGACTGCACATCCTTTGGTACATCGCACCAGGCACCTTTATCTCGCCCCCCACGAGCACGCGCCGAGCGGCCATGGGGAATGGCACGCTCAATCGCCGAGCGCACGGCCCCCAAGTCATCCGGCAACTGTGAGGCCTTCAGACTTGTGCACACTGCCATCATTCCACAGCCGATATCCACACCGACGGCGGCAGGTATCACTGCGCCGAGTGTTGGCACCACACTGCCGATAGTGGCCCCCTTTCCCAGGTGGACATCGGGCATCGCGGCGACCCACTGGTGGATGAACGGCATACGGGAGATATTTTTCAGCTGTTCTTTAGCTTCCGCCTCAAATGGCACACCAACCGTCCAGGACTTGATCGGTACGCCGCCGTCCTGCATTACTTCATACGTTCGCTGAGTCACTGTTACGTTCCTTTTAACCGGATATACACCGATGTTTTCAACTCTGTGCCCCACGTATTGCCAGTAAAGTGCCAACTTTTGCCCGAAGCCAAAATTCAATTTTAACTTATTGATTTTTAACAATTTATATTTTTACTCACGGGATTTCTCCGGGAATTTCTCATAC
The DNA here is from genome assembly GCF_036563125.1 of Microbulbifer sp. Lineage (GTDB taxonomy): Bacteria > Pseudomonadota > Gammaproteobacteria > Pseudomonadales > Cellvibrionaceae > Microbulbifer. The sequence goes on from NZ_DATCMV010000010.1 coordinate 6,881, forward strand.
TTGCCACGACAAA
>NZ_DATCMV010000002.1:0-2433 GCF_036563125.1 Microbulbifer sp.
GTCGCGATCGGTGAAGGCAAACGCGCAGAGCCGTTCCGGGGTGTCGAACACCTCGAGTACGCGCCCAGGCCAGCTGAGGCGGTAGAGCTTGCACTCCTGAATGTCCGTCCACCAAACGCTCTGCTCCTTGTGGTTCCACAACACGCCCTCACCCAGGGTGTTGCCCACTTCGATCGCATCTATGCGCTGCACTTCCAGCATAAGAGCCTCTTTGATTGTCACGTCGCTTCGATTTTCGGTCGGGCTTTGCGAAGCAATTAACATGCCTCCGCAGATAACTCACGGCCAACTGCGCAACCTGGCGCCGATCTAAAGAGTACCACCATCACCACAGTCGCCACCAATACCACCAGCAGTCGATATTTCCCGCAGGTCTTTTTTGTTTCCTCGCTTACCTATACCCTTGCCATCTCCCGTCATGCGCTCAGGAGCCAGTGGTGAAAATTTCCGCGCTCTACCATTTTCCGGTCAAATCCATGCAGGGCCACAAATGTAAATCCCTGCCCCTGGACAAATTCGGGGCCGTCAACGACCGTCGCTGGATGCTGGTGGATGCGGATAACCAGTTCATCTCTCAGCGGCGACTGCGCTCCATGGCGCAGCTCAAGGCTACCGCTGCCAAAGAGGGACTGCGACTGGAAAACGCTGAGGGTGAGCGCATCGAAATTCACCAGCCCGGTAGTGATGCGGAATTAAGAACTGTACGCGTATGGCAGGATGACGTTACCGCCCGCGATGCCGGCGATGCCGCAGCGCACTGGCTGAGCGAGCAGCTGCAAACCCCGGTGCGCCTGGTTGCCATGGGCGAAGAATTCTCCCGCCCACTGCAAGCCCCGCGCGCCGATCGCCAGGTAGGCTTTGCCGACGGCGCGCCATTGCTTGTGATTGGCCAGGCCTCGCTGGACGACCTCAACAGCCGCCTCACCGAACCCGTGTCCATGCTGCGCTTCCGCCCGAACCTGGTAGTGAGCGGCAGCCTCCCCTTCGCGGAGGACAACTGGAAAACGATCACCATACACACCTATGACGGCCCGCTGGTGTTCGATTGCACCCATCCCTGTGCCCGCTGCGCTATCCCCGGACTGCATCCCTTCACCGGCCGCGTGCAGAAAGAGCCACTGCGCACTCTGGCCAGCTACCGCCGCTGGGAAGATGGACAGATTTACTTTGGCATGAACCTCACTCCTACCGAAACCACCGCCGCGTTACTTTGTGGCCAGAATCCACCGACCATACACTTGAACGACAAAGTGGCCGTCAGCTGAGACAAGCTGATTAATGAACGGGAGACTACTTCATGAGCGTCACCCGAGATTGCGTAGAGTTACTGGAGGCCGGCAGCCGCTACCACGTACACTACGGCGACCGCCTGGCCAACCATCTTCCGATGGTGCTGATTGCGCTGGACAAACTAGGGGCGGGGCCGGCGCAACTCAAATATGCCTTCGACCGCAGCACCCCATACCTCCAACCCCGCCCCGGCAGTCCAGTCGACGAAATAGATAACCCCGCTTCCTGCCGCAACCGCGACGACAGATTCCCAAGTGCCCTGCACTACTACGAACAGCAGCTCAGACAACTCGGCATCGCCAAATGCTTGCAGCAAGAGCTCCCCGCCCTGCTCCCGGCCATCGCCACCGCCGCCTTCCACGGCCTTATCCGCACCGCCTACGGTATAGACGCCCGACACCTGGAAGAAATCGCCATGGGGCTCGCCTACTGGAACCTGGATTACCACGAACTCAACAGCAGCACAGAAACCATTTCGACCTCCACCAGCGACATCATTCTGCGGCTGACCAGGCAATATCCCGAAGTATCCCTCGCCCCCGGCAATATCGCCGACCACATGCACTCCGTCACCGGCCAGCCGGGCTGGATGGAAACCCCAATCCAACCCAAACAGATTGCGCTGGAAAATATTGCCACCGTCGCGATCAACGCCTACCTGGGTACCAGGGACTTCACCCTGCTTCACGGTGTCACCGGTTGTCATGCATTGCGATTGATATTGCCCTACTGCAACGACAAAGAGGCAGCACTGCGTTATTTCTGGCAGGGGCTGGTAGTTGCGTACCTGAGCACCGGTCCGAAAACAATTCGGCGAATTGAAATAGAAGAGATAAAAGATATTTTGCAACGACAGGCAGAGATAACAGATAGGGCACTGCGCAGCGATGACGACCATGTCATCAAGCTCGCTTACAGTGCACTAGAAGAATTTCTCTATTATGGAGACAGTGATTACTTGCAAGTTTTCACACAATAAACCCGGAATCCGAAAATACTAAAGAACGGGTAAATTAACTGATGTTTTTATACGAACGCAAGAAAGCAGTCATTCTATGAGCCACGGGTTTCGATGCTGACACAGAAGAGGTATAAATAGGATTCCTCACCTGGACAGCACTTGAAGTCACTTCCACACTTTTA
>NZ_DATCMV010000149.1:0-5569 GCF_036563125.1 Microbulbifer sp.
ATGCTGGTGCTGGTGTACTTGTGTGTATCCACACTCACAGAGATGGTCACCAACAACGCCGCCGCCATCATCATGGTACCCATCGTGCTGCAGATGACCGGCAGCGCGGGCCTGAATCCGGAGCCCTTCATGTTTGCGATCATGATGGGCGCCTCCGCCAGCTTCGCCACCCCCCTGGGTTACCAGACCAACCTGATGGTTTACGGCCCTGGCGGCTACCAGTTCTCGGACTACCTCAAGGTGGGTCTGCCGATGAACCTGCTGGTGGGTGTGGTGACCATCACCATCCTGCTCACCGGGTGGGATCTTACTGCGCTGAAATAGGCCGGCAGCGGGGTATTTTTGCTGGCGTGAAGGGAGATCGAACTGTATAAATAGCGACCTCCTCAACCCGCCGCTCCGGCACTTCGCGGAATACCTGTTTGAACGCTGTCCCCATGCCTACCCCGGCCGATGAAATCTGGCGCCGCGGTCCCGATGATGAAGATCCATTGGACCGGATTGCCAGTGCACTGCGCGAAACCGGCTATATCGTGCTACCGGCGCCGCTGCCGCCGGCCCTGCTGGGATCGCTGCTACGGCACTTCCGCTCCATCGATCGCGCCCGTTTCCAGAGCGCCGGCGTCGGCCGCGACCAGGAACATCAGCTGAACCAGTTTGTGCGTACCGATGAAATCTTCTGGCTGGATAAATCCAACCCGGCGGTAGCGGCCTACCTGAACTGGGCAGAAACCCTGCGCCTGGGACTGAACCGCAGGTTGTTCCTCGGGCTGTTCGACTACGAATGCCACTACGCGCGCTATGACCGCGGCAGCTATTACAAAAAACACGTGGACGCATTCAAGGGCAGCACCAACCGCATCGTCAGCACCGTGCTGTACCTGACACCAAACTGGCAGCCGCAGGATGGCGGCGAGCTGCAGATCTATGCGCCGGAGAGCGATACAGTGATCGAAAAGGTGGCGCCACGCTTCGGGCAGATGGTGATTTTCCTGTCGGAGGAATTCCCCCACGAGGTTCTGACCAGCAACCGACCGCGCTATAGCGTTACCGGATGGTTCCGGGTAAACAACAGTCTGGGTGAGACCATTGATCCGGCCCGCTGAGGGCCGGATCAATAAAGTGAAAATAAGCTTCTTTTCGTGTACTGCTAGTGGACTGCGGCCACCGCGCGCAGCAGTTCGGCGAAATTCTCCGGTCTGTCGATCGGATACTCCATGTGCAGGCGTGCCGTCACATCTTCCGCACTGATCACTCCGCGCACATGATGGTTGTCCACATCCACCACCAGGCAGTGGCGCTGGCCTCCGCGACGCATGGTTTCCAGCACATCGCGAATCGCCGCACCGCGCAACTGCTGGTAACTCAACTGCTGCAGGCGGTTGCGGCGGTGCATCAGGTCACCCACCGTCAGGTCGCCGCGGTTTTGCCCCGCCGCCACACACTGCATCACCCGCTGGTAGGAAACATCTTCCGCGGTGAGCAGACCGATAAAGTCCCCGCGGTGATCCATCACCAAAACACACGACAGGTGACCCGTGCGCAGCACCTGTGCGGCGTCCAGCGCCGACATGGAAGCGGTCAGCACCGCTGGGTGGTGTTTCTTGAAGTCCGTAACGAATTTGAGCGCCGGGGAATTCAGCGTGAGCTCATGAAATTCTTCCGGGAAAACCAGTTTGTCCGCATCTTCCAGCGGGATCAGATCCAGTTTTTTCATAACAACAATTCTCTTCGGTTTTTCCGGGCGCAAACTGCCGCTGCGGGGGTAAAGCGGAAAACCCCGAGCGAATGCACCCCGATTATTTTTTTAGTGCCGGCGACAAGGCGGAGAGCCCTCAGCTAAATAGAGAGCCGCCGGCACCATTCGATAACACTGATCAACAAAGGAAAATTAATGTCGGGCCGGAGGTCCGCGGATGGAATGTGCGGCGCGCGCCGCAGAAGGCGGGATAGCGACTGGATTAGAAACAGGTACGGCAACGCTGGCCGATACCATCTGGGGTTGTGTCTGAGCAACGGCGACAGGGTCGTCGGTCTCATCCTGCTGTTGTTGGCCGCTATTTAGCAGCAGCACACGCACGACTTTGTCAGAGGAATCCAGCTGCGCCAATTGCGACTCCGCGCGGCCTTCGGCGCAGAGCAGCATGGATTGCAACAGTATTAGGAGGATTCCGAAACGCACGTTACGAGCTCACCAGGTAATTCGTTGTTTTCGTTAGGTTGTTATCCGTCCACTGGCGGTATTTTTCAAGGGGCTTGCGATGAACCGTTGCAGATTTCCGTTTTGCGAATGGCCTGCAAGTGCTAGTTCAATCCGGTCTCACAGCATCTGAGACCCGCGATCCGCGCCCGGGTTCTAATTTTTTTCTTCTTTATCGGCAGATTTACTTGTCCCCGATGCATCGAAATCTTTCCCAGCGGAACCCTGTTCCCCACGCAGGTTTTCGCTCTCCTGCAGCTGACGGTGAATTTCTTCGCGCAGTTTTTCCTGGGGTTCCGGCCCCTCCTGTTCGCGCCGGGCGGCTTCATCTACCCGCAGACCGTGGCGTTTTGCCCGCAGGCGCCACAGGCGTTTGGCCAGTTCCTGGCGGTCGGGGGTCTTGTCCGCCTCGTCCACAATCTCTTCGCCCAAGAGTGTTTCGAGGATGTCCTCAAGCGTCACCAGCCCCTCGAGACTGCCGTATTCATCCACCACTGCGCTGATTTGTACCCGGCGCGCCAGCATCTTGTGAAATGCCTGATAGATGGCGGCGGTTTCCGGCAGCATCAGCAGATCCCGGCGCAGCGCCCGCAACTCGCTGTCGCGCTCGCCGCGGCAATACGCCTGTAGCAGATCCTGTTTCAGCACAAATCCCACCACCAGATCCGGATCGTCGTGCTCGTAGATGGGGATGCGGGAAAATCGGCTTTTCTCCACCGCGTCGTAGGCATCCTCAAGAGTCATATCCTGGGAAAGGGAAAACACCACCGTACGCGGTGTCATCACCTCGCGCACCGTGTGATCCCGCAGGGTAAAGAACAGGTTGTGCAGGATGCTGGACTCGTGGCGCTCGAGCTGCCCCTCCGCTTCGCCCAGTTCCGCCATGACCGCAAACTCCTCGCGGCTGAAGCCGGTCATCACGGGGCCGTGGGCGAGCCCGCGGGTCAGCCACTCCGACAGCCACACAAATGGCTTCAGCAGTATTACCAGGTAGCGCAGTACGTAAGCGGTGACCGGCGCCAGTTGACGCCAGTACAGCGCCCCCAGGGTCTTGGGAATGATTTCCGAAAACACCAGGATGAGCAGCGTCAGAATCGCGGATGCGATGCCGAGATAGTGGCTGCCGAATACCGCCGCCGCCTGTGCACCAGCGCCGGCAGCACCGACGGTATGGGCCACGGTGTTGAGGGTAAGAATTGCCGCGAGCGGCGCGTTGATATCGGCTTTCAACCGCCGCAGCACCCGCCCGGATTTGTGACCGTCACGTTCCAGCAGGGAAATATACGGCTGGGTCACACTGAGAATCACCGACTCGGCGATGGAGCAGAGAAAGGAAAATCCCAGTGCGACCAGTACATAGATGATCAGTAGTAACATGGCAAAAAATCAGAAGGTCTTGTGTACCTGTCCTGGCTCCGCGGCATTGGCGGCATGCCCGGCAAAGTAGCGCTGCCCGCCGCCGGCGACGCAGAACAGCACGCCGAGCAGCAGCCCCGCGGCAAAGCCGCCGATATGCGCGGCGTTAGCGATACCACCGGGGATGAAATAATCCACCACCCCCAGCATGCACACCAGCAACCACACCACCGCCATCCAGATAAGTGACGAGGGCACATCGCGCCACTGGGGCTGCCAGCGCTGGATGACAAAGGCCGCGCCGATCAGCGCGTAAACCACGCCGGACATCCCGCCAAACAAAATCTGCGGCGACCAGAAATACTGTGCGAGGTTGGATACCGGCGCACTCAGCAATACCAACAGCGCAAACCACGCGCTACCGGCGCGGGCCTCGAGCGAGCGCCCCACAATCCAGATGCCGAGACTGTTGAACAGCGCGTGTGGCAGGGAAAAATGCACAATCGCCGGCGTCCACAGGCGCCAGAATTCTCCCTGACCAAGGTGCCAGGCAAGAGACGAGCGAGAGATGTCAAAATCCCCCTCCTGCTGCGGAAAGATCACCAGCCCTTCTATCCAACCCTGGCGCAGTAGAAACCAACCAAGAAAACACAGCGCAATCAAAAGCAGGCTAACCGGTGTCTGCCGCAGCGGCCACTGGGGAATCACCGAGTGAGGCATTTGCTGACTCGGCTCGCCCGCAGCGGAAGTCTCCGGCGTTTTTTCTTCGACGCCCGAACCTGCGGTTACCTCGGCATCCGCAGAAACAGTATCTTCTTGCTGCGGCTGTGCCGGGGCCTCCTCATACACGTGCACCGTCAACTGTGCCAGATCCACCTCGCCTGCCTGCCAGCGCGCGAGCAACTGCTGCATCGGCTCGACAAGTTGCGGCGCCAGGCTCGCCACCCGCTGGCGATTGTTTTCTTCACTGATACGCAGCGGCAATTGGTGGCGCTGGATAAACGCCGCCAGCGCAGACAGGTCCTGCTGCAGCGGGAATTCACAGACGGTAATCCAGTTACTCAAATCCGGGCCCTTTCAGAAATACGGCAACACATAAATATCGGACGGGGACTGTAACAAAATAAAGCTCGGGATTCCGGCATGGTGCACATATGAAAAACGCGGCAACCTCGCCGCGTTTTGTCTGTTGTCGACCAGCCACTACACCGACATGGCGCGCATGATAATGCGCTTTTTCAGCAGCGGGCTCGCGTCCACCATGCTGAGGCCGGTATTGCGCAGCCAGCGCCAGTGCAGGTCGCCGGCGCCAAACAGGGATTTGAAAGTGCTCATGGCCTTGAGGGTGGCCGCATTTTCACCGCGCCGGCGGCGCTGGTAGCGGGACAGTACCGAAGCGTGGGCCGGCGAGATATCGCGCTTGAGCGCGCGGCCGACTTCTTCTGTCAGCACCAGAACATCCATAAAACCCAGGTTGACTCCCTGCCCGGCGAGTGGGTGAATGCTGTGGGCGGCATCGCCGATCAGCGCCGCGCCTGGACCGAAATAGGATTCCGCGTGGCGCGCGCGCAGGGCGAAGGAAAAGCGCTCACTCACGGATTCGATGGTGCCGAGACGGCTCTCAAACGCCTTCTCGAGATTCAGCGCAAACGCCTTGTCGTCGAGCATCACCAGCTCACGCGCGAGACTGTCATCGGCTGACCACACCACCGCGCAGTGACGGTCGTCACCGAGCCCTGAAAGCGGCAGGAATGCCAACGGGCCGGTCTCCAGGAAGCGCTGCCAGGCGGTGGACTGGTGGGACTGTTCACACTTGGCCACACACACCAGCGCGGTCTGCTGGTACTCCACATCCCGGGTGCGGATGCGCAGCATATCGCGCACCCGCGAGCGGGCACCGTCGGCTCCGATCAGCAGGCGGGTGGTGAATACCGGCGACTGGTTATCCAGCCCCTCCACCGCATCCCGCTCTGGACTGCGGGATTGCAGATGCCACAGACCGCAGTCGCGCCA
>NZ_DATCMV010000053.1:0-5372 GCF_036563125.1 Microbulbifer sp.
ACACCGCCCTGCAGGTCGATAGAACACACGGCAACGCCCTGCTCTGCAAACGCATCACAAATTGCTTTACCGATACCCTGTGCACCACCGGTTACCACGGCAACTTTCTGTCTGGTCACGGCCATCGTTCCTCAAATTTAAATTCTATTTTCCGAACGGCTCGGAACGATTTTCCATTTCCGGCTTTTCGGTTCCACTGAGATTGGCCTGCAGTGAAATCATTTTCTCGAATGGTTCCAGTATCGGTGCAAAATCGTGCTCCGGCTCCAGTTCCTGCATCGCCAACACAATACTTTCCAACGTGGACAGGCTGTTCTCCAGCGAGGAATGGCGAATCTGGTAATTGGAATGCAGCTGCCCTGCAAAACTCACCCGTGGCAACCGCTGCAACACAGGGTGCAAATGCAGCATTTTCTTGGACTTCCGCCAGGTCGCATCAATCACAACCAGTTGTTCAAGCGCTTCCGCCTGCTGCGTGCCGGGCTTCAATTGTTCCACCTCCGGCAACCAACTCAGTGAGGGATACAGCAATGCAGATCTGGGCTTCAGCAACTGCGCCAGCGCTTCCTCCGACAACTGCTCCGCCACAACCATTTCGCTGTTATCCAGGCAAAGGTGCGCCATGCGTCCGGTGTTGAAAGGGTGCTTCTGCTCCAGGGGGTGCTGTATGATGAGCACCCTTATCCGATTGGGGATATGCACCAGCGCGCTGCAGTAGCAGACCTTGAGGGGGCGTTGGCAGGTTGGGCAGATTTCGCGTGGCATAGGGTGATATGGAACCGGATTTTTCTACTGATACGTTGACTGCCCAGTGGCTCTCCGATGCGGAAATGCCGTTAGCCAACAAATTCTACCGCACCCATAATTTTCGCGGCAAAGCGCGGCGGCACGATCCCTGTATGGTGATCCGCGATGGCAAGAACCAGATCATTGCCTGTGGCTCGCTGCGGAAACTGACCGACAGCCAGCTGCTAGCCGGTGTCGCGGTGGCGGAAGGTGTTCGCGGGCACGGCGTGGCGCGGTTACTGCTGGCGCGGATGGCAGAGGCCTATGACGCGAGCACCTTCACCTTCCCCTACCGGCATCTGGTCGCGCTCTACGAATCCCTTGGCTATGTGGAAGTGGATGAAGCCGGACTGCCTTCGGCGATTGTCGACCGCTTCCACACCTACCAGAAGCAGGGGCGCGATATTGTGCTGATGCACTACCAGGGACAGCGTTAACCCACTCCCCTTCCCTCTCCTTTTTCCCTCTCCTTTTTCCCGTTCCCGGCGTTCAGGATTCGGCCATTTCGTCCAACAGCCGGGCCGTGGTTTTCAGGATACGGTCGGATAAGCGCTTGTTCTTCACACTGCGCGACAGTTGCAGGGCGCCGACCATGGCGGACAACACCAGCACGCTGCGCTCATCCGCGCTTTCATCGCCACCGAGCCCCGCGGCGATCTGTTCCAGGCGCTTTTTCACCAGCTGATCTGTGGTGGCACTGGGTTCACCGCGCTGGCCCAGTTCTGCGGCCATGGTCGGTAGCGGGCAGCCCTGCTCGGGGTGCTTGCAGTGGGCCGCCGACAGATACTGCTCAATCAGCGTCTGCAGCGGCTCATCCGCGCTCATAAACTCATCCACCGCCTCGTCGCGCTCTTCCACCGCGTGCTGCAGTGCGGTTTCCACCAAATCGTCCTTGGATTTGAAGTGCGCGTAGAAACCGCCGTGGGTCAGCCCCAGCGCTTTCATCAGCGCCTGCAAGCCGGTGGCACCGATGCCGTCGCGGCGAAAACGCCGCGAGGCCTCCTCGACGATACGCTGGCGGGTTTCGGCCTTGTGTTCTTTGGAATAGCGCATGACGCCCTCACTTCAGATGTCGCACGTCATATTAACGACGAAATCGCACAATACCTACTCCCATGCCACTCAGGAATCGACACGCTCCAGTAGGGTCGCGACGCCCTGGCCACCGGCGATGCACTGGGTGGCCACCGCATAGCGCTCATCGCTGTCGCGCAACAGTGCCGCCGCCTTGCCGGTAATGCGCGCACCGGTCGCCCCCAGCGGATGCCCCAGCGCGGTGGCGCCACCGTGCAGGTTGACCCGCACCATATCCAGCCCCAGTTCACGCACGCAGGCAATGGACTGGCTGGCGAAGGCTTCATTGATTTCCACCAGGCCGATATCTGTAATGCCGAGACCGGCGCGATCCAGCAGCTTGCGGGTGGCGTGCAGCGGCCCCATGCCCATGATTTCCGGCGCACAGCCTGCCACCGCCACCGCCTTGATCCGCGCGAGAATTTCCAGGCCGCGACTGCGCGCGAAGGATTCGGTACACACCAGCAGCGCCGCCGCACCATCGGTCAATGGTGAGGCAGTGCCCGCGGTCACGGTGCCATCAAACGCCGGCTTCAGCTGCGCCAGCGCTTCCGCATTGGTACCGGGCCGGATACAGCCGTCCTCGGCGACCAATCCATTAGGTGTTTCCAGCGCGACAATTTCCGACGCCAGCAAACCGCGCTGCTGCGCAGCCGCCGCCTTGCTGTGGGATTCCACGGCAAAGGACTCCTGCTCCACCCGGCTTACACCGTAGCGCTTGGCCACCTCTTCGGCGGTGTGGCCCATGGACATGTACACCTGCGGGAAAGTCTCCAGCAGCGTCGGGTTCGGCGATATGTTGAATCCGCCCATGGGTACCCGGGTCATGGACTCTACACCGGCGGCGATAAACACCTCACCGGCGCCCGCCGCGATCTGCCCGTAGGCGTAATGCACCGCGCTCATGGACGAGCCACAGAAACGGTTGATGGTCATGCCCCCCAGATGCTGCGGGAAGCCCGCGCGGAAGCTGGCGATGCGCGCGATGTTCATGCCCTGCTCCGCCTCGGGATAGGCACAGCCCATGATCACATCCTCGATTTCCGCCGGGTTCACATCCAGGGAATCCACCAGACCGCGCAGTACCTGGGCGGCGAGATCGTCCGGTCGCACATCCACCAGCGCGCCCTTGCGTGCAAAGTGAAACGGCGAGCGCTTGTAACCTGCGATAACGATAGACGGCATAGTCGTGCTCCTGTGGCAATCAGATGAGCGGCCGGGACGCCGCCTGCACATTATATTACGACCATCATTCAAGATAGCCAATAGATGTCGATCATCATCTTATAACCAGATCTTATGAAAAAATCAGAGACAAGGTGGTTATGCGAGGGTGTGCAGTCCGTCGATATCATAGCGACGCCCGGTTCCGGGGATTGCCACGCCTTACGCCTTACGCCTTTAGCCAAATACGCGGCGGCGTTGCCGAAAAACGATGATTCGCGGGGCGCACAACATGCCGACCTGCGTTAGATCAAAGACACGCCGTGGCATTCTGGTATAAAAAATCCGCCAAATCAGCATGCATTGGCGGCAGGGATATGTCGAGACTACTCTGCCAAGATAAAACCGCTCAATTATTTGGAGACCCCATGCAAGCCCTTCCCCACCATTACCTGGTCACCGCAAGTGCAACTACCGAAAGCAACATCACCCTGACCACCGAGGGCGTCGCCCCGCTGGTCTCGGCACCGCCGGCGCAGTTCGGTGGCCCGGGTGATCACTGGTCCCCGGAAGATCTGCTGGTAGCGGCGGTCGCCGACTGCTTTATCCTCACGTTTCGCGCCATCGCCAAATTCAATGGCCTGGAATGGACGGCGCTGGATTGCAGTGCCACCGGCACCCTGGACAAGGACGGCCGCAAGACCTGCTTCACCGCGTTTGAAGTGAATGCGAAGCTGGAAGTACCCGAGGGCACGGATATGGAGAAGGCCCACAAGCTGCTGGAGAAGTCCGAGCAAAGCTGCCTGGTGACCAACTCATTGAATGCGGAAGTGACATTGAATGCAGAGGTCACGGTCAAGTGATCCCCTGACTGCGTTTATTGGCCCGCCCAAGGATGGGAAGAGATATGTCTTTTTTGGCAAAACTACCAACGATGGCTTGCGCATGTTTACTTACCTTGCCGGTCATAGCGTGGACACAGGTCATCCGGTTGCAGGATCTCGATCCTCTGGCTGAACAATCACCGCAAACCGTGATCTACACGGCCCGTGAATTCATCACCATGGACCCGAAGAGGCCGAAAGCCGAGGCGATCGCGGTGCGCGACGGCAAGTTCGTCGCGGTCGGCACCCGGGGCGAAGTAAGTGCGGCGGTTGGCAAGAATGCGCGCCTCGACAAATCGCTCAACGACAAGATTGTGATGCCCGGCTTCGTCGAGCAACACGTTCACCCGGTGCTGGCGGCACTGGCGATGAACATGAAGGTCATTTCAATTGAGGACTGGGACACCATCGACGGGTTCTCCCCCGCCGTACGCGATGAAAAGGGTTACCGGGCGCGCCTGAAGGAGGCACTCAGTGCCCATAAGGACAAGAGCAAGCCGTTTATCACCTGGGGTTATCACCATTACTTTCACGGCGATATGTCACGGACCCTGCTCGACGAGCTGGCGCCGGATTTTCCAGTTTTCGTATGGCACCGGTCACAGCACGAGTTTTACCTAAATACCGCCGCGCTCGAGCTGACAGGTATCGACGAGTCCTACGTATCCAGCCTCGGGGCGAGCGCCAAGTCGATGATCGACTTACCCAAGGGGCATTTCTACGAACAGGGCGTGATCGGAATCCTCCCGAAGCTCACTCCTTACCTGGCCTCCGCAGAGCAATTTCGGCGTGGACTCGAATACACGGAAGACTATTACCATCGCAATGGCATCACCCTCGCCTGCGAGCCAGGTGGATTCCTGTCGAAAAAATTGCAGGATGCGGTCAACGCGGTGTACTCGGATGACGCCACGCCGTTCAACCACTGCTTTATCGGTGACGGCAAGAGCTTCTATGCGATCAAGCCAGACGATGCCAAAAGCCTGCTCGCAGAAACACGCAAGGTTGAGAACTGGGGCAGTGGCCGCACCTGGTACCTACCCGGGCAGGTGAAGCTCTTTACCGATGGCGCTATTTACAGCCAGCTCATGCAGATGAGAGATGGCTACACAGACGGCCACCACGGTGCATGGATCATCGACCCGCCGGCGTTCGGGTTCATGTTCCAGACCTACTGGGACGCCGGCTACCAGATCCACGTTCACAATAACGGTGACGCCGGTCTCGATGTATTGCTCGGAGAGCTCGAAAAAGCGATGGCGCGCAAACCGCGCAAGGATCACCGCACGGTGCTCGTGCATTTCGGCTTCGCGCAACCCGAGCAGGTGAAGCGCTGGATCGAGCTCGGCGGCATCGTGAGCTCGAACCCCTACTACGTGACCGCGCTCGCCGGACGCTACGCCAAGCTTGGTATCGGACCGGAACGAGCGGCCAACATGGTGCCGCACGGTGACGTCTTGAAAA
>NZ_DATCMV010000122.1:0-39742 GCF_036563125.1 Microbulbifer sp.
CACCGATATCGAAAATGCCCACCGCTATCCCGGCCACGAACTGCTGCACCTGCGGTTGCGCCAACAGATCACACCGCGAATGAATCTGGGGGTGCGGATCAATAATCTGGCGAATGTGGATTACGCGGAGCGGGCGGACTACTCGAGCCTGGCGGGTGGCGAGCGGTATTTTATCGGTGAGCCGAGAAGTGTTTTCGGGGATATCCGTTTCGAGTTTTGATCGGGCATAAAAAATGGCGAACCGTTTCCAGTTCGCCATTTTTGTTTGCAGGTCTACAAATTCGCCATTACAGGTTCTTCAGGGATTCCAGCTGTTGAACGAAACGGCTGTGGGCAATTTCCAAATCTGCCAGTCGCGCTCTTTCCTTGTTCACCACCTCTTCCGGTGCTTTGTCGACAAAGTTGGCGTTGCTGAGTTTGCCGGAAACTGCGGCCAGTTCCTTGCTCAGTCGATCGATTTCTTTCTGTACGCGCGCACTTTCCGCTTCCACGTCGATCAGCCCGGCCATCGGTACCAGCAACTCCAGCTCTCCGACCAGCGCGGTGGAAGAGGCCGGTGCGTCTGCGCCCGCGGGTAGTGAGTCGATGGACTCGAGTTTCGCCAGCTTGGTCAGCAGCGTGCCGGTCTGATCCAGCAATTTTTGATCCGCCGCGGAAACGTTGCGCAGAATCAGGGGAATGCTTTTCGCCGGGGAAATATTCATCTCGCCGCGAATATTGCGAACGCCTTCGATCACGCCTTTCAGCCAGGCAATCGCCGCTTCGGCGTTCTCGTCGATGCGGTGCTCGTTCGCCACCGGATACTTCTGCAGCATGATGGTGTCGCCGGACTGGCCCGCAAGCTCCTTCACGCGCTGCCAGATTTCCTCAGTGATAAACGGCATCAGCGGGTGCGCCAGGCGCAGGGTGGTTTCCAGCACGCGGATCAGGGTGCGGCGGGTGCCTTTCTTGATCGCGTCGGAGGCGTTGTCGTCCCACAGTACCGGCTTGGACAGCTCCAGATACCAGCTGCAGTATTCGCTCCACACAAAGTCGTACAGCGCCTGGGATGCCAAATCGAAACGGTAGTTGTCGATGGCTTCTTTCACCGCAATTTCGGTGCGCTGCAGCTGGGAAATGATCCAGCGGTCGGCAATGCTCAGTTCAAAATCTTCGCTGCCGTCCTGGCCGCAGTCGTGGCCCTCACAGTTCTGCAGCACATAGCGGGACGCGTTCCAGATCTTGTTGCAGAAGTTGCGGAAGCCCTCGATACGGCCCACGTCAAACTTGATGTCGCGGCCGGTGGAGGCCAGCGAGTAGTAGGTGTAACGCAGGGCATCGGTACCGTAAGCGGCGAGGCCTTCCGGGAATTCCTTGCGGGTCTGCTTCTCGATCTTGTCGCGCAGGTGCGGCTGCATCATGCCGGAAGTGCGCTTCTGCACGAGACTTTCCAGATCGATACCGTCGATCAGGTCGATGGGGTCGAGCACGTTGCCTTTGGACTTGGACATCTTCTGGCCGTGGCTGTCGCGCACCAGGCCGTGCACATACACGGTGTGGAAGGGCACTTCCTTCTTGAAATACAGGGTCAGCATCATCATGCGCGCGACCCAGAAGAAAATGATGTCGAAGCCGGTTACCAGTACGGACGTGGGGTGGAACGCTGCCAGCTCCGGGGTTTCTTCCGGCCAGCCCAGGGTACCGAAGGTCCACAGGCCGGAGGAGAACCAGGTATCGAGCACGTCGTCGTCCTGGCGCAGTTCGATATCGCCCAGGTTGTGCTTCGCGCGGACTTCTTCTTCCGAGCGGCCGACGTAGACCTTGCCGTCGTTGTCGTACCAGGCCGGGATGCGGTGGCCCCACCACAGCTGGCGGGAGATACACCAGTCCTGGATGTCGCGCATCCAGGAGAAGTACATGTTCTCGTAGTTTTTCGGCACGAAATTGACGCGGCCGTCTTCCACCACCTTGATGGCCTCATCCGCCAGCGGCTGGGTTCTGACGTACCACTGGTCGGTGAGCCACGGCTCGATGACCACGCCAGAGCGGTCACCGCGCGGTACCTTCAAGGTGTGCGGTTCGATTTTTTCCAGGCAGCCGATGGCGTCGAGGTCGTCGACGATCTGCTGGCGCGCGGCGAAGCGCTCCATGCCGCGGTATTTTTCCGGCACGTTGTCGTTAAGGTTGGCGTCGGCGTCGAGGATGTTGATCATCTCGAGGTTGTGGCGCTGGCCCATGTCGTAATCGTTGAAGTCGTGCGCCGGGGTGATCTTCACACAGCCGGTGCCGAATTCGCGGTCGACGTAGTCGTCGCCAATGATGGGGATTTCACGGTCCGCCAGCGGCAGCTTGATAGTCTTGCCGATCAGGTGCTTGTAGCGCTCGTCTTCCGGGTGCACCGCCACGGCGGTATCGCCGAGCATGGTCTCCGGGCGGGTGGTGGCGACCACGAGATGGCCGGAACCGTCGGACAGCGGGTAGCGGAAGTGCCACAGGTGGCCCTGCTCTTCCTCGTTCAGTACCTCCAGGTCGGAAATTGCCGTGTGCAGTTTCGGGTCCCAGTTCACCAGGCGCTTGCCGCGGTAGATCAGGTCGTCCTCGTACAGGCGGATAAAGACTTCCTGCACCGCCTTGTAGAAGCCGTCGTCCATGGTGAAGCGTTCGCGGGACCAGTCCGGGCTGGCACCGAGGCGGCGCAGCTGGCGGGTGATGTTGCCGCCGGACTCTTCCTTCCACTCCCACACTTTCTCGATGAACTTGTCGCGGCCCAGCTCGTGTCGGGTCTTGCCGTCTGCCGCCAGCAGGCGCTCTACCACCATCTGGGTGGCGATGCCGGCGTGGTCGGTGCCCACTTGCCACAGGGTGTTGTCACCCTTCATGCGGTGGTAGCGGATCAGGGCGTCCATGATGGATTCCTGGAAACCGTGGCCCATGTGCAGGCTGCCGGTGACGTTCGGCGGCGGGATCATGATGCAGTAGGGATCGGCGGCGGTATCGCCAGAGGGCTTGAAGTAGCCGTTGTCTTCCCAGGTTTTGTACCACTGTTGTTCGATGGCGTTGGGCTGGTATGTCTTGTCCATGCGCGGGGGAGTGCCTTGCGTTGTATGGGCTGGCCGCCCGGACATCTCGATGTCGGGGGCAGTGAATAAATAAAAGGGGCGGAATTATACCGCTGGGGCCAGTGGGGGCAAAAGGCCGGCGGACCAGTTGGTCGACCGCCGTCAGGATTTTTTCGGGTAGAGCTCGTCGAGCATCATGCTGATGCTGAGGCGCAGTTGCCGTTCCAGTTCCGGCAGCTGTTCTGCCACCAGCTGCTCGAGCAGCCGCTCACGCTCCTCGTTGGAAAGCTTGCGATTAGTGCCGGCTGCCGCTTCAGGCTTGGCTGGAGCTGTGTAGTGAGCTGCCGGTGCTACCGCCGGGATGGGATCCGGGCGCGGGATCTTGCCGCCGGTCAGACGCGCGCGAATGTGGGGCGGCAGGAAAGGGTTTTCCGTCATGGATACTGTGGTGACCTTGGGGCTACGGGGGCTCGATGGTATTTGAGCGCTTGTCCGTGTTGCTGGTGGAGTCGCTGGTTTGGCCGGTTTTGCTGCTGGCTCAGCGCGTGCAGGCTCAATGAACTCGGGATCGGCCTGTCGTTCCGGCACTTGTTCCGGGTCGATGTCGAACAGTTCGGGCTGGAACTCCTCGCGGAGGGTTGCTAACCGCTGGGTATTTTCCTGCGACACTGGCTCCGGTGCCGGTCTCGGCAGATCCTGTAGCGGGCGCAGCAGTTTGAGGTCGGCCTCGCTCAGTTCTGTTGAGTAATCGTCGAAGTCGTCCAGTGGGTCTTCGTCGATGGGGGAGAACAGGATTGGCAGGTCGATTTCCGACAGCGGGCGCTGTGGCGACTTTGGCGCATAGTCCGGCACGCGCGGCGGAGTGACATGTTGTTGGGTGTTGTTCGCTTTCTGATCGCTGGTGGGCTCGGCTACCTGATCCAGCAGTGGAATATCCGCTTCCATGTCACTGCCCAGCAGTTCCCGCAGGGAGCTGAGTTCCCTGAGAAGGTCGTGGGGCGGCTGGCCGTTTTGGTGTCTTCTGTTTTTCTTGCGACCGGACATGGACGTGGGTTCAGGTTGCGATCAGTTGCTGATGTTGTGAGATTGTAACGGATATCCCCGATCGCGGTAGTGGGTGTATCGCGTTCTGGAGCGGGCGAGGGAGTCCGGTTGTTGGCAGACGATTTCGGCGAGGCGCTCGAAGCGACTGAACCAGGCGGGGATTTCACTGCAGAGGTTGATGAGCAGGCCGTGGTGCTGGCCGGGATCTTCGCCACTGTTGATTTCGATGGCAGCCTGCTGGTCTTTGTTCTGCAGGGCATGGGGCAGGAAACTGTCTTCCCGGTAGGTCCACAACAGATCGTCCAGTTGCTGTGCCTGCTCCGCGTTGTCTACGGCAAGCAGTACGTGCAGTCCGCTGCGGAAGGCTTTCTCCGCAAGTCGGCAGGCGAAGGTTTGAATTTCGTCAGGGTTTTCAGAGGCCAGGACGTAGAAATCTATTCGGGTCATATCACTTCTAATCAAGAGGTGAAGCTGGATGCGAAGGTGTCGGTGCCGGGTAGTGCCTTGCGAGACCTTCCGCGAGAGGGACCTCGCGGAAGAGCCCCCATGGACGGGTTTACGGCGTGTCTTGCAAGGCACTACCTGGTAGCGGCGCCGCCACAAGACCAGTTCTGTGCTCAGAACGGTGTGCGGTGGCGGCCCTGCTGCCGGTGGCTGTTCGCAGGACACGAGCTAGGCGCCGCCCCTCAACCCATCCATGGGGGCTCGGCTGCGGCCATCCAGGCCGCAGACGGTCCTGCGAACAGCCCCCGGCATCAGTGCCTTTGCTTCGGATTATTCACTTCGTTGTCAGCTTATTTTGATTTCAGAATGTATTGCAGCAACAGCGGTACCGGGCGGCCGGTCGCGCCCTTTGCTGCGCCAGAAGTCCATGCACTGCCGGCAATATCCAGGTGCGCCCAGGTGTATTCCTCGGCGAAGCGGGAGAGGAAGCAGGCGGCGGTGACGGAGCCGGCTTCACGTCCGCCGATGTTCTGCAGGTCGGCGAAGTTGGAGTTCAGCATTGGCTGGTACTCGTCCCACAGGGGCATGCGCCAGGCGCGGTCGCCGGCAGTTTCGCCGGCGGCGATCAGGTCATTGGCCAACTGGTCCTGGTTGGCGTAAAGGCCGGTGGCGTGATTGCCCAAGGCAATAACGCAGGCGCCGGTGAGGGTGGCGATGTCGATCACCACGCTGGGTTTGAATTTGCCAGCCCAGGTGAGAGCGTCACACAGTACCAGGCGACCCTCGGCGTCAGTATTGAGAATCTCAATGGTCTTGCCGCTCATGGATTTAACGATGTCGCCGGGCTTGCTAGCGCGGCCGCTCGGCATATTTTCCGCAGCGGCGACGACGCCGACGACATTCACCGGAGCATTCATTTCAATCAGCGCGTTCATCACGCCGAACACGCTGGCGGCGCCGCACATGTCGAACTTCATTTCATCCATCTGCAGGCCGGGTTTGATACTGATGCCACCGGTGTCGAAGGTGATGCCCTTGCCGACGAGCACGATTGGCTTGTCGCTGGCTTTGCCACCCTTGTACTGCATCGCGATCATCGCCGCGGGTTCATCACTGCCCTTGGCGACGCTCATGAAGGCGCCCATGCCCAGCGCTTCCATCTTCTTGTTGTCGAGTACAGTGGTGGTGAGTTTTGGGTGTTTTTTCGCCAGCGCCTTCGCCTCATTGGCGAGGTAAGTGGGGGTGCACAGGTTGCCCGGCAGGTTGCCGAGTTCGCGGGCGATGTTGCTGCCAAGGGCTTGGGCACTGCCGACATCGGTGCCGGCCTGCACGGTCTTCTGCTGCTTCTTGTCGCTTGCGTGCAGGGTGAATTTGGCGAGTGGATAGGGCTTGGCGTCACTCAGGAAACGGGTGAATTTGTAACCGGCGAGACCCGCGGCCAACGCAAGTTGCTGTGCCTGCCACTCGATATCCGCATCGCGCACAGCCACTTCGGTAAGGTAGCTGGTGGCATCTTTGAACGAAGTTACGGCTTTTGCGCTCGCGCTGGCGAGCTTGCGGAACTCCGCCTGGGATACCGGCGCCTTGCCGGTGCGTACAAACAGCACGCGCTCTGCCTCGCCTTCCAGCAGGGAAACCAGCAGTGTGCTGCCGGCGGCCCTGCCCAGGTCGCCGCGCTTCAGCAGTTTACCGAGGCTGCCGTTGCTCGCCTTGTCGAGGGCATTGCCACTGTCGGTGAGCTGGTCCTTGTCATTGACGGCGATGATGGCGCAGGCGCTGCGCTGTTTGCTGATATCGGTGACCTTGGCGAAAAACTGCATGAAATGGTTCCTTGATGTTCTTTGTGCTCTGAAGCCGTGGCCACCGGGACGGATGTCTTGTCCGTTACTGCCGCGCTGGCGGATTCGGGCGCTGGGGGCCAGACTCCTGAAGACATTGCGAGCGGGCGGGGTGCGGTGGGGCCGGGCCCTGCCAGGCCGAGACATGGCCGGGCTTTTTGGTGATAATGCGCCCCGCAAGTTTAACCCGAGAAGGATCGGATTGCTTGATCGGGTGTCTTATCCGTCACCTGAGTGTCCAATAGTCGGATTCTCGATTTCCAATTCGCCGTTTCTTCAAAGTAAGTGCAATCAGGGAAGCTGGTCGTTCAGTGATTATTTTTCGTTACCTCTGTCGCGAGCTGCTCGGCGCAACACTGGCCGTCAGCGCGGTGCTGCTGCTGATGGTGATGAGCGGCCGTTTTGTCAAATATCTGGCCGAGGCCGCCGCCGGGGATCTGTCGGCAGGCATCCTTTTTTCACTGATGGGATTCAAGCTGCCGGGGTTTCTCGAGCTGGTGATTCCGCTGGGCTTTTTCGTCGGAATCCTGCTCGCTTACGGGCGCCTCTATATAGAAAGCGAAATGACGGTGCTGCACGCCTGCGGCTTCAGTGAGCGGCAGCTGCTGCGCTATACCCTGCTGGTGGCGCTTCTGGTGGCGGCATTGGTAGCGGCGATGAGCCTGTACCTGACGCCGACCGGCATCGAGCGCACCTCCCATCTGCTGACCGCCGACAAGTCCCGCAATGAATTTGATCACCTGGTGCCGAAAAAATTTGTCAGCACCGAGGGTGACAGGGCTGTGTATTACGCAGACTCCCTGAGCGAAGATCGGTCCACCATGCACAACGTGTTTCTTGCGGAGCTGGGAAGCTCACGCGGTGAGACCGAGACGGACCACCAGATTGTGACGGTGGCCCGGGAGGGCGTGCAGCAGATAGACCCGGAAACCGGCCTGCGTTACCTGGTATTGCGGGATGGCTATCGCTATGAGGGGGTTCCGGGACAGAGCGATTACCGCCAGATGGCGTTCTCCAGTTATGAGGTGTTACTGGAAATCCCGCGCCTGCGCACCAAGTACAGTGAACAACTGCAGTCCATGTCCACGGTGGCGCTGTGGCATAGCCAAAATCCCCGCGAGCGTGTCAATCTGCACTGGCGCCTCGGTCTGCCGGTGCTGGTACTGGTGGTGGCGATCCTCGCGGTGCCCCTCAGCCGCACCAACCCGCGTCAGGGACGGTACGCCAAAATGATCCCGGCGGTGCTGTTGTATATCGTATATCTGGTCATCCTGCAGGGGGTGCGGGGTGCGGTTGAGGACGGCAAGATCGAGCACGCCTGGGCCATCTGGCTGGTGCACCCGCCGTTCCTGATTCTCGGCCTGCTGCTGCTCGGCGGGCGCAACCGCAAACCCCGTCGACGGAAAAATTCCGCAGGTGGCGGCACTGATGATGTAAGTGGAGGTGCCAATGAGCCGGCTTGATGGCTATATCGCGCGCACCGTAACGATGGCCATTCTGGCCGTGCTGATGGTGATTCTCGGTCTGGATGTGATTTCCGCGATCGTCGACCAGCTGGGAGACCTTGGCGGTGGCTACAGTTTTGCCAACCTGTTGGAGTATGTGCTGTGGACGCTGCCGGACCGCATTTACAGCCAATTGGGTTTTTCGGCGCTGGTGGGTTGTATGGTGGGGCTCGGTACCCTCGCCGGTACCAGCGAACTCACCGTCATGCGCGCCTCGGGTGTCTCCATCGGTCGCATTGCATGGGCCGTCATGAAGCCGGTGATGGTGCTGATCGTGCTCGGCCTGGTGCTGGCGGAGCTGGTGGTGCCGGCTACCAACCAGACCGCTGAGAGCCGCCGCGCCATTGCCAAGGGCGAACTGGAAAACTCGGGGCTGGAGCAGGGGTTGTGGTTCAGCGAAAATGGCGAGTTTGTGCATTTCAATGCGGCACTGCCCGGAGGTACCCTGTTCGGTATCACCCGCTACCGGTTTGATGAGAACCGCCAGTTGCAGCAGGTGGTGTTTTCCGAGCGCGGCCTCTATCAGGGTGGCCATTGGGAACTGCAGAACAGCCGTCAGACCAGCCTGACTCCCGAGCGTGCCAGCAGCAGCCAGGAGGCGAAGAGTATCTGGGAAACCGACATGTCGCCGGACCTGTTCGCGCTGGTGGTGCCGATGCCTTCCGATCTGTCGCCGCGCAACCTCTGGTCCTACGGCAATTTTCTCGACCGCAAGGGTGAGGAATCCGCGCGTTACTGGCTGGCGTTCTGGAAGAAGGTGTTGCAGCCGCTCACCATTGCCGGTCTGGTGATGATGGCGATTTCGTTTATCTTTGGCCCGTTGCGGGAAGTGACCACTGGCCTGCGGGTATTTACCGGGGTGATTGTGGGGATCGTGTTCCAGACCCTGCAGGACATGCTCGGGCCCTCGTCGGTCGTGTTCGGGTTCCCGCCATTTATTGCGGTACTGGTTCCGATCATCGCCAGCTTCCTGATTGGCTGGTTGCTGTTGAAGCGGGCGCGCTAGTCGCCCGCTTCAACGCAGGATTTGTGTATTTCCCTTCAGAGCTTTTTCGCTTTTTTCTTCTTCGGCAGTTGCCGAACCTCGGAGTCTGACGCCAGATCGTGCCAGCTGGCGCGATCACTCCGCAGGTAACCCCAGAAAAAACCCAGCCCCAGGCAAGCCAGTGAGACGGGGCCCACCAGCGCCCGCACCAGGCACTGGTACCAGCTGATTTGCACACCGTTGTTGTTCGCCACCATCAGGCGCCAGGCGCGCATGCCGATGGTCTGCCCGGCCACACGCCACGACCACAGGAAGTAAGTGGCAGTCACCAGCAGCAGACCCAGCTGGTACAGCGGGCCGCCGACGCAGGGGGTGTAGTCCTGGTGCTCTGGTTGGCAGTGCAGGTCCCCGAAGGTAGACGCGACCAGCATGGCAAAGAAGCCGTATACCATCCACAGCCCCGCCACAATCAGGGCGTCGTAGATCAGTGCCATCAGGCGCGGAAGTACACCGGCGTAAGGGAGGTGATTGAACTGGGTGGGGGACTTGACTGTTTCGGGCACGGGAATCTCCGCCGGTAGAAATTGGCGGAGATTCTAGCAAATTCGGCGTGGTGAGAGTCGTGGCTAGTTTGCCTGCTTAAAACTCATACTCGAAGGATATCGAGAATTTGTCGTCCGACAGGCGGAAGTCGTAATCGAGTGCGTTGTTGAGGCTGCCGTGGCTATTGGTGTAGCGCAGCAGCGGGTGTTGCCTGGCGCGCTTGTGCTGTTCCATGTAGGTCTTGAAACCCATCTTCAGGATTTCATTGATCGCGCGACTGCCGGTCACATTTTCAGACTGGTCGGGATAGGTGAGTACTTCCAGCCACTGGTGATTCAGTCGACGCTGGACCATACCCATGGAGTTGTTGCGCAGATTTTCGGCGGATTCGTACAGGGCGTTGTTGTCCATGCCAAATGCGCTGTCGATGAAGAATGCATTGTCGGCCTGGAGATTGAGGGCACTGGAAGAGTCGGGAATGAAAATGTTGTCGTCAGCGAGCAGGCTCGCGGATACGGGAAGCAATAGTATCCCGAGCGCGGCAGATAGGCTGCTGGCTAGGCACTTGTTGGAACGAAACCGAGAACAACGAGTTTCCATCTTTCCACCCCGGGGCGTTTGTCTACATCAGTTGGTTGCTGAACAACCACTGAATTTATTATGGCTCACCCTTGCTGAACCGTTTTGTCTCACATATTCCGTCATTTTGCCAACCCTGGATGTGAATGTTCTTGGGGTGGCAGTCACTTCTTCGCGAGCCCCGTGGTTGCTGGATATACAGAGTTTCGCCGAGTTTCCGCGGGCTGCGGGGAGGTATCCGCCAATGTTTTTTAATACCGATTTCCCTGAGGAAATCTGCGCCTTATAAAAACTTTGTCTAGTAAACGGGAATTTGGATCACTAGCGGCAGGCGTGGTTCATTAGTCACGTGACTGTTGGCGGGGATTTGGTCTTATTGTGGTGGTGCCTTCCTGTCCCCCGGAATTTGTTGACAGCGTTGTCTTTTTCGCTATGGTGGACGCTTGACCGGTGCCCGTTCACTGCGTCTGCGCCATAAAAAATCAATAGAGCACTAGCCATAAAGAGAAGACCCATGAATCGGCTTCCCCTCTTTGCCAGCCTGGCCCTGTCGGCCTTTATCGTCTCCTGTTCCGATCCAGAGTCCGCGACCGCACCGGAGAAAGCAGGGCACACTGCCGAGGCGGCTATCTCCGCGCCAGAGCGCATTGCCGCCAATTTTTCGGTGACCCAGGAGGTACTGACCAATTTCCAGGGCGTGGACGAAACGGTGCGGGGGCTGTGCAAGCAAGCCGGGGGCAGTGGCGCCACCTGTTCCACTTACCGCATCAGCCTGATCAACAACGGCCCGGCCATCGCTGCCAATGAGCGGGACTGGGTACTTTATTTCCACAGCGTGCGCCGCTCGCTGGCGCTGACCAATAGCGACGCCTTTACCCTGGAACGGGTCAACGGCGACCTGCACCGCCTGATCCCCACCGGGAAGTTTGCCGGTATCGCCAGCGGCGAGACCCTGGCACTGGATATGCTTGCAGAGAGCTGGATGCAGTTCGCGTCCGACTTCCAGCCGCGGCTGTTCGTGGTGGGCGCAGACGGCGAGGCGCGGGTGATCGATTCCACGGACACCGACGATCTGAGCGACATCGCGCTGCCCATCAACAAGAACGACCCGAACAACTGGAAGCGGGCGGCAGACGACGCCAATGTGCTGGCTACCGCCGCCACCCGCTTTGCACGCTTTACCGCGGACGACGCAATCACCGGCGCAGGGGACCCGAACTGGCGCGCCCGTATCATTCCGCAGCCGCTCTCTACCGAGACACTTGCCGGTGCCCCCGTAG
The DNA here is from genome assembly GCF_036563125.1 of Microbulbifer sp. Classification (GTDB taxonomy): domain Bacteria; phylum Pseudomonadota; class Gammaproteobacteria; order Pseudomonadales; family Cellvibrionaceae; genus Microbulbifer. The sequence continues at coordinate 11,257 of NZ_DATCMV010000122.1, forward strand.
TGCTGGGCGCGGGCGTGGCGCTCGAAGCGACTGGCCTAACCGCGGGCAGTGTGAAGGCTCTGGAGCAGCGCCTGTCGCAACTGGGGCTGGCCGAAAAAGGGGAAGACGCCTTCCCGGTGCAGGTTGCCGTGGACAAATCGACCTTTGCGGATAAATCCGCAGGCGCCTATCACCTGGTGGTGAGCGCCGATGGCGCCCAGATAACCGGTGTCGATGCCGCCGGTGCCTTCTACGGGGTGCAGTCCCTGATCGCACTGGTTGACCTCAACAGCAATAGCCTGCCGCAAGTGAAGGTGGAAGACGCACCGCGCTTCCCGCACCGCGGCATGTTCCTGGATGTCGGCCGCAACTTTCACAGCAAGGCGGTGGTGCTGAAGCTGCTGGAGCAGATGGCCGCCTACAAGCTCAATCGCTTCCATTTCCACCTGTCCGACGACGAGGGCTGGCGTCTGGATATTCCCGGCCTGCCGGAACTGGCCGAGGTCGGCAGCCAGCGCTGCTTTGATCTGGACGAAAACAAATGCCTGCTGCCGCAACTGGGGTCAGGCCCCAAAGCGGACAATTTCGGTTCCGGCTACTTCAGCGTGAACGACTATGTGGAAATCCTGCGCTACGCCGCCGACCGTCATATTGAAGTGGTGCCCGAGTTCGACATGCCCGCGCACGCCCGCTCTGCGGTGGTGGCAATGGAGGCGCGCTACCGCAAGCTGAAGGATTCGGACCTCGCCGCCGCGGAGGCCTACCGTCTGATTGACCCCGAGGACGACACCCAGTACCTGTCGGTACAGTTCTACGATGACAGCTATATCAACCCCTGTGTGGACTCCACCTACAACTTTGTGGACAAACTGATCCGCGAGGTGAAGGCCATGCACGATACCGCCGGTGTGCCGCTGAAAAGCTGGCATTTCGGTGGCGACGAGGCGATCAACATCCTCGCCTCCGACGCGTTTGAAGTGGGGCCGGGTAAGGACCCCGAAAAAGGCGATACCAGCGCCGACAAGCGCAGCAAGCCCTGGAGCAACTCGCCCCAGTGCCAGAAACTGGTTGCCAGCGGCGAAGTGAAAGCGCTCGACGAGCTGGGTGAACTCTATGCCAAGCGCGTGAGCAAACTGGTGGCAGAGGCGGGTATTCCCACCATGGCTGCGTGGAATGACGGGGTGAAGAAGATCGGCAACGCCAGCGAGGAACTGGCGACCGAACACAATTATGTTAATTCCTGGGCGCCGCTGTTCTGGGGCGGTGGCGATGAGAGCGCGCACTTTGCCGAAACCGGTTTTGACCTGGTGCAGTCTCACTCCGACTATCTCTACTTCGATATGCCCCAGGAAGTGGATCCGGCGGAGCGCGGCTATTACTGGGCATCCCGCTATACCGACGTGCGCAAGACCTTTAGTTACGCGCCGCTGAACACCGCGCAACAGGCGGAAATCTACCCCAACCGCGACGGCCACGGCTGGAGCGCCGCCTCACCGGCGCCAGAATTTGCCGACAGCGTGCGCGGAATCCAGGGGCAGCTGTGGAGCGAAGTCGTGCGCACCGATGAAGCGGTGGAGTACCAGGTATTTCCGCGCCTACTGGCACTGGCGGAGCGGGCCTGGCACCGGGCGAGCTGGGAACTGCCTCTGCAACAGGGGCAGAAGTTCTCCGCGGAAACGACCTTTGTGGACAAGCAGGCGCTCGCGCGTGACTGGGCCGGTTTCTCCGCCGCACTCGGCAACAAGGAACTGTTGAAGCTGGATCGCGCAGGCATTGGCTATCGCGTACCGGTGCCGGGCGCGCTGGTGGAGGGCGACAGCGTGAAAACTGCACTGCCTTATCCGGGCCTGGCGCTGGAATACTTTGATGGCGAGCAGTGGCAGCCTCTCACCGATGGCGTCGCCCCACAGGCGATCCAGTCGCTGCGCGCAAAGAGCGCCGACGGCCAGCGCGCCAGCCGTGAAGTGATGCTGGAACCTTCCGCCAGCCTGAGTGCAAATTAAGTCACTCTCTCGACCTGTCGCCTTGGCTAGAATGTTCTGATCATCCACTACCAGCGATGATCAGAACAATGGACTGGAGGCGGGTATGGGTAAAAGTCGGGTCTACGACTATGTCATTGTGGGGGCGGGCTCTGCCGGTTGTGTGCTGGCCAATCGCCTGAGCGAAGACGAACAGAATCGTGTGTGCCTGCTGGAAGCGGGTCCCTCCGACCACAACCTGTTGATCCAGATGCCCGCGGGTATCGGCTACCTGCTGCCGGGCAAGCGCTTCAACCGGCACTTCTACACCGAACCTCAACCCAATCTCGACAACCGCCGCCTGTTCTGGCCGCGGGGCAGGGTGCTGGGTGGCAGCAGTGCCATCAACGCCATGATTTACACCCGCGGCAACCCCGGGGATTACAACACCTGGGAAAAGGCGGGCAATCCCGGTTGGGGCTGGTCCGGCATGTTGCCGTACTTCCTGCTGGCAGAAGGCAACCAGCGCGGCAGCGATGCCTATCACAGCGGCTACGGTCCGCTTACCGTTTCCGATCTCAAGTGGAAATCGGCCGCCGGGCGCGCTTTTGTCCAGGCCGGGGTGGAGGCCGGTTACCGGCCCAACCACGATTTCAACGGATACCAGCAGAACGGCGTGGGCTTCTATCAGGTCACGCAGAAATCTGGCCGCCGCTGCTCCGCCGCCACTGCCTATCTTTACCCGGTAAAGAACCGTCCCAACCTCAGTATATTTACCCGCGCAGAGGTGGCTGGGCTCGACTTTAAGGGCAGCCGGGTGAGTGCCGTGACCCTGCTAAATGGCCACCGCATCATTGCCAACAAGGAAATCATTCTCTGCGCCGGCGCCATCCAGTCGCCACAGCTGTTGATGCTCTCCGGTATCGGCCCTGAGGCGGAGTTGAAAAAGCTCGGTATCGTGCCCCAGTGTCACCTGCCGGGCGTAGGCCAGAACCTGCAGGATCATCTGGATATTTCCCAGGTGGTGGAGACCGATCGCGCGGTGGGATTTAACGATGCCTTTTTTCCCAAGCTTGCCGCAGCCATGCGCCTGCCGGAATACCTGCTGCTCAATCGCGGCATGCTCACCAACAACGTTGCGGAAGCCGGCGGTTTTGCCAGTTCCAGCGTCGCCGGAGAGCACCCGGATATCCAGTTTCACTTAAGCGCCGCGCCGCTGTTCAAACACGGTCTGGATAAAAAGGCGGGCAATGGTTACACCCTGCACGCCTGCGCACTGAGGCCGAAAAGCCGTGGCCATATTGCGCTCACCTCCCGCGATCCCAAGGCGTCGCCACTGATCCAGCCTAATTATCTCGCCGACCCGGAAGACCTTCAGGTACTGATCGAGGGGTTTGAAATGGCTCGCGACATCATCGGCCAGTCCGCGCTGAAAACACTGCAGAAACGCTGGTGGGCACCGGCAGAAATGCTGAACGACCGCGACGCGATTGCGAATTTCATTCGCCAGAATGCCGAGACCATCTACCACCCAGTGGGCACCTGCAAAATGGGGGACGATGATTTCGCGGTGGTGGATAGTCAGCTGCGGGTGCGGGGCGTGGATGGACTGCGGGTAGTGGATGCCTCCATAATGCCCACCCTCATCAGCGGCAACACCAATGCACCGGTGATTGCCATCGCCGAAAAAGCGGCGGAATTGATCCTCAATAAACCCGCCGTGCAAAAATCACAGGAAATTAGCGAAAGCGCATGATCTGGCAGTGTCCTCATTGCAATCACCCCCTGATGCTCGAAAACCAAAGCTGGCGCTGCAGTAACGGCCACAGTTTCGATCGCGCCAAAGAGGGCTACGTAAACCTGCTGCCGGTGCAGCAGAAACACAGCCGCGAGCCGGGAGATTCCGCGGAAATGCTCGGCGCGCGTCGGCAGTTTCTCGAGGCCGGATATTACGGCCCGCTGGCTCAGGCCATCTGCGCGCAACTCCTACAAAATGCGCAGGGCGAAAATCCGGTACTGCTGGATCTCGGTTGCGGCGAGGGCTATTACGCGCGCAGGCTGGCGGAGAGCGGCTGGTGCCCATCGAATATCTACGGCGTCGATATCGCCAAGGCCGGTGTGCGGTTGGCGGCAAAAAAACTGCCCCAGGCAAATTTTGCCGTGGCCAGCAGCTTCCATCTGCCGGTGGCAGATGCCAGCGTGGACGCACTGCTGCGCGTTTTTGCGCCGGGCCCTGCCGAAGAATTGGTACGGGTACTGAAGCCCGGCGCCAGTCTGCTGGATGTTGCGCCGGGCCCCGACCACCTGTGGGGCCTGAAAACCCGTCTGTACGACACCCCACAGCAACACGCGGCGCCCGCGCCGGTACCGGGGCTCGAACTTACCAGTGAATTGCGCTGCGTCTTTCCGCTGAATATCGCAACCAATGAAGCCGTCAGGAATTTTCTGGCGATGACCCCCTTTGCCTGGAAGGGACGCAGTGAGGCGCGTGAGTTGCTGGAGCAGCAGGATAGCCTGCACCTGGAAGCGGATTTTGTGGTGCGGCATTTCGTCAAACCGGCGACAGCAAGCGAATAAACTTCCATAACATCGCGTATTGAATCGCGTAACAACAAAGGGCCGTAGACTTGGCGACACCGCGGGATTTCATGTTTATGCAGCAGGCACTGGGGCTTGCCGCCAAAGCTGCCGAACTGGGGGAGGTGCCGGTCGGTGCACTGGTGGTACTGGATGGGGTGGTCATCGGCGAGGGCTTCAATCAGCCGATTACCGCATCGGACCCCAGCGCGCATGCCGAAGTGGTTGCACTGCGCGCCGCCGCCAGGCATATGAACAATTACCGCCTGCCCGGCGCCACCCTGTATGTCACCATTGAACCCTGCACCATGTGCTTCGGTACCCTGGTGCACGCCCGCATCGCACGCCTGGTCTACGGCGCCGCGGAACCACGTGCCGGTGTGGTGGTGAGCCAGTTACAGCTGGCAGAGCAGACGTTTTTCAACCATAAGATCCAGGTGGAAGGCGGGGTTCTGCAGGACGAGGCCGGCACCCTGGTAAGGGATTTTTTCCAGAAACGACGTTAACCAGAACTTCACTGATATGTTGATGACATTCCTGATCAACAGCCTGCTGGTCGCTTGCGCCATCGTCATACACCACGAAGTGTTGAACGGGCTGTTCAAGCTGGGGCACAAGCTGCAGTTACGGCGCAATCTCGGCGTATTGATGGGGGTATTCGGTGCGCTGATCGGGCATATCGCCGAAATCTGGCTGTTCGCGTTTGGTTACTACTTTATGTACAGCTCGCCGTTTTTCGGCACCTTGTCGGGGAATTTCAATGGCACCCTGATCGACTGCGCGTACTTTTCCTTTACCACCTATACCTCCCTTGGTTTTGGAGATGTCGAGCCTCACGGTGAGCTGCGTTTTACCGCCGGCCTTGAGGCCCTTACCGGCCTGGTGTTGATTACTTGGACCGCGTCCTTCCTGTTCCTGAAAATGCAGAAATACTGGCAGCGCTACGAAGAGGAAAGCTGAGGTGAGGGCTGCGCCCTCACCCGGATTTACCGACGCTTGCTCCGCAGTCCGGTCAGCCGCTGGTTTACACCGCAATCGCGGCCATTGTCTGTTCCACCAGCGTGCGCAGCTGATTCCTTGCGCCATCATCCACCAGATTTCCCTCGGCATCGAAAATATTCATGGATGCCGGAACCGCCAGCATGGTAGGGGCAATCCAGGTGCCCAGCGGCTGCAGGATATCCCGCAGGTGATTGAGTCCGCGCATGCCGCCGAGGCCGCCCGGTGAGGTGGCGAACAATGCGGCGCGGCGACCCTGGAATACTTCGGCGCGGGCGTACTGGCCATCCGGGCGCGATACCCAGTCGATCAGGTTTTTCAGCGCGGCGGTGACCGAACCGTTGTACTCGGGGCTCGCGATCAGCAGGCCGTCGGCGCTGGCAAACAGGTCCTTCAGGCGGCTGACCTGCTCGGGTATGCCGGCGGCTTCGATGTCTTCATCGAACAGGGGCAGCGGGAAGTCCCGCAGGTTCACTTCCACCACTTCGGCACCGGCATCCCGCGCCATTTGCGCGGCGGCGGAAGCCAGCAGGCGGTTCCAGGAGTCCTGACGCAGGCTGCCGGCGAGGGCCAGCAGGCGGGGTTTACGGTTGTTGCTCATGATCATACCTCTGGTATTTGTTGCTGGCCGCTTCGACCTTGTGTAGGGGCGGTATCGTTGATGGCGCCATTCTGGCAAAGGTGGCGGGCAGCAGAAATGCTCTACTTGCAATGAGTCTGTGCATATTTGCACAGACATGCCTGCAGCGTTAGAGTCCGCCTGGTCAGATTTTGAGTTCGCTTGTGAGTCCAAATGGGGGGGGAGGCCTGCATGTCCGGCAGTTCGGTCAAGGACTGGAACAACCTGCACTATGCGCTGGCCGTTGCGCGTGCGGGCACCTTGTCGGGCGCGGCACTGGAACTGGAGGTGTCCCATTCCACCGTGCTGCGTCGTATCGACGCGCTGGAGAGGGCGCTAAAAACCCGCCTGTTCATTCGTCATCCCCGTGGCTATGTACCCACCGAGGCAGGGCAGATCCTGATGCGCGCCGCGGAAAATATGCAGGATCAGCTGGACCTGCTGGTGGGCAAGATGCAGGGGGTGGATGAAGCGCTGCACGGCACACTCATCATCACGACCGTCAACACCCTGATCCCGCAGCTGATGCCCATCATGCGTGAATTTCAGGTGCAGAACCCACAGGTGCAGCTGCAGCTGGTGGCGGACCGTCGCCACCTGCGACTGGAACACGGCGAAGCACATATCGGCATTCGCCCGGGTGCCAGGCCCAGCGAGCCGGATTACGTGGTGCAGCCGGCCATTTCCCTGCAGAACTCCCTGTACGCCTCCGATGCCTACATCCGCGAGTGCGGACCGCTGGTTAGTCGCGACGATCTGTCGGGGCATCGCTTTATTGCGCCGGTGGAGGCCTATGATTTCATCCCCAGCCTGGACTGGATTGCCAAACGGGTGCCGGAAGAACAGGTGGTGTTCCGCTGCAATGAATTTTCCGGGTTCGAGGATGCCGCGCGCTGCGGCGTGGGAATCGCCGCCCTGCACAGCTGGTGTGCGGAAGCGCGTCCTGGCTTGCGGCGTATGATCGAGCCACCGGAGGAGTGGCGTACGAACTTGTGGCTGGTTACACACCGGGATATGCACCGCACGCGCAAGGTGCAGCTGTTTCTGGAGTGGATCAAACGGGCGCTGGCCCGTCTGCCACCAGCGGTCGGCGTGAAACCCTGAATCGACTATGATCGTCGGCGATGAAGCGAAAACTCTCTCAAGAAATATCAACCGGAAGGATGTGCGTGAAAAAAATAATGACCTCCGCGGCGATGTGCCTGCTTGCTGCCCTAATCGCGGGTTGTGACGCCCGCAAGACCGAAACTGCCCCGGCGCCGTCTTCAACCGAAACTGCACCGCCGGTGACACCGATGGCGCCGGAAAATCCCACAGACGATACTGCGCTGGACCAGTTGGCGGAAGATTATGTACGCCTGGTGCTGACGCTGGGTAAACACGACAAGAGCTATGTGGATGCCTACTATGGCCCCGCGGCGTGGAAGGACGAAGCGGAAGCGGATCAGGCCTCACCGGCGGAACTCGCCAGCCGCGCGGAACTGCTGCTGGCCAAACTGCCGGAAACCATCGAGCCGGCGAGCGACCTGCAGACGCTTCGCCAGCAATACCTCAAAACCCAGCTCAGTGCCGTCATGGCCCATGCTCACCAGTTAGCCGACGCAGACGCCCGCAATTTCCAGAAGGAAGCCAAAGCCCTTTACGACACCGAACCACCGGTGCAGGAATACGCGGAATTTGATAAAGAACTGGCGGCGCTGGAAAAAGAGCTGCCGGGAAGCGAACCACTGCACATTCGTGTGCAGCAATTCCAGCAACAGTATCGGATTCCGGAAGACAAACTGGACGCGGTGTTCAATGCCGCTATCGACGAGTGTAAAAAACGTACCAAGGCGCATATCCAGTTGCCGCAAAACGAGAGCTTCCGGCTTGAATACGTGCAGGACAAACCCTGGAGTGGTTACAACTGGTATCAGGGCGATGCCCACAGCCTGATCCAGATCAACACCGAACTTCCCATCTATATCGACCGCGCCGTGGACCTCGGCTGCCACGAAGGTTATCCCGGGCACCACACCTACAATGCGCTGCTGGAGCAAAAGCTGGTGAAGGATCAGGGCTGGGTGGAGTACAGCGTCTACCCGCTGTTCAGCCCGCAATCCCTGATCGCCGAGGGCAGCGCCAATTACGGTATCGACCTCGCGTTTCCCGGCGATGAAAAAACACGTTTTGAACAGGAGACCCTGTATCCGCTCGCCGGTCTCGACCCTGCCGGTGCAGAAAAATACCAGCGGGTGCTGGACCTGCTGGCAAAGCTGAAGTTCGCGGAAAATATCGTCGCGCGGGAATATATCGACGGCGACATCAACCGCGAGGAAGCCATTGCCCGCTTCCAGAAATACACCGCCATGAGCCCGGAGAAGGCGGCGCAACGCGTGCGTTTCGTGGATGCCTACGGCGCCTACGTGATCAACTACAACTGGGGCAAACAGTTGGTGGCGGAATATGTGGAGCAGGGCGCGGATTCACCGGATGAGCGCTGGGAGAAATTTTCCAGGCTGCTTTCATCCCCGCGCTTGCCCTCGTCATTGAACTGGTAATTGCGGGGATAATGGCGGTGGCAATGTTTGGCAGAGCCTATGTGCAGTGTCTTTGACGTCAACGACGATGCTGGTATAGAGCGCTTTCTGGAAGAGTGCGGTGTTCTGCATCCACAGCGCATGTTGTTCGGGCGCCGCCGGCGCCCAACCACTCTGGTCAGCATAGTCACCGCCCGCCACGGCCAGCCGGAAGTGGAAAATGCCATCTGGCATCTGTATCTGGAAAAAAGCGGCGACCAGTGGAAGCCCCATAAAAAATACTGGTCCATCAACAGCAACTCGCAAAAGCTCCCGCAGCGCCCGGAGTACCGAAAGTCCCGTTGCCTGATTCCCGCCAGCGCCTGGGTAGAGAGCCAGCACGGCAAGAATCCGGTGGAGTTCAGCTTTGGTGAGCCGTTCTTTTTCTGCGGCCTGTACAAAACCTGGGGCGACCTGCTGAGCTGCTCGATCATCACACTTGCTGCGCACCCGCAAACCGCCCGCTTTCATGAAAAAAGCTTTCCCATGATCGCGCCCAGGGACCAGGGGTTTATCCAGCAGTGGCTGCTGGGTGGGGAAAATACCGAGTCGTTCGCGCCGTATCTGCACCCGCACATCACCCTCGGTGAGCAGAAATTGCAAGTGCAGCCACTGCGCAAGGCCATGGGATTGGAATATACCGGTGAGGTGCAACTGGTTGAAAATACTGGTGCACTGCACAACCGCTGAACGCAATGCCGGTTAAGCAAGATTTACTCTGACAGTTCGGCGATACATTTTCCGCCCAGGTATTCCAGTACCCGCAGCAACTCGCCTTGCAGGCAGCGGCTGGCAGTAGCGAGATTTTCCACAAACTGGGCTTCCGACGTGCCCGGCCCGTCCAGCAGGTTGGTAATGGATTTGACCGCCACGAACGGGGTGCCCTTCAGCATGCATACCCAGGCAACCGCCGCCGCTTCCATTTCCTTCGCCACTGCGCCGAACTGTTCAATCACCGCGACATCTCGCGGCTGCTTCTGCAGCGAACTGCCCGAGGACACGATACCCACTGGCAGAGACAGGTCGGTGGCCATTTTGCGCACGTTCAGCGCCGGGTAGTGGCCGATGGCTGACTCATCGAAGCCCGGTAACGGCACCACGCGATCGTGAAAAACAAAACGGTCATCACTGAGATAGACGGTGCCGATAGCGGCACCGCGTTCGCCAAATCCACCCGCGGTTCCCGCACTGATCAGCAGATCCGGTGAGAAATGTTCGATGGTGGTGTAGGCCATCAGGGTCGCCGCGACCGGACCGATATTGTCCACCTGAAAACGGTGATCGTGGCCACTGACGGTGATGGATATCTGCAGGCCGAACGCATCCCCCGAATAGGTCTGGAAGGGCAGGTCGCGGTCATGAAGTTCCGCATTGGGTACGAGGGCCAGGGCGTCTATTACCGGTCTGGCCTCTTCCATCATGGCAAACGAAAGCGAGATTCGGCGGATGGGCGTATGCATGGTATCCACGGCGTGTGCGTTTGGGGGTGTTGTTTGCCCGCCGCTGCGGGCGGGAGCGAGATGGGCTACTTTAACGGGAAATGGAACCTGCGCAAACGCATACCGCGACGTGCGCAGTGCCTTTGCCATGTGGTGAATTTGCGCCCCAAGTGACCGCAATTTGCCGGCAATCGGGTATCATGCGCCCACATCAAGGCCGCAAACCAATGTGTGGCCGATCAGCAGAATTCAGGAGTATCCGTGGAAGATTTTATCGTCGATGTGACGGCCCAGAACGCCCAGCAGGTTTTGATCGAAGAATCCATGAAGCGCCCGGTGGTGGTGGATGTATGGGCGGACTGGTGCGAACCCTGCAAGCAGCTGATGCCGGTGCTGGAAAAACTGGCAAAGGAGTACGCCGGTCAGTTCCTGCTGGCCAAGCTGAATGCCGACACCGAACAGATGCTGGCGGGACAGCTGGGTGTGCGCAGCCTGCCGACGGTGATGGTGCTGAAAGACGGCCAGCCGGTGGATGGCTTTGCCGGCGCCCAGCCGGAGCGCCAGATCCGTGAAATGCTCGACAAATACCTGCCGAAGCCCTGGGATATCCAGTTGCAGCGCGCACAGAAACTCATCGGTGAGGGCGAGCTGGACGAGGCGCTGCCGATTCTGCGCCAGGCCTACAGCGACTCCGGCGAGCGCGCGGATATTGCCAAGCAATACGCGGCGGTATTGCTGGAGAAAAATCGCACCAAGGACGCGGAAGCGGTGCTCGGCAAGATCCTGCTGGCGGACCAGGACAGCGATTACCAGCAGCTGATGTCGCAGCTGGAGCTGAAACTGCAGGCGGCGGAATCCCCAGAGATCAAGGCACTGCAGCAGGCACTGGAGGCCAACCCGGAAGATTTTGGCTCCGCATACCAGTTGGCCGTGCAATATAGTCAGGCCGAGCGCCACGAAGAGGCACTGGAGTTGCTGCTGAATATTCTGCGTCGGGATATGGGCTATGCGGATGGTGCGGTGAAACAGGCCTACCTGGATATCGTCAAGGCGCTGGGCAAGGGCGATCCGGTGGCAGCGGCCTACCAGCGCAAGCTGATGACCCTGTTGTTCTGATACTTTTTGAGAGAGCAGCGCCTTGTTCAAACTCTGCGTGTATATCCCCGAGTCACACCTTGAAAGCGTGAAACAGGCGCTGTTTGCCGCCGGTGCCGGGCGTATCGGCGACTACGACAGCTGCTGCTGGCAGGTGCTCGGCAGCGGCCAGTTCCGTCCGCTGGATGGCAGCCAGCCGTTTATCGGCCAGCAGGGACAGGTGGAACAGGTGGCGGAGTACCGGGTGGAAACCGTGTGTAAGGATGAGCTGGTGGACGAGGTTCTCACCGCCATGCGCCGCGCCCATCCGTATGAGGAGCCGGCGTTTGATTTATGGCGGCTGGATAGCCGCTGCGGTTAAAGCTTCCGCTCGATGACTCCGCGATGCAGTTGAAAAACCCCGCTTTCCCGATCGCGGAAGTAGTGCTTCAGCGTCTGTGTCATCACCGGGAAGGCCATCTCGTCCCAGGGAATGTCTTTCTCGTCAAACAATTCCACTTCCAGTGATTCCGGCCCCGGGCCGAAGTCCGTGTCGGTGAGTTCCCCGCGGTACATCAGGTACACCTGGTTGATGTGGGGAATGTCGTATACGGAGAAAAGTTCGTCCACACGCAGTTTTGCGCGCGCCTCTTCCCAGGATTCCCGCACCGCACCCTGTTCGCTGCTCTCGCCGTTTTCCATAAAACCGGCGGGCAGGGTCCATAGGCCGTAGCGGGGCTCGATGGCGCGTTTGCACAGTAATACCCGGTCGCCGAGGTAGGGGAGGGTACCGACGATCACGCGGGGGTTTACGTAGTGAATGGCACCGCAGTCCCGGCACAGGTGGCGGGGGCGGTCGTCCCCGGTGGGGATCTCGAATACAACGGTGTGGCCGCAATGGCTGCAAAATTTCATCGCGCCAGTATACGCGTGATACGCGCGGTGCGGAATTGTGTCAGCTGTTTCAGGCTGCGCTGTCGGACTTTGTATCCATCGGCCTGTCCAGCTTCACCAGCTTGAACCCGGTGTAGCCGTACAGCACGCTGAGCGCGGGGCTTGCGATATTGAACAGGCAGAATGGCAGGTAGAGCAGCGTAGGTACACCGAGTACCGCGGCCATAAAGGCGCCGCAGGAATTCCACGGTACCAGCGGTGAGGTCACGGTGCCGCAGTCGGCGGCGAGGCGCGACAGGTTTTGCGGCGCCAGGCCGCGTTTTGCAAATTCCGCGCGAAAAATACGGGTCGGCAATACCAGCGCGATGTACTGGTCCCCCGCCACCAGGTTGAGGCCGAAGGCACTGGCAAATACCGTCAGGAACAGACCGCCAATGGTTTTGGCGCGGTATATCAGTGGATTGATCAGGCGCTTGATAAGACCGAATTCATCCAGCAGCGCGCCGAAGGTGACTGCCCCCATGATCAGCCACAGGGTGTGAAGCATGCTCGACATGCCGCCCCGCGACAGCAGCCGGTCCACATCTGCCACACCGGACTCCATGTGAAAGCCATTTGCCATCGCCTGCCAGATGGCTTTGACCGCGCCGCCGATGCCGAGGCTTTCCTCACCGGCAAACCCTGCGTAGACCGCAGGTTGCAGAAATGCGCCCAGAATACCGGCGAAAATTGCCGATAGCAGCAGTGAGACTGATGCGGGAAATTTGCGGACTGACATTACGACCAGTAACAACAGCGGCAACAGGTTCAGTGCGGTAATCCGAAAAATGCCGTTGAGAGAATCCAGTTCCACCACTTTTTGCAATTCGGTCTGCCCCTCGGCATCGACGCGACCGAGGCCGAGCAGGGTGAATATCACCGCGGCAAACAGAAACGCCGGCATCGAGGTCCAGAACTGGTTGCGGATATGGGTGTAGACATCCACCTTGACCATCTGCGAGGCGAGAATCGTGGTCTCCGACAGCGGTGACAGCTTGTCGCCGAGATAGGCGCCGGAGATAACCGCGCCGGCGGTGATCGCAGTGGAGACTTCCAGCATGCTGGCGATGCCCACCAGCCCCACACCGATGGTGCCGGCGGTGGTCCAGGAGCTGCCGATGGATAGGGCGATCACACCGCAAATCAGTGCACTCGCCACGTAATACCAGGTGGGCGACAGCGCCTGGATGCCGTAGTAGACCAGTGTGGGTATGGTGCCCGACAGGTTCCAGGTGCCGATCAGCGCGCCCACCGCGAGCAGAATGAAAATTGCACTGGTGATGGACGCCAGCGCACCCTGACCGGCCTTCTGCACCGATGCCCAGGAGTGTCCGTTCTTCAGCGCAATCAGCGCGGCGACCATGCAGCACACGATCAGCGCCGTCTGGATCGGACCATCCAGCGCCTGCATGCCGAACAGGGCCAGTGCGCCGCCGATGGATACCGCCAGTGTCAGTAGCGGGATCAGTGCATCGGCGAGAGAGGGCTCGCGGATAGTGGGGAGGTCACCCGACTCTGCCATGGTGAGGATTTCTCGTGTGGGCAGGTTGCCGGCGCGACGCCGTCAGCTCGCCGCCGTTAACCCGGATAAAAAATCAGAAATCCATTTGTTCAGAAATCGACAGGGTCGCGCACGATCGGACAGGTCATGCAGTGACCGCCGCCGCGACCGCGCCCGAGTTCGGCGCCGACAATGGTGACGACTTCGATGCCTTCTTTGCGCAGCTGGGTATTGGTGTAGGTATTGCGGTCGTAGGCGAACACCACCCCGGGCTTTGCCGCCACCAGGTTGTTGCCGCTGTCCCACTGTTGCCGTTCCGACGCGTAGTGGTCGCCGCCGGTCTCGACCACGCGAATTTTCTTCAGGTGCAGTGCCTTGGCAACAACATCGACAAAGGGTTTCGTTTCCAAGGATACGTGCAGATTCTTTCCATTGTCGCCAGGGCGCAGAATCAACGAGTGGACGTGATTCATGATTTCGGGATACAGCGTGACCACGTCGCGGTCGGCAAAGGTAAACACCGTATCGAGATGCATCGCCGAGCGCAGTTTCGGCATCGCCGCCACAATCACCTGCTCTGCGGCTCCCTTCTCGAACAGTGCGGTGGCGAGTTGGGCAATGCCCTGGCGGGACGTGCGTTCGCTCATGCCGATCAGCACAATACCGTTGCCCACCGGCATCACATCGCCGCCTTCCACCGTGGCGAGGCCGAAGTTTTTGTCCGGGTCTCCCCACCAGACTTCAAATTTCTCCTTGGTAAACATCGGGTGAAACTTGTAGATGGCGGTGGTGAGGAAGGTCTCCTCCTTGCGCGCAGGCCAGTACAGTGGGTTCAGGGTGACGCCACCGTACAGCCAGCAGGTGGTGTCGCGGGTATAGAGTGTGTTTGGCAACGGTGGCAGCAGATATTCCGTTGCACCGTGGGCTTCGCGCGCCAGTTCCATGTAATCGGATTTCGAGAATTCATCCGGCAGATCGATGACCGACAGCCCGCCAATGAGATATTCGGCCAGTTCGCGCGGTTGCAGGCTTTCGAGGTAGGCGCGCGTGTCCTCCATCATGCCGAGCCCAACATTGTTGGGTGTCACCTTGCGGTCCAGTAGCCACTTGCGCGCTTCCGGAATCGCCACGGCCTCGGTCAGCAGGTTGTGCATCTCCACCACTTCGATGCCGAAGTCGCGCATTTTGTTCATGAAGTCGAAATGATCGCGCTTGGCATTCTGTACCCAGAGCACATCGTCAAACAGCAGGTCGTCGCAATTGGTCGGGGTCAGGCGGGTGTGTGCGAGACTGGGGGCGCACACCATGACCTTGCGCAGCTGTCCGACTTCGGAGTGCACGCCGAGCGTGGCGGTGGATTTCGACTTGGGAGTAGCCATGGGAAAACTCTCTCTAGAGAACGATGGCACCGGTGACAAGTGAATAGATACCGATGATGGCGCCGACCACGATGGCCGAAAACAGAATCAGTTCTTTGCTGGTGAACGTGCGCAGGTTCAATTCCCGCCGCGCCACAATGAACAGCAAGGTACCGGGAGCGAACAGGATACAGGCCAGCAGCACATACACTATCCCGCCCGCCAGTATCATGAAGAAGGTATACAGGGTGGCGATAATGCCGACAATCAGTTCGCGATTGCGCAGTCGTGCAGGATCGGATTCATACGTCTCGCGGGTGAACGCGAGCTTGAGTCCGTAACCGGCGACCAGCAGGTAGGGGATCAGCGTCATCGCACTGGTCAGCTCCAGCGTCAGGTCGAACGCGTAACGCGCGAAGATGGTGAGAATCAGGAAAATCTGCACCAGGCTGTTGGTCAGCCACAGGGCAGTGGATGGCACACCGTTCTGGTTTTCGCGCCCGAACACCTTGGGTACCAGGTCGTACTTGGAGGCGGTGAACAGTGCTTCCGCACACAGCAGCGTCCACGCCAGGTAGGCGCCGAGCACGGAAACGATCAACCCCGCACTCACGAACACCGCGCCCCAGGTGCCGACCACCGCCTGCAGTACACCTGCCATCGATGGCTGGCGCATTGCTGCGATTTCCGGGCGCAGCAGTACGCCGTAGGGCAGTAGCGTGACCAGGATCATCAGGCACAGCACGCCAATAAATCCCATCACCGTCGCCCAGCCCACGTCCGCGCGGTTCTTGGCGTAGCGTGAGAACACACTGGCACCTTCCACACCGATAAAGACAAACACCGTAACCAGCATGGTGCGGCGCACCTGGCTCATCACATCGGAAAAGTCGTAATCACCACCGCCCCAGAAATTGTCGACGAACAGATCTTTCTTGAACGCCATTGCCACGATGATGATGAACAGGATGATGGGGATGATTTTGGCAACGGTGACGATTCTGTTGATGGCTGCGGCCTGTTTCACCCCGCGCAGGATCATGAAGTGGATGGACCACAGGATCACGGAGGAAACCGCCACCGCGGGAATGGTATTGCCCTCGCCAAACGCCGGTATCGCCGCGCCAAGGGTGGACTTGATCAACACGAAATAGGTGGTGTTGCCGAGGCAACTGCCGGCCCAGAAACCGAAGGCGGCCATAAAGCCGATATAGTCGCCAAAGCCATCTTTGGGGTAAGTGAAGATACCGGCATCGAGATCCGGTTTGCGCACCGCCAGGGTCTGGAACACGAACGCCAGCATCAACATGCCGGTACCAGCAATTCCCCACGCGATCAGTGCGCCGAAGGGACCGGTGGCATTGGCAAAGGTGGCTGGCAGCGAAAAGATACCGGCGCCGACCATGGAGCCGACGACCATGCCCATCATGGTCGTGCGTGTCAGATGCTGTTGCGGTTCTGTGCTCATTGATATGCGGCCGATGGATAACTGCTTTCAGTGTAGTTCCCAAGGTGAATTTGGGCGCCGGACCCTTTCAATGCGATTTGTAATAAATTTCGCGCGTTATATAGCGGTTTATTTGCGCGCCGCTTCGGCGGCGCGAACCAGGCGATGGCTCACCACGGAGAAATAGCCGTAGAGCCCCACCATCGAGATCATGTAGGCAATGGCGGCGCCGGTTGCTTCAAGCGTTGGTACCAGAAACAGCAGCAACACGATCTGGGCCAGCGCGGCGAGTGCCAGTGCGGGAAAGATGATGCGGTTTTGCTTCTGGTGTTTGAGATAAATCGGTGCGACGCCCATGAGAACGGTGGCGGAGGTGGTGATTGCGAGAATGCGGAAGGCGGGGGTTCCCTCGCTGACGAAGTCAGGGTGAAAAAGACCGAGAATTTCCCGGGTGAAGGTCAGCGCGATAATCAGGAAAAGCCCCAGCGCCGGTAGCATCCACTGCAGGCGCTGGATGCGCAGGCGCTGAAGTGCGGCGTGATCGCCGGTTTCCAAAATGATCGACATTTCCCGCGCATACACACGGTTGGTGGCCGCCGCCAGTACCGCGGCGAGGCCCGCTGTGGACATGGCCGCCGCATAGGCACCGGTTGCCGCGGACGATGGCTGTAGCCAGTCGAGAAGGATAATAACCGTCTGCGCAATGATGCCCATGGAGAGGCGATAGAACCAGAAAGGGCTCGCCTCGCGCTGCCAGGAAACGTCAGCGTTCTCCACGGGCTGGATACCAGGCGATGCCGGCCATGCCTTCTTCACCCAATAAACCGCAAGCGCCAGCCCAAAGCACCAGGCAATCAGCCAGCACAGGATGCCCATGCCACCCGTTTGGGGGAACCCGGTGAGCAGCGCCACGCCGATAAACGCCAGCGTGAGTACGGGCACGATCAGATAGGTGACCGCTGCCGCGCGTACACAATCGCCGGTGGCGCTGATCACTGCGCAGAGGTAGTAGGTCAATGCGCCCAGCGGCAACGCGACCAGGCTGTAGTGGATGGCCTTCATGGCATCCGGTGAATACTCACGCATTTCCCGTGCCCACAGTAGCGTCAGTACCGCCACCACAACGGAGCCGATGATTAGGCGGGTTATGGAAAACACAAAATAGTGTGCCGCGTGGCCGTGATGCTGGCGGGCAAATTTTGCCGGCATCATTCTGATGGCATATTTGTCCAGTCCCTGTGAGGTGATGGCCAAGATCAGCAGGAATATCGCTACGGCCACCACATAGTTTTCGTACTCGTCCACAGACAGGTTGCGCGCCAGTATCAGGTTGATCAGGAAAATAACGCCGTGCCCGGTAAACGCGATGGCGGCCAACTTGCCGACTTCACTGAAATGTTCACGTCTGGAGGCGATTAACATCGTGTTTGACAACTGCCGGGTGCTGTTTGAGTGACGGGCGCGGGATCGTGTATATCCCGCGCCAAGTTTAGTCCGGCGCATCGCCGACACCGCCAAGCGCGAATATTTTCTATCGCGGTGGACGGTTGCCTTCGCAGCGGTTGCGCGCCCATCCGGTCTTTTGGCACACGCTTAGTCGCGCTATGCGGTTTCGCGAAGTGTGCCATCTATAGTTGAAGCATGAGTCGTAGTGCTAAAGGCTGTGTGTTTTAGCTGATGTCCAGATCCCATTCCTTATCGCCGCTCTCTGCTCTGTTCATTGCGGCGCTCACCTTTCTGTGTGTGAGTGCCTGCTCTGACAAGGGCGAAGACATGCCGGCACCCAAGCCGCCTCCGGTGGAAGTACTTGCGGTGCGCGCGCATCAGGTGATTCCCCGCTATGAGTATGTCGGCCGGGTCGAGGCTACCGACGAATTCAAGGTGCGGCCGCGGGTCGAGGGCTTTATCCAGAGCCGCAATTTTATCGAGGGGCAGATGGTGCAGCAGGGGGAGCTGCTCTATGTGATCGATCCGAGGCCATTTGTCTCTGCGCTGGAAAATCAGCGAGCGAATCTCGCCCAGGCGCAGTCTGCGCTGGTGATCGCCGAGCGCAATTTCCGTCGCGGAAGTGAACTGGTGCGCACCGGCGCCATCAGCAAGGTGCAAATGGATGAACTGGCCGGCACTTACGAAGCGGCCCAGTCGCAGATGGAGGCGATGAAAGCCAATGTCGATACCGCCGAACTCAACCTGAGTTTTACCCAGATCCGTGCGCCACTCACCGGCATCATCGGTCGCAGTCAGTTTACCGATGGCTCGCTGGTTGGGCCGAACTCCGATCCGCTGACGTCCATCGTGCGCATGGACCCGATCTTTGTGAATTTTGAAGTCCCGGAGCACCGTCTGTTCGTGGTGCAGGAAGAGGCGGCGCGACGCCGCCAGCAGGGGATTGCGCCGGAGCGACGGGAAGTGCGTATCAAACAGCCCAACGGGGAGCTCTATCCCCATCCCGGTATCATTGTGTTTGTCGACAATCAGATCGACCAGACCACTGGCTCGGCACTGGTGCGCGCGCGTTTCCCGAACCCGGAACACCTGCTGGTGCAGGGACAGTTTGCGCGGGTGGAAATCAGTGTTTTTTCCGGCAAGGATGCTATCAAACCACTGATCCCCCAGGCCTCGGTGCAGGAGGACATGCAGGGGCGCTTCGTGTATGTGGTCGATACCGAAAATATTGCGCACAAGCGCTATCTGGAACTGGGGCAGCGGGAAGGGGAGCTGTGGGCGGTGGAAAAGGGGCTCCAGCCGGGCGAGCGGCTTATCGTCAATGGTCTGCAGCGGGTCACTGCCGGTGAGCCAGTGACGCCACAGAACACCGCGTTGAACCCTTACGAGGGATTGAAAACCGTAACACCACCGGGCACGGCAAGACCGGTGATGGAGCTCCCCGATGGGGAGGTGCCGGAGGCGGGGCGGGAAAAATCCGGTGCCGACGATGAATCGACGCGGGACGGGGAGCCGGATGCGTACTTTGACGGCAAATAACCCCGGGCCGGCGGCGCACTCGCGAAGGACCGGTGGGCGATGATCAGCGCTACATTTATCCGTCGCCCGCGCTTTGCGTTGGTCATTTCGATCCTGATCAGCCTCGCGGGGATACTGACCCTGCCGCTGTTGCCGATCGCGCAGTTCCCAGACATCGCGCCGCCGACGGTCAGGGTGAGTGCGTCCTTCCCGGGTGCCAGTGCCGAAGTGATGCGTGACAGTGTGGCGATCCCCATCGAGTCACAGGTCAACGGGGTGGAGGGGATGCAGTACATGTCCTCCACCAGCAGCAACGATGGCACCTACAGCCTCACGGTCACCTTCGATAGCGGCTACGACGGGGATATCGCCCAGGTAAACGTGCAGAACCGGGTGCAGCAGGCCAGCCCGAGCCTGCCGGAGGAGGTGACCCGCAGTGGTGTGACGGTGGAAAAGCGGTCCAACACCATTCTGCTGGTGGTGAACCTGCTCTCCCCGGAGAACAAATTCGATACGCTGTTTCTCGCCAATTACGGTGAAATCTTTATCCGCGATGAGCTGGCGCGCCTCGATGGTGTCAGCGACGTGCAGATTCTCGGCGCCCAGGACTACTCCATGCGCCTGTGGCTCAACCCGGACAAAATGGCCGCGCTCGATATAACCGCTGGCGATGTGATTGCCGCGGTCCGCACGCAAAACCTGCAGGTGGCGGCTGGCAGTATCGGCGCACCGCCAATCCAGAAAGAGCAGCAGTTTCAATACAGCATCATCGCGCGCGGGCGTCTGGAAAGCCCTGAAGAGTTTTCCAATATCAGTATCCGTTCAAAGCCTGACGGCGCCATCGTGCGCCTGCGGGATATCGCGCGTATTGAACTCGGTAGCCTGAGTTACGCGGCCTTCGGGGAACTGGATAACAAGCCTTCCGCGGTGATTGCGGTATACCAGTTGCCCGATGCCAATGCCCTGAATGTCGCGGAAGCGGTGCGGGAGAAAATGGCGGAGCTCTCCAGGCGCTTCCCCGACGGGCTGGAAGCGGAAATCCTCTATGACACCACCGATTTTGTGCGCGCCTCCATCAAGGAAGTGGCGGAGACACTGGTGATTGCCCTGTTACTGGTGATTGTGGTGGTGTTTGTGTTCCTGCAGGACTGGCGCGCAACGCTGATTCCCGCGATTGCGATTCCGGTCTCACTGGTGGGCACCTTCGCGGTGATGTATGCGCTGGGTATGACGGTGAATACGGTGACCCTGTTCGCGCTGATTCTCGCCATCGGCATCGTGGTTGATGACGCCATCATCGTGGTGGAAAACACCCAGCGTTTATTGGGCGAGGGGCTGGCGCCACAGGAAGCGGCGATGGAGTCCATGCGCGAGGTGACCGGGCCAGTGGTCGCCACCACTGCAGTGCTGTTTGCGGTGTTTGTCCCGGTGATGTTGATGCCGGGGCTGACCGGGAAAATGTATCAGCAGTTTGCGCTCACTATTTCCATCTCTGTAATGATTTCGAGTATCAACGCCCTGACCCTGAGCCCCGCGCTCAGTGCGATTTTATTGCGTCCCGCCCGCGGAGAGGGCGAACAGGGCGAGAAACTGTCGGGGGTATTCGGATTCTTTAACCGCTTTCTGCGCCGCGCCACGCATCTGTATATTCGCATCGTGGATTTCTGCGTGCGGCGCCCACTTATCGGGCTGGCGTCGATTGCCGGTGCCGCCGGGTTGTGTGCGTGGCTGTTTACCGCAGTGCCTACCGGCTTTATCCCCGATGAGGACCAGGGCTTCTTCATGATGAATGTGCAGTTGCCCGATGGTGCATCGTTACAGCGCACGGTGAACGTGGTGGAGGGGCTGAGTGACAATATCCGCAAGCTCGACGGTGTGGCGCATGTGATGGCCGTGCCCGGCTTCAGCCTGCTGTCCGGTAGCCTCACATCGAATACCGCATTCATGATCGTGATACTGCACCCCTGGGAAGAGCGCACAACACCGGCACTGAACCAGTTTGCGATCCTCGGCAAGGTGCAGCAGCTGGGGGCTGCGGTGTCCGAAGCGCAGGTGCAGGCCTTTCCGGTGCCGGCGCTGCCGGGCCTGGGTACCATCGGCGGTTTCGAATTTATTCTGCAGGACCTGCAGGGGCGGCAAATTCAGGAGCTGGCGGCGGTGCTCTATGCGCTGCTGGGCGAAGCCAACCAGCGCCCGGAGATTGCGCGCGCCTTTACCACGTACCAGGCGTCGACGCCGCAGTTGCAGTTAAATGTGGACAAGGACAAGGCGCACATCCTGGGGCTGCAGTTGTCCGATGTGTATCTCACCCTGCAGACATACCTCGGCGGATTCTACGTCAACGATTTCAACCGCTTTGGCAAAATGTTCCGGGTGATGGCGCAGGCCGATGCACAGTTTCGCGATGACGAAGAGGATCTCAACGGCTTTTTCGTGCGCGCCAACAGCGGCGGCCTGGTGCCGGTCAGTTCGGTGGCTGAAGTGGTGCCGAGCATCGGTCCACAGACGGTGAATCGCTACAACCTCTACAACAGCATCAGTGTCAACGGCGTGCCGGCTCCGGGCTATTCCAGCGGCCAGGCGATGCGGGTCATGGAGGAACTGGGAGCGCAGTTGCCCGAGGGGTACAGCTACGAGTGGACCGGTTCCAGCCTGGAGGAAATCAGCGCCGGTTATGTGGCACCAATCCTGTTTTCGCTCGCGGTGCTGTTTGCCTACCTGTTTCTGGTCGCCCAGTACGAGAGCTGGGCGATTCCCATTGCGGTACTGCTGGCGATACCCATTGCCATTGGCGGCGGTCTGCTGGCGTGCTGGCTGATGGGGCATGAAAACAACCTCTACACCCAGATTGGCATGGTGCTGCTGATTGCGATGGCGGCGAAGACCGCGATTCTGATGGTGGAATTCGCCATGCTGCAGCGGGATCAGGGCAAATCGGTGCGGGAGTCCGCACTGGAGGCCACACGCCTGCGCTTTCGTGCGGTGCTGATGACGGCACTGTCGTTTGTGCTGGGCATTTTTCCGCTGGTCATCGCCACCGGCGCCGGCGCCGCCAGCCGGGTTTCTCTCGGCCTCGCGGTGTTCGGTGGCATGGTTGCTGCAAGTATCCTGTCGACGTTCCTGATACCGATTTACTACGCGCTGGTGCAGTCCGTGCGGGAGAAAGTGAAGGGTGGCCATAAACCCAAGCACCGGGGTGAGGGCGGGGCGCGAACCTCCTCCCCGGAACCGCAGGGGTGAGGACGATCCGCAATCGGGGTATAGTTTCAGAAGTTTCGTGAGCACCACCAGTGCAGGAAACGGTGCCAGAGTATGACAACGATGTTGAATATCATTGAACGCCGGTTTGCCGCAGTGAAGGATGAATTGCAGGCAAAAGTGCCCCGCGGGCCCGATTTACACGGGCACGCGGCGGTATTGCTGGCGCTGACCGACGAGCCGGACCCGCAGGTCATTCTGACGCTGCGCTCCCAACAGCTCTCCAGCCACTCCGGCGAAGTCTCGCTGCCCGGTGGGCGCTGGGATGAAACCGACCCTTCCCTCGAGTTCACGGCGCTGCGGGAAACCCACGAGGAAATCGGCTTGCCCGCGGACCAGGTGCGGGTTCTCGGGCCCCTGTGGACCAGAAATACCCGCTGGCAGGTGGCGGTCACCCCCTGGCTCGGGGTCGTCTCACCGGACGCAGCGCTAACGCCCAATCCCGGTGAGCTGGACGCCATCTTCCGGGTACCGCTGTCTTACTTCTTCGATGACCCGCGTATCCGCACCGATCGCATCACCATCGACCAGCGCCGTATCTACCTCCCGGCCTACGAATACGAAGGCTACGAAATCTGGGGCTTTACCGCCGGGGTGCTGACGGAGTTCCTGGTGCGGGTGCTGGATGCGCCCATCGGGCGACGGGACGACGTGCCGGTCAGAGCCCTCAGTTGATCGTTGGGGTCGCTTTAGGCAGTTCGGGCACGGGCTCCGCTATACTGCGCGCCTGAATTGCCGAGATTGATCATGCCGAGACCCAAGTCCGCCGTCGCTCTGGAAGATGTCCACTGGAGCGCGCTGAAAACCCTGTTCCCCTACCTGTTGGAATTCAAGCGCCCGGTGCTGCTGGCGCTGTTGTGCCTGGTCGGCGCCAAGGCCGCCAGCGTTGGCCTGCCATTTCTGCTCAAACATATCGTCGATGATCTCGACCGCGCCGGTGGCACTGCCGCGGCCGTAGCTTTGCCGTTGGGACTGCTGCTCGCCTACGGCTTTGTGCGCCTGTCCTCGGTACTGTTTGGCGAGCTGCGCGATACCATTTTCGGCCGTGTGACCGAGCGCGCGCAGCGTCGCGTCGGGCTCGAAGTCTTTCAGCACCTGCATCGCCTGGACCTGGATTTCCACCTCAACCGCCGCACCGGCGGGCTGTCGCGGGATATCGAGCGCGGCAACTCCGGCATCGGTTTCCTGATGCGTTTCATGGTGTTCAACATCGTGCCCACCCTGGTGGAAATCCTGATGGTGGTGGGGCTGCTGTGGTGGAACTACAGTGCCGCGTTCGCGCTGCTGGTGCTGGGTGCGGTGGCGGCCTATATCAGCTTCTCCGTGATCGCCACGGAGTGGCGCACGCGCTATGTGCGCGAGCTCAACCAGGCGGAATCCCAGAGCAGCAGCCGCGCGGTGGACAGCCTGCTGAACTACGAAACCGTGAAGTATTTCGGCAATGAAAGGCACGAGGCCAGTCACTACGATCGCGAACTGGAAGCTTGGGAACAGGCGCGCCGAAAAAATCGCCTGTCACTGTTTGGGCTGAACGCGGGCCAGGCTTTCATCATCGCCGCCGCCATGTGTGGTGCCATGGTGATGGCCGCAGTCAACGTCACTAAGGGCACCATGACCATCGGTGACTTTGTGCTGATCAACGCCGTGATGATGCAGATTTTTATCCCGCTCAACTTCCTCGGTTTCGTGTATCGCGAGATGAAAGGCGCACTGGCGAACATCGAGAAAATGTTCTCCATTCTCGAGGTGAAGCCGGCGATCGAAGACGCGCAGGCCGCGGGTGGTCTCGCCGTGGCGCAGGGCAGTATCGAATTCCGCGATGTGCATTTCGGCTACAACCGCGACCGGGAAATCCTGCGGGGCGTCAGCTTTACCGTGGCACCGAAGCAGAAAGTTGCGATTGTCGGCGCCAGCGGCGCCGGCAAGTCCACATTGTTCAAACTGCTGTTCCGCTTTTACGACGTCAACCAGGGCAGCATTCTGGTAGATGGCCAGGACATCCGCGAGGTCACTCAGGATTCCCTGCGCGGCGCCATCGGCGTGGTGCCCCAGGATACGGTGCTGTTCAACCAGTCCATTCTGGAGAACGTGCGCTACGGTCGCGTGGATGCCAGCGATGCCGAAGTGATGGAGGCGATCCGCCACGCGCAGCTGGACAATTTCATCCAGCAGTTGCCAGAGGGGGCGGACACCATGGTGGGCGAGCGCGGCCTGAAATTGTCCGGTGGCGAAAAACAGCGGGTGGCCATCGCCCGTGCGCTGCTCAAGCACCCGCCAATCATGGTATTCGACGAAGCCACCTCCAGCCTCGACAGTCATTCCGAGCAGGGCATTCTGCGTGCATTGCAGGAAATTTCCCGCGAACAGACCACGCTGGTGATCGCGCACCGCTTGTCCACAGTGGTGGATGCGGACCAGATACTGGTCATGGACCAGGGGCGTGTGGTGGAGCAGGGCAGCCACAGCGAGCTGATTGCTGCCGACGGCCACTACGCTGAGCTGTGGCGAATGCAGCAGCGGGAGCGTGCACTGGATGCGGAAGCGCTGGCGCAGTAATAATTGTGTAGCCGGATTTATGGCGTGAATAGTATTTTTGTTTCTTTATCGCGCCACGTATTTTCCTGCAGTTGCCCATAATTGCAGCCGAATATCCGGCCCGGCGCACTGGGTTGCCGCCATGGCTGGACATAACTCGGGGCCACATTTAATGTGGCGCGCAAGGCGCTGCGCCTCTCATACAGAGTGCCTGGCCTCCTTCAAATAAAATTACAGGCAGGAATCAGAATGAAATCTGCAAATCGTATTGCATCGTTTGCCGCCTCCGCGCTGGCACTCGCCATCTTCGCCGGCTGCTCTTCTGACGAAAAATCCACCAGCAAACCGGAAGTCTCCACCGCGGCCGAAACCGCCGTGGTCCAACCCAAGGCTGATGCCAAGTCTCCCAGCGCTGGCCCGCAGACCGGTGCCATCGCCAAGGGCGTGGACCCATCGCGCTTCAATATTTATGCGCCGGTGGAGCTGAATGCGGATCTCTCCTCCCTGTCGGATAACCAGCGCCAACTGATCGGTAAACTGATCGACGCCAGCAAAATCATGGACCAGCTGTTCTGGCTGCAATCCTATGGTCCCGCGCAGGAACTGCTGAGCGGTATCGATGACAGCGCCGCGCGCAAATTCGCCGATATCAACTATGGTCCTTGGGATCGCCTGAACGACAACAAGCCGTTCATTGAAGGCTATGGCGACAAGCCGCTGGGTGCGGAGTTCTACCCCGAGGACATGACCAAGCAGGAATTCGAGGCCTGGAAGCAACCGGGCAAAGACGGCCAGTACTCTCTGGTACGCCGCGGTAGTAACGGCAAGCTCGAGCTGCTGCCCTACCACCAGGCCTACAAAGCGGAGCTGGAAAAGGCTGCCGCCCTGCTGCGCGAAGCATCCGCACTGGCAGAAGATGCCGAATTCGCCGCTTACCTGAACCTGCGTGCCGACGCGCTGACCAGTGACCAGTTCCGCGACAGTGATATGGCGTGGATGGACATGAAGAACAACCGCATCGACGTGGTAATCGGCCCGATCGAAAACTACGAAGACCAGTTGTTTGCCTACCGCACCGCCTATGAAGCCTATGTACTGCTGAAAGACATGGCGTGGAGCGAGAAACTGGCCAAGTTCGCCGCGTTCCTGCCGGAACTGCAGCGTGGCCTGCCGGTGGATGACAAGTACAAGGCAGAAACGCCTGGAACCGATTCCGACCTGAACGCCTACGACGTGCTCTACTACGCGGGCCACAGCAACGCCGGCTCCAAGACCATCGCCATCAACCTGCCAAACGATGAAGAGGTGCAGCTGGAAAAAGGCACCCGTCGCCTGCAGCTGAAAAATGCGATGCGCGCGAAGTTCGACCAGATCATGGTACCGATCAGCGCACAGCTGATTGCGGAAGACCAGCGCAAGCACATCACCTTTGATGCGTTCTTTGCCAACACCATGTTCCACGAAGTCGCCCACGGCCTCGGTATCAAGAAAACCGTTACCGACGGTGCGAACGTTCGCCAGGCGCTGAAGGAAACCTCCTCCGCGCTGGAAGAGGGCAAGGCGGATATCCTCGGCCTGTACATGATCACCAAACTGCACGAAAAGGGTGAACTGGCAGACGGCGAGTTGATGGACAACTACGTCACCTTCCTCGCCGGTATTTTCCGCAGCGTACGCTTCGGTGCCGCCAGTGCCCATGGCAAGGCGAACATGATGCGCTTCAATTTCTTCAAAAACGAAGGCGCCTTTACCCGCGATGAAGCCACTGGCCAGTACAGTGTCGACTTCGAAAAAATGCAGGCGGCCATGACCAAGCTGTCCAACCTGATCCTGACCGTGCAGGGTGATGGCAACTACACCAAGGCGGTGGAACTGCTGGACGGTATGGGCGTGATCAGCCCTGAACTGCAGTCCGACCTGGATCGCCTGGCCGACGCGGACATTCCGGTGGATGTGACATTCATCCAGGGTAAGGAAGTCCTGGGTATCAAATAAGCAGGATATTTTGCTTGATACTGCGCTGAGTCGTTCGCGACTCAGCGCAGATAATCGAGTGGACTGATCGCGCCGTCTTTGTGTTTTCCAATAACGTGGGTATAAATCATCGTCGTACTCACATCCCTGTGGCCGAGTAACTCCTGTATATCCCGAATACTGGTTCCCGCGGCAAGAAGATTGGTCGCAAATGAATGACGGAATGTATGGCAACTCGCCAATTTTGCAACCCCCGCCTGTTTGATCGCCCTGCGTACCGCGCGACGTATCTGCTGTTCCCGCATATGGTGCCTGCGCACCACTTGGGTAATCGGGCACAAAGCGCGATTTTGCGCGGGAAACACATAAAGCCATTCAATAGCTGAGTCTGGATCAGAAGAGGATCGCCTGCCCGGCGCATAAATAGTGCCAAAACCCTCCTCAAGGTCGCGCCGGTACAGCGCTGTCGCCATTTCGACCTGCGACTTAAGCGAAGCAAGCAATGATTCCGGCAAAAGAGTATTGCGCCACTTCTCGCCCTTGGATTCCCGCACTATTAGCGAACGACGGTCAAAGTCCAGATCGCGGACCCGTAATCTCGCAGCCTCCATCACACGCAAACCCGACCCATACATCAGCGAAGCAGCGAGCGATGCGGGGCCAGACATCAATGACAAGACTCGCGTGGCCTCCTCATGGCTGAACACCTCCGGTAACTTACGCCCTTTTTTCGCGCGGCTGAACTGTAGCGGCTCAATATCCAGCCGCAAAAACTGACGATAAAGAAACACCACAGCATTCAGTGCAATCTTCTGGGTGTTTACCGACACGGAACGATCGCAGACGAGATGCGATAGCCATTGGTCGATTTGCGTAGCCCCCAGGCACTCTGGCCTTTGCATTCCGTGGAATCGAATGAAATCCCGAATCCAGTGGCAGTAACTATCTTCGGTCCGGTAGGCCAACCTTTTTGCCCGCATAAAAGCGCGCAATCGATCCATGAACCGCACCGGCGGGGCAGGAATAGAGCGGGGTAAATATTCCACAGGCACCTCCTTTGCTGGTTGTCCATACAGTATTGTGCATACTTCAGTCACTTTGCCAATTACAAACGATTACACTGCCCATTAACTTGGGAGATCCGAGAAAATTTTAATTTTTTGTTTATTAATCAAAGCGTTATGTAGGTTTGGTCGCATTGGGGATAGTGGGCAGGGTGATCAGTTTTCCTGACACCAATAAGGACATAAGATTGGCGGGAATCTTGACGCCGCGCGGGCTGGAGGCGCATTCTTGGGGCAAATAATCAA